>NZ_JBJXBN010000002.1:0-297397 GCF_046116915.1 Collinsella sp. wc0583 | reverse complement strand
AGAGGAGGGAAGCGTACTTCGGTACGCGACCGACGATTGAACGTCAGATTGCCGCTTAGGGGCGTTTGCAGCGTCGACAGGTCCGTCGTTCGTCAGAACGGCGGAACAAAACTTCTGATCATGCCGCCGAAGTTGAAAGGCAGATTGCCGCTCTGGCGGGCTTGCAGCGTCGACCGATCCGCCGTTCGTTAGAACGGCGGAACCAACCCTACATCACCATAACGTAGCGCGATCCCACGTAGTACTGCTTACCCATCAAAACCGGCTCGTCATCGGGACCGGTAAAGCCGGCACGCAGGTTGAGCAGCGGATCGTGCGGAGCAATGCCCAGCTCGGCCGCCTGCTCGGCGTTAGCTCGAACGGCCTCGACCGTACGGTAGCCAACCGAGACAATCGGCGTTCCGCCAACACGCTCGACCTCGGCAAAAATCGACTTGTCCTCAAGATCGGCCGTCAACAGCTCACGGTAGGCGTCAAACGGCACAAAGATGTTCTCCTCAAAGATGGGCTCGCCGTCGGCCGTACGCACGCGCTTGATATGCAGCAGCAGCGCATCCTTCTGCAGGCCAAAGAACTCCATCTCGTTTTGGCGCGCCGGAACGATCTGGCGATCGATCACGTGCGCACCGGCCTTCATGCCGTTGCCGGCACACAGCGCGGTAAACGTCTGCAGCGTCGAGGCGTGAAACTGGCGGTTGATGTGCGGCGTGGAGACAAAGGTGCCGCGGCCCTGCTGCTTAACCAGGTAACCATCGGAGCACAGCTCCTCGACAGCGCGGCGCACCGTAATACGGCTCACCTCGTACTGCTCGGCTAGTTCAAGCTCGGACGGAATACGCTCCTTGGGTGCATAAACACCTTTCTCGATCGCATCCTTGATTTCGTCATAAATCTGCTGGTAAAGCGGTGCATTTTTGGGCGCAGGCATATCTGATCACTCTTATCAAAATAGCTAAATTTCTAATACGTATATAACGTCTAGTTTCATGTTACCTCATATTGATAAAACGATACACCCTCCCTACCAAAAAGCGACAGCTTCATTTTGGTAGGTTTTATCTGGGCAAACGAGAGCCCTCGAAAGCAACGGGGCTTTCGGGGGGCTCGTTCGGATGGGTTGCGCAGGACCGGCAAAATGCCAATACCCTACTTGCCGTCATCCTGCTGCAGGCTGTCCTGTTCGCTGAGGCGCGCCTGCCTGCTGGCCATGCGTGCGGGCTTGTCGGGATCGGGAACGGCCGTGGGCATGGGCTCGTCGACATGACCGCCCCACCAGCCGCCCACAAAGTTGAGCGTGTGGAACACGTTGATCACGGCGCCGGGATCAACGTCGCACACCAACTTGATAATGTCCTGGCTCTCGTAGGTCGAGACAACGGTGTTCAGCAGGTACATCTTTTCGCGGCTGTATCCGCCGACGACCTCGGCGCAGCTAATGCCGTGCTGAAAATGGTTTACGTAGGCAGTCATGACCTCGTCTGCCTTGCGCGTCGTAATCTGCAGCGTCACGCGGTCGTAGCGACGATAGAAACTGTCGATGGTCTTGGTCGAAATAAACTGGAACACGATGGAGTACGCCGCGTTGTCCCAGCCAAACATAAAGCCAAAGATCGCCAGGATAAAGCAATTGAAACCAAAGATAACGCCCCAGATGGTCTTGCCCGTGTGGTTGGAGACCCACAGCGCGATAAGGTCGGTGCCACCGGTAGATGCGCCGGACTTTAGCGCGATGGCAGCGCCCAGACCCGAGACCACGCCGCCAAAAATGATGAGCATAATCTTGTCGCCCAAAAATGGAGCGAAGTGAAAGACGTTGAGGAACAGCGACGAGAGCACGACCTGCATCATCGAGAAGATGACGAAGCGCTTGCTAATGCCGCTCCAGCATAGGAGCGCCACGGGAATGTTGAGCGCAAGCATGCCGAGCGAGATGTCGATGTGAACGCCGCCCAGCGAGGTAACGCGATCGAGCAGGACCGCAACGCCGGTGAGGCCGCTCGGAAGCAAGTCGGCGGGCTGAATGAACGCCTGGATCAGGAATGTCTGGAGAACGGCGGAAATCGTGACCGCCACGGCAGTAATAGCGCGGCGGACGATGGTGAGGCGGCCGAGTACGAGCACTCGGTCCGTGAGCTGATCGATGGCGTTCGCCACGCAGGCTCCTTTCGAAGGCAGATGTAGTTGTGGGGTATGTCCGCGATTGTAGCATGGAGCGTGCGGGGGCGCTTCAATTCACCCTCTCTCGACAACCAAAGCGGGACCAGCAACCCCACGACCAAAGGCCCAAATTACAAGTGAGTAGACTTTACGCGACCTGCAGAGCACACCCAAAACCGCCACCCCTGTGACCTGCGGTTTTACTAGAGCAGATGCGCTTTGTGCTCGTCCTGCACCAAAAAGTCTACTCACTTAGTCCGAATCGAAGCCAAACGGATCCAAATAGATGACAAATTAAGCCAATCCGCAGCAAAAGACGCGTGAATCAGTGCTTCTCGCGGCGGATTGACGCTACAAAGCGGCCAAAATGTCGGTCAGATTATCGATAACGGCATCGGCTCGCGATTGATCGAGGTTGACACCCTCGTGCGGACGCAGCGCCAGGACGCGGGCGCCGGAGCGCTTGCCAGCCTCGATGCCCAAAGGCGAGTCCTCGATAACCAGGCACTCGGCAGGCTCCACCCCCAGCGCCTCCATGGCACGCAGGTAGATCTCGGGGTCGGGCTTAAACGCACTGCACTCGTGACCGCTGATGGTGTAGTCCAGCACGTCGGCGATACCGGCAATCTCCACCAGCTCGTCGATCAACTCGCGATAGGACGAACTCGCGATGGCACACTTCACGCCACGCTCATGCAGCTCACGCATCACCGGCTCCGTCTGCTCGTTGAGCAGCTCGGCATACGGAACGGGGTGGTCCGGGCTGTAGACCTGCTTGTACTCCACGCGTAGGCGCTCGCGCAACTCAACATCGTCGGGCACCAGCGCCTCCCAAATGGCCGGCTCGTTAGACCCCGAAAGATCGGGAATCTCGTCAAAGTGGAACCCCTTCTCTTCCATAAACGCCACGCGGCGGCGGTTGTAGAACCACTCGGTATCGACCAGCACGCCGTCCATGTCAAACAGCACTGCCTTAATCATACGCATCTCCTCCCACCTGCCAAAAAGGGACAGGTTTATTTTGGTAGGTTTTATCTGGGGTTTTATGACGCGACAGACACGCCCCCAAAGCAAAAAGGGGACGGGGCGCAAACCCCATCCCCTCTCAATCAACCCGTAAGGTCTACTTACTTGTGATTAGTAGGAAAGCTTCCACATGTAGCGACGCATGGTCAGCGGGTGCTGACGGGCCTCGGCGATCTGATTGCCGTACTCGCGCATAACGGCGAGGTGCAGCAGCGGGTTGAAGTAGGTGACGACGCTCGCGGGCACGGCGTCGGCCAGGCCGTAGTCCTTGGAGTCGATCAGAGCGACCTTGGCGCCCATGCGCTCAAGGAAGGTGAGGGCGCGGGCGTCCATCGGACGGGTAGCGCCATCGGACATGAAGAAGACGTAGGGCTTACCCTCGGTGGAAACCTCGAACGGGCCGTGGAAGTACTCGCCGGTGTTGTAGGCGGCGGCGTCGATCCACTGCATCTCGGTGAACAGGAAGGCAGCGTGAGAATAAGCCATCTTCTCGGAGGCACCGGAAGCCATGAAGTAGATCATCTTGTCGTCCTTGAAGTCCTCGGCGAACTTCTTGGCGAGCTTCTTGCAGTGCTGAGCAGCGTTCTCGCAGAGATCGAAGACGTTGGTGAGGCCGGTGATCATGTCCTCGTAGTGGTCATAGCCCTCGGTCTGCTGAAGGATCTCGACAGCAAGAGCGATGGCATAGCCGGGCTTCTCGCACTTGGCAGCGTAGTTGGCGTGGAAGCCGTGAACGATGACATGGTCGGCGTCGACGGTCAGAGCGGAGCCAGCCTTGTTGGTGAGGGAGACGACCGGGCAGTTGTGCTTCTTGGCGGTCTTGTTGGCCTCGACGGTCTCGGGCGTGGAGCCACCGAGGGAGCAGGTGATCACGAAGGTGTGCTCGTTGACCCAGGAAGGCGTGTCGTAGTTGAACTCGTTAGCGGTGAAGATCTGAACGTTCAGCTTGTCCGTGTTGTTGGCCAGGAAGTACTTGGCGGGGTAAAGGTCGGACATGGAAGCGCCGCAGCCGACGAAGGCGACGCTGTGGATCTCGTGGTTGGACAGGACGTCAGCGACGATCTGCTTAGGGAGGTTAAGGTCGATCTCGTACATCTGACACATTCCTTTCGATTTTTGCGGCGCCACTTTGCCGGACGCACGCAGGGTTACCGTGATTTGGACCGAGTCACCGGCCCGTTGAGGATGCGACAAAGGAGCTGTCCCATTGTCACATTTTGGGAATGGAAGCCTGCCTGGGGTATGGGATGTCAGGCAGGCTCCCCGGGGAAAGCGGTTAGACGCTTGGTCGCGACTAGGCCAGGATGCCGGCCGCGGAGAGGGCGATGCCGCCCACGATGGCGATCACGAGAAGCCAACCGGTGTTGACGTTCTTCTTGATGAGCCAGTACATAAGGCCAGTGAGGCCAAGGGAGATCATCTGGGGCATCATGCCATCCAGGATGTCCTGGATAACGACGGTGCCCTCAGCGAACTGCAGCGGGGTGGTGGCGCCGATCAGCGTAGCGATCATGCCGCCCACGGACATAAGACCCACGATGCCGCAGACATACATGAGCTTCTCCATGAGGTCGCCGCCCTGAAGCTTGCTCAGGTACTCGTGGCCGCCCTGATAGCCCATCTTGGCTGCGAACCAAGTGATCAGCACAGAGGGGACGATGGAGATGAGCATGGCCAGGATCGGGCCCATGATGGAGCCCTGCTGGGCCAGCTGAACGCCCAGGCCAAAGGCGATAACGCGGATGGTGCCCTGGAAGAAGGAGTCACCGATGCCGGAAAGCGGACCCATGAGGGAGGTCTTGACCGCGTTGATCGAATCGGGATCGAAGTTCTCGGGATCCTTGGCGTACTCCTCCTCCATGGAGGCGGCGAGGCCCAGGATGAAAGCGCTCGTCTGCGGGGTGCAGTTGTAGAACGCCATGTGACGGTGGTAAGCCTCTTTCTTAGCAGCGAGCTGCTTGGGGTCGGACTCATCCGGATAGAGGCGATCGAGCGTGGGAACCATGCCGTAGAGGAAGCCCATGTTCATCTGACGCTCGTAGTTCCAAGAGGCCTGGATGGCCCAGGAGCGCCAGAAGAACTGGCTGACCTTCTTGTTCAGGGACACGTCCTTGGTTGCGGTTGCCATAGTGTGTTCCTCCTTAGTCTTCGTCGTCTTCGAGCGGATCGTAGTCGGAATCGACACCGGCGGCTGCATGGGAACCGTTGAACTTGAAGCCCATGAAGACGACAGCCAGGCACACACCGATCAGAGCGACCGCGATGACGGACAGGTTGAGGTAAGCGGCGAGCAGGAAACCGATGAACAGGAACGGAGTCATACCCTTCTTGATCATCATGGTGAGCAGCAGGGCCAAGCCGTAGGCGGTCATGATCTTGGTCGAAACGTTAAGACCAGTGGACAGCCACTCGGGAACCATGTTGACGATGGCCTGAACCAGGTCGGTGCCAACAAAGACGGCGAGGAAGATCGGCAGGAAGTACATGACGGCGTACAGACCGGAGCCGGCGCAGATGTGCATACGGTAGGCGGTCTTGAACTTTCCGTTATCGATCGCGCTATCTGCCACATGGGTGAGGGCGGCGATGATGGAACGGAACACGATGCCGAGGAGCTGACCCAGGACGGCGACCGGGATGGCGATCGTCATGGCGGTCTCGGCGGAAGCATCGGTCAGGCACGCAAAGGCAGCGGCCACGATGCCGCCCAGGACCATATCGGGCGGAACGGCAGCGCCGACCTGCACCAGGCCCATGGACACGAGCTCGACGGCGGCACCGACGGCAAGGCCGGTGGGCACATCGCCCAGCAGCAGACCGACGAGCGTAGCGCCAACGAGGGGCTGCTCGAAGTTAAGACGACCGAGCAGGCGGGAGTCCCACATGCAGAACACGCCGACGAGGCCGACGAGCACCGCACTGATGAACGTATTCATACCCTTCTCCTTTCAGTCAGGCAAAAGCCTGGTTGATTACAGCTTGGCGTCGATGTCGACGCTCTGATACGTAGGGGTCTGCTGGACGTAGAGCTTGATGCCCATGTCGAGCAGCTGGTTGACGTCTGCCTTCTGGGTGGCGTCGAGGAAGACGGAGCTGTCCTTGCCGCCGACCTGATCGGCACCGTCGTGGTTGGCGGTGGCGCCCAGGTTGATGGCGTCGAGCTTGTAGCCCTGGCAGAACTGCAGCATCTCGGCAGTGTTGCCAAAGACGAATATGACGCGCTCGCCGAGGGTGTTGAGCTTGTCCATCTTGGCGAGGGCACGCTCGACGGTGAAGACGTTCAGGCGAACGCCCTGGGGCTTGGCCAGCTTAAGAGCGCCCTTCTTGATGTCATCGTTGGCGGCAGCGTTGTCGACGACGATGATGCGCTCGGCCTGAACCTTGGTGGTCCAGGTAAAGACGACCTGGCCGTGCAGCAGACGGTAGTCAAGACGTGCGAGGACGATCTTGGCGGGACCGGAGCTGTGACGGGGCGCCTTGGCCTTCTTGGCGGGAGCCGCGGCAGCCTCGACCGGTGCGTTGGGGTTGGTCAGGCCGGTGCGGGCCTCGTTGATGAGGGCCGCGAGCTCGGCGCCCTTGACGGGGACGGGGCTCATAGCGAGCGTCAGTGCCAGCGGAATGTTGAAACCGCTGACAACCGTGAACTTCGTGCCGTTCTTGGAAAGCTCGACCATGTTGTTGTTGACCGAGCTGCCGAGC
Organism: Collinsella sp. wc0583; assembly: GCF_046116915.1. Classification (NCBI taxonomy): domain Bacteria; kingdom Bacillati; phylum Actinomycetota; class Coriobacteriia; order Coriobacteriales; family Coriobacteriaceae; genus Collinsella; species Collinsella sp. wc0583. Next base: position 290,515 of record NZ_JBJXBN010000002.1, on the reverse strand, counting down.
ATATCGGTCAGCACATAGACGGTGTCGTCCGTGTTGAACGTGGCGATCATGGCGTCCACCTTATTGGTGATGGGCTCCTTGTCGTCACGAGCAAGCGACACGACGTGGACGTTCGACACGTCGCCGAGAACCATCTCGAGCGTGTCTTTGGCGCCTGCGGCCAGGCCGCCATGAGATGCGAGAATGATCTGATTCATCTTGCCTCCTCCTTTTCGTTATGGTCATTATAACGTCTTATACGTTGCGGATATTGCTAATTAGTATAAAGACCGTTCGCGGGTGAAAATCGACCGTTGACGGGTTTAACGTACTCGAAACGTTGGGGCCGGGTAGGCTGGCGCTGGCTGGATAACCCGAGTTCAGACCCTGCGCGCAATCCTCTATCGCACGAAGTACCAGGGGCTTTCCTGTACGGTGGGTTCCAGCGCAATGCCGGTGCGCTCCTTAAACAGATCCATGTCCTGCGATTTCTCCGTCCACCACGCGTTGGGCTTAAAGGTCATGCTCTCAACAACATGACCGACAAACACACTGTTGCGCAGCTTGGAGAAGTCGGTGTTCATAATCAGGATGGACGCGAGCACCAGCACGATGCCCAGGACTTTGATCACGCCGGCGGGCTCGGCATAGACACCAATGCCCACCAGTACGGTAACGACCGTCTCGAAAGACATTACGACGGGAACTTTCGATGTCTCGAGCCCCATGGACAGACCCTGCATATATAAGATGTAAGCCACGGCTGTGGGGATGAGTCCAAAGCCAAGGAACAGCAGCAGCAGCTGTGGCGACATTGCCGCGGCGACATCCGGCCACGGAGCCGCGATAGCCGCCATAACCGCACCGCCAAAAACAAAGCCCCAAAACGTGACAGCCAGCGGGTGGACCGTCTTGGTTGCTATCCGGCTAAACACCGCGAGCGACGCACCACAAAGGCCTGCAATCACGCCCGACGTGACGCCCCAAACCGAAAAATGAAAACCGGAAAGGTCGCCATTGGTCACCGCAAGCACGCAGCCAACGATGTTAAAGACAATGGCAACGAGCTTGTTGGGGGTCACGTCCTCGCGATAAAGCACGCGGCCGAGCATGACGCCAAACACCGGCGAGGTGTAGAGCAGCACCGAGGCCGTAGACATACCCACCTCGCGCATGCACTCGTAATAGCAGGTGTTGGCGGCGGCTAAACCGACGATACCGACAAGCGCGCAGGGGACGAGCTCTTTGGGGCTTGCCTTGAATAGCGCCAGGGGACCCTGAGCCACGGTAGACCCCTCACCCGGACGGCAGCCCATAAACATCAGGACCGGCGCCAAGATAAGCGCTCCGACCAACAAGCGAAAGGCCGCCATGCTCTGAGACGAAACGCCCATGGCCGAGATGCCGTTTACAAAGATTCCGATGCTGCCCCACATAAGCGCGGCGATCAGCACCAGCACATAGCCCAGATTGCTTTTCTTCAACGCAGCCTCCTCGGTATTGTTTCCAATATGTTTCATACTACGTTATAGTCGTTATATACATTTTTCAAGACACAAATCGGCGAACGGAAAAGTGATCCGCTGGGGACGGAGGAAAACGGATCACTTGGCGATTGCGGTGAAATAGTTCCTAAATAGAGGCCTCAGGCCCCTAAACAGGAACTATTCCACCGCAACTTATGAGGACATCGAGCTGTTAGGCCGCTCTATCCCCTTAGTAGTCCAGCTTCCACATGTAGCGGCGCGTCATGTAGTCCTTGTGGGTGACGGCAGAGAGCGCGCGCATGTACACATTGTTGAGGATCGGGGCAAAGATCAGGTGGTTGAAGTACTCGCTCACGCTGTCCTTGATGTCGTTGAGGCCAAGCTCCTTGGCGTCGAGCTGATAGACGCGCTCGCCACCGTACTGGTTGACGAAGCGGATGCCGCGCTCGTCGTTGCAGCGGCTGCGGCCGACGCTGATGAGCTGGAACAGCGAGGTGCGCTTGTCCAGGATCTCGAAGGGGCCGTGGAAGAAGTCGCAGGTGTTGATGGTGCAGGAGTCGATCTGCAGCATCTCCTGCACGTTGCAGATGCTAAAGACGTAGGCGGCACCAAAGAGCGGACCCTGAGCCATCACGTTGATGCAGGGCTTGTCGGCGTTCTGCTCGGCCCACTTGGCAGCGAGCGGACGGGTGTACTCGACGGCCTTGCGATAGATGGGGTCGACCAAGTCGAACGCGGCCATAGCGGTCTCGTACTCGGCATAGCCCTCGGTCTGCTGCGTAAGCTCCATGGCGATCATGGTCACGACGGCGGAGTTGGTACGGCCCATGCAGGACTCGTCGACGGCCAGGCTGTCATACTGGATCTTGTAGTCACAGACCTCGGTGAGGCCGGACTCGTCAACATAGATTGCGATGGTGCTGGCGCCGTGGTCCTTGGCGACCTGGGCGGCGACGATGGTCTCCTTGGTGCCGCGCATGGACACGACGACGGCCAGGGTGTTCTCGTTGACGTAGGCAGGGGTTGCGTGCACGAACTCGTTGCTGGTGTAGCTGGAGCTCACGACCTGCGTGGCCTCGTGCTCCATAAAGTACTGGGCAGGATAGTTGCCGCCGTTGGATCCGCCGGCGCCAATCCACACGACGCGCTTGATGCCGCCCTTGTCTGCCTTGTCAGCCAAAACCTGGGAGACGACATCCTTAACCTGTTCCTGAGTAGTCATCGTGCATCAGCCTTTCTTCTCGTTTGATGCTCATCACAGGCATACAAGTTACATACATGTTTTGGCTATGTCGACTAGTTGTATGCTATATTTGTCTTAGAAATTTTGCTGATGCGGTTTTCGATAACTAGCTACCAGCGGTTTTGTTATTGTATTGGATACATGCTCAATTAGATTTGCATACAGGTTAGATACAGGTTGATCGCATGAACGCTTCGTCTAGAAAGAAACTGGCCCAATACGAGCGCTTGGCGGGCATGCTGCGCGACCGCATTGCCTCCGGCACCTACGCACGCGGAGACAAGCTGCCGTCCGAAATGGAACTCATGGACGAATCGGGGCTGTCGCGCAGCACCGTGCGCCATGCCCTTAAGGTGCTCGTCGATGAGGGTCTGGTGCGCACCGAGCGCGGGCGTGGCGCCTTTGTGGCCGACACGCCGGCGCTCCACGAAAACAACCTGGTGTTTTCGAGCTATACGGCACAGGTCCAGGGTCAGGGCATGAAGCCCACCACGCGCACGGTGGACTCGGGCTTTGCCAAGGCCGCGGGCAATGTGGCCAGGTTTTTTGATGTCGCCGTGGGCAGCAAGCTCGTCAAACTTGTCCGCCTGCGTTATCTGGACGATGCGCCGCTGTGCCTGGAGACCACCTATCTGCCGCCAAGCTTTGAGGCGCTCATCGATCGCGATATCAACGGTTCGCTCTACGCCACGCTGCGTCAAGAATTCCATCGCGCGCCGGCACAGGGGCACAAGACCTTTGAGGTGTGCTATGCCTCGCAAAACGAGGCGTTTTTGCTCAACGTTGAGCGCGGGCAGGCGCTGATCCTGATCACCGACTACGTCTACGACACCGACGGCCGCCCGCTCCATGTCTCCAAGCGCATCCAGCGCACCGACCGCGCCAAATACACCGAGCCCATCGGCTAACCTGCCAAAATAGACCTGTCCCTAAATGGTAGGTTTGGGGAGGTCGGGGAACCAGATTGGCTTGGGTTTGTTGGGTGTGCGCTCGGCTAGGACTAGCTCCATCCAGCACATGTCGTACCAGCGGCCGAACTTTTGGGCACAGCGGTCGAAGGCGCCCACCAGGCGATACCCCATATGGGCATGGAAATCCTGACTGTTATGCGTCAGATATTCGTCGTCCTTGTCGTGCGGCACGGCAATGAGCGCGCACATGTTGGTGATGCCCATCGCGATCAGACATTGCTTGAGCGCGTCGTGCAGCTTGCGGCCCAACCCGCCGTGGCGCACGTCGCGCGCCAGGTAGATCGACGTCTCGACCGACCAGTCGTATGCCTCGCGGCTGTTAAGCGGACTCACATAGGCATAGCCTACCGGATGCCCGTCCAGCTCCATCACCAAATACGGATAGCGCTTGAGCGTACGCTCGATGCGCCCGGCGAACTCCTCAACGCTCGGCACCTCGTATTCGCAGGTAATCGCCGTCTGGCGCACATACGGCTCATAGATGGCAAGCAACGCCGGCGCGTCTTCGGGCGTCGCCAGACGAATCGTCGGCTCGGACATCTCGGGCATACAGCCCCTCCCCCTCAAAAGCAAAGGCCGCCCTGCGCCAAACCCAGCGCAAGGCGGCCCCTCGTCATTACATCAGACTACAGGACAGCCGCCAGCGCGTCGATGTCCTCCTGCGTCGTGGCCCAGCTGGTACAAAAACGCACCACCGTGTGGGTCTCGTCGTACTTTTCCCAGTACTCGATCGAGGCATGCTCGCGAATGCGGGCCATATCTTCGTTGGGCAGAATCACAAACTGCTGGTTAGTCGGCGTCTCCAAGAAGAACCGGTAGCCGTGCTCGTGCAGCACGCGACGAAGCGCCTGCGCGGTTTCGATCGCCTGTCGACCAATCTCAAAATACAGGCCATCGGTAAAGAGCGCCTCAAACTGCACGCCCGTCAGGCGGCCTTTGGCAAGCAGCGCGCCATGTTGCTTAATGCGAGGAATGGGATGCGCCGGGGCGTGCATGCCGCAGAACACCACAGCTTCGCCGCAGAGCGCGCCGCACTTGGTGCCGCCGATGTAGAACACGTCACACAGCTGCGCCAGCTCGGGCAGGGTAATGTCGCACTCATCGGCCGCCAGCGCATAGGCCAGGCGAGCACCGTCCACAAACAGCGGAATCTCATGCTTCTGGCACACCGCGTGAATCGCCGCGAGCTCGGCCTTGGAGTACAGCGTGCCGTACTCGGTCGACAGGCTCACGTACACGGCGCCCGGGAACACCGTGTGCTCGTAGCTCTCGTTTTCGTAGAACACCTGGATATAGTTCTCGAGGTCCTCGGCGTGCATCTTGCCCTCGTAGCCGGGGATGGTGAGCACCTTGTGGCCGCCAAACTCGATGGCGCCCGCCTCGTGGCAGGCGACGTGGCCAGTCTCGGCAGCAACAACGCCCTCGTAAGGCGCAAGCAGCATGTCGATCACCGTCGCGTTGGCCTGCGTGCCGCCCACCAGAAAAAACACGTCGGCATCGGGGGCCTGACAGGCCTCGCGAATAAGTTGCTTGGCACGCTCGGTGTGCGCATCGGTACCGTAGCCGAGCTGCGGCTCCATGTTGGTGTCGACGAGTGCCTGCAGCACTGCCGGATGTGCGCCGTGGGAATAGTCGTTGTTAAACGCGAGCATGGCAATCCTCTCTAGCCGGGCACGGGCCCGATGATTCAAACGGGGCTATTGTACGCCGTTGGGATAGGCAATGCGCGCGGCAAGGCACTCAAGCACCAGCACCAGGGCAAAGCCGCAGCTCACGTCGCTCAAAAAGTGAGCTCCGATCACGATGCGGCCAAAGGCGACGAGCGCCGCGACCACAGCCGCCGTCCAAAAGACCACGCGACGGCGCGACGGCTTTTCCTTAAAGGCCGCCGCGGGAAGCCCTGCGAGCATAAGGCCGATCGCCGCGTGCGCCGTGTGTCCGCTCGCAAACGACTTAAAGCCGTCCTTGATCACACCGGCGGCAATATAGGCCCACTTGTCGGGGTTGCCGATCACCCACCACGGCTGAAAATTGAGCCCTGGCGTGACCTCGATCACGCGCATGCGTGGGCGCGACCACAGCGGCTTGACGACCACGTTGAGGATAATGGCCTGAGCGACCCACACGGCAAGTACCATCAACGCCCAGCGCGCGAGCTCATCGGGCTCGGTCGCGCGCGTGAGGCGATAGACGATAAGGTTGGCAGCGATGACCAGCACCAACGTCAGCACCAACTGAGCTGCGATGAGTTTGCCGCCAACCTTCAGGGACGAGACGATCTCGTAGCCGGCCAGGCCAACGTTGACGAGGATGCCGAGCACGGCGAGCCATTTGCTCCCCCTGGAGTCGGGACGCACCGCGCGCACGAGCATAACGCCCGCGACGCTCGCCGTCAGTTCAAACGGCAGCTCGCCGGCGGCCTCGATAAAGCGGCCGTACATGCTGCCGACGTTGAACAGCGCACTCGAGATCTGATAATCGAAGAAACTGCCCACGCCCAGACAAAGGCACAGGACAACCGCGATAATGGCAACATCTTTCTTATAGATGTATCCGAACATGCTTTCCTTTCGATGGAGCCAGAGTGCCCAAATGGGGTGTTTGCAGCGTCGACTCGCTAGTCATCATCACTAGCGCCCAGCTGCTGCAGTAGCATGAGCGCCGCCGCCACGGGACCGGTACCGTCGTTGGCGTCGAGGCCGCGACCCAGGCCGCTGCCCGCGCCGGCGCCCGCCTTGTAGGGCACCGACAGCTTGCGGCTCTTGGGAAAGTTCACCGCGCCATAGCGAGTCTTAAGCTCATAGGCCACCTTCTTGGGCACGTCGACGCCCAAAAACGTGATGCGTCCGCCGCTGAGCGTGACACTCTCGAGCCCCAGGCGCTCGCCGCGGATGCGGATGCGCGCGCGATTGAACAGGTTAAGCCCCGCCAACGGCAGCTCACCATGCGCGGCCTCGGTCTCTTCCTGTACCTCGTCGATACTCTCCAGGTCCTCTGCAGCCGCGAGCTTGCGGTATACGAGCACGCGCTGGTCCACCGCCGGCAGGTACTCCTCGGACAAGAAATAGTCGGCCGGCAGGTTAATGCCCACGCTCACCGCCTCCACGCCGGCGTCGTCATCGCCGCGCGCCTCGGCCACGGCCTGGCCCAGCATCTGCGTAAACAGGTCAAAGCCCACGCTCGACAGATTGCCGTGCTGCTCGGCGCCCATAAGCGAGCCAGCGCCGCGAATCTCCAGGTCGCGCATGGCGATGCGCATGCCGCTGCCCAGGTCCTGGAACTCGGAAAGTGCGGTCAGGCGTGCCGTGGCCTCCTCGGTAAGCGGCAGCTCACCCGGGAACATAAAGTACGCATAGGCCTGCGTGGCCGAGCGGCCCACGCGGCCCTTGAGCTGGTAGAGCTGCGCCAGACCCAGGCGCTGCGAGTCCTCGATGATCAGTGTGTTGGCGGTCGCGTTGTCGATACCGCTCTCCACGATGGTCGTGGCGATGAGCACGTCGATCTTTTTGGTCGCGAACTCGATCATCACGTCCTCGACCTCGCGCGGGCTCATCTTGCCGTGCGCCACGCCCACGCGCGCCTCGGGCGCGGCCTCGCGCACGCGCGCCACGGCGTCGTCGATGGTCTTGACGCGGTTGGACACGTAGTACACCTGGCCGCCGCGACCCACCTCCAGGCGAATCGCCGCGCTCACCACATCGGGGTCGTACTCCCCCACGTGCACGATCACGGGACGACGCCCGGTCGGCGGCGTGGTGATCAGGCTCATATCGCGCACGCCGCTCGTGGCCATCTGCATGGTACGCGGGATAGGCGTGGCCGAAAGCGTGAGCACGTCAATCTGCTCGCGCAGGTTCTTGAGCTGCTCCTTGTGCTGCACGCCAAAGCGTTGTTCCTCGTCAATGATCACCAGGCCCAGGTTTTTGGGGTTCACATCGGCCGAAAGCAGGCGGTGCGTGCCGATAAGCACATCAATCGTGCCCTCGGCAAACGCCTTGAGCGCGCGCTTTTGCTGCGCCGGGGTGCGGAAGCGGCTGAGCACCTCGACTTCAAGGCCAAACGGGGCAAATCGCTCAAAGAACGTCTCGTAGTGCTGCTGGGCCAGAATGGTCGTGGGACAGAGCACCATGACCTGGCGGCCGGAGTCAACGCACTTAAACGCCGCGCGCAGGGCGACCTCGGTCTTGCCGAAGCCCACGTCGCCGCACAGCAGGCGGTCCATGGGCTTGGGCGCCTCCATGTCGGCCTTAATGTCGGCGATGGCCTCCAGCTGGTCGCGCGTCTCGTCGTAAGGGAAGCTCTGCTCCATCTCGATCTGCTCGGGCGTGTCGGGCGGGCAGGCGATACCGGTAATCGACGAGCGGCGCGTATACAGATCGACCAGGTCAAACGCCAGCTTTTTGGCGTTCTTGCGCGCCTTGTTGGTGGCACGCGTCCAGTCGGCGGTGTTGAGTCTGGTCAGACGCGGCTTGTCGCCGTCAGGGCCAACATAGCGCGTGATACGGTCGATCTGTTCCAACGGCACGTAGAGCTTGTCGCCGTCGGCATATTCCAGCAAAAAGTAGTCGCGCTCCTTGCCGCCCACTTCTTGGCGCGCGATCTCGCTAAAGAGCGCGATGCCGTGAGTGGCGTGCACCACGTAGTCGCCCGGCTTAAACGGGAACGTGATCTGCGTAATGTCCACCTTGCGGCGGCTGCGCGCGCGGTTGGCGTCCATGCGGGCGTTGAGGTCGGCGATCGAGAACACGGCCAGGTTGGCATCGGGCACCACCACGCCCTGCGGCAGGGCGGCATCGACAAAGGTCACGCGTCCACGCGAGATAGTAGGCACGGCGGCGCCGGCGGCTGCCTGGGCGGCACCTGCCTCGAGCGAGCGGGCGTTGAGCGCGTCGGCCTTGCGCTCGCGAATTGCAGCATGGGCATCCTGACGGGCAGCACGGTCGGCAGAATCTGCCGCCGCCACGCGCACGCGCTCGCCAATGACGCCGGCGTTTTCGGGCGCCGCGGTCAGCGATTCCTCAAAGGTAATGCCCTCGTCGCCAAAGGTGAGCTCCATCGACTCGCGCGCACCGCGGTCGGGAATGGCAAACACGCAGGCGTAACGCTTGCCCACGACTTCCTGAATGCGCGTCATAAAGCGATTGTCCGAACCCGCGATGGCCGGCTGCTCAATCTTGAGCTCGGCCGTAACCGCACCGCCGGCACGGATGAGGCTTACGTAGTTCAGGCGCTGCTGAGCACCAAAATCGAGCTGCTGGGCACGTACATACAGGCCATCCAGTCGGTCGACCCCCGCCTCGCCGGCACGGGCCTCGATATCCTCGTAGGCACGCAGGCAATCGTCGAACAGCGAGCGCGGCTCGGACAGCACCACGAGCGCCTTGCCGCTCACGTGCGCCAGCGGGCTCACGGTCTGGCCGTACATCACCGGCAAAAAGCGGTCGAGCTCGGGCGTGACGATGCGCGCATCCACCATCTCGAGCAATGCGGCCAGTTTGCTGTCGTCCTGGCTGGCGCGATAAAGCGCCACATGCATGTTGTGGACGGCCTCGTCGGTAAGCGCCAGCTCACGGCAGGGGAAGATCTCGATGCTGTCCTCGTTGCCGATGGTCTGCCCCGTTGAGCTCACCATGCGACGGATGCGATCGATCTCGTCGCCGAAGAACTCGATGCGCACGGGCGCTTTTTCCTGCGCGGGGAACACCTCGACGGTGTCGCCGTGCACGTGGAACAGGCCAGGCGCGTCGGCGGCGCCGGCATTGGTGTAACCCATGCCCACCAGGCGCTGCGGCACCTCGTCAAAAGGAATCTCCTCGCCCACCGCAAAAGTGGTGGACTCCCAATAGCGACTCTCGACCGGCGGCACGCAGCGCAGCAGCGCGCGGGCCGAGGCGACCATGATGCAGTTGTCACCGCGAACGATGCGTCCCAGGGCCTCGCAGCGCTGGGCAACCACAGCATCGTCGGGCGCCTGCTCGCGCCACGGATAGTCCTTGCGCTCGGGAAAACGGCACACGTGTGCCAGACCCACGTAGGCGGCAAGGCTGCGCGCGGCGCGATCGGCCGCGTCCTCGCCGCTCACAATGTAGACCGTGGGGCGCGGACGGCGCGCAAACTGGGCTGCCGCCATAAGCGTACGGCCCGATTGCGACACGGCCAGCGTCACGTCCTCGCCGGCATCGAGTCCGGCCTCGACGGCCTGCAAGGCCTCGGCAGTGTAGAGCTGCGCGGCTATACGGTGAATGAGCATGCTGTTCCTCCGGCATCGCAACGCCAAAAGCCCGCCGAGGCAAGCTCGGCGGGTCGTACGTCAAAGATCATTGTTGTCATGGTAGCGCATGGAGAGGACTCCGGCTCAAGGGCAAACCCAGCCCCGCAAAAAACGCCAGACGAAAATGCGTTCCGCCCTACCCCGCCACGCGCACGCTGGGACACAAATCCGCCAGCGGACACTCGTCGCACTTAGGCTTGCGGGCGTCGCAGACCTCGCGGCCAAAGGTGATCCACTGGTGGTTGACCGACTCCCAATACTCGTGCGGCAAAATCTTGAGCAGATCTTGCTCGGTCTTGAGCGGCTCCTTGGCATGCGTCTTGGGGCTCAGCATCAGGCGGTGCGCGATGCGGTTGACGTGCGTGTCGACCGCGATGCCCTCGACAATGCCAAACCCCACGTTGAGCACGATGTTCGCCGTCTTGCGGCCAACGCCCGGCAGCTTGACGAGCTCCTTCATGTCGGCCGGTACCTCGCCGCCATAATCGGCGACGATCATCTGCGCGGCCTCCACGGCGTGTTTGGCCTTACTCTTATAAAAGCCAAGCGACTTAATGGTATCGGCCACATCGGCCACGCTCGCCCCCGCCATGGCCTCGGGCGTGGGCCACTGGGAAAACAGCTTCGGCGTCACTTTGTTGACCTGCGCGTCGGTCGTCTGCGCCGAGAGTAGCACCGCGATGAGCAGCCTAAAGGGATTCTCATGGTCCAAAAAGCACTCGACCGGGCCATAGCGACGGTTAAGGCGCTCGCACACCTCAACGGCGCGCTCGCGTTTGGCGGCATTGGTCTCGCGTGGCATAACGACTCCTCGGCTCAGCGGCATAACAAACCTATTGGCACGATTGTCCCACGTATGGGGTCTTTACGCCTCCAAAAATGCGCCGGTCTGGCGGCCCCACAGGCTTGCGTACTCGCCGCCCGCCTCGACAAGCTGCGCATGCGTACCGTCCTCGACAATCTCGCCGTCCGCCAGCACCACGATGCGGTCGAGCGCCGCCACGGTGGACAGGCGATGCGCCACCACAATGGAGGTGCGGCCGCGCATAAGGTTCTCGAGCGCCTCCTGCACCAGCGCCTCGGACTCGCTATCCAGGGCAGACGTCGCCTCGTCGAGCACCAAAATCGGCGCGTCGGTCAGGATAGCGCGGGCGATGGCCACGCGCTGGCGTTGGCCGCCCGAGAGCTTGACGCCGCGCTCGCCCACCATGGTGTCAAAGCCGTTGGGCAGGCGGTCGATAAACTCCAGGGCATTTGCCAGGCGCGCGGCCTCTCGGATCTGCTCGTCGGTGGCGTCGGGGCGGCCGTAGGCGATATTCTCGCGAATGGAGCGATGGAACAGCAGCGCCTCCTGCGGCACGTAGGCAACCTGGCGGCGCAGGCTCTGCTGCGTGCAGCGCGAGACGTCTTGGCCGTCCACGAGCACGCGGCCGCCCTGTACGTCGTCCAGGCGCAGCAACAGTTTGGTGAGCGTCGTCTTGCCCGAGCCCGATTTACCCACCAGGCCCACGCGCTGGCCCGCCGCCACGTGAAGCGTCAGGTCGTCGAACACGTTCTCGCCCGCCGCGGCGTCACGGTATGCAAAGCTCAGGTGCTCAAAATCAATCGCACCTTCGGTCACTTTAAGCTCGGGAGCGTTCTCGTCGTCTGCCACCAGACGCGGCTCGTCCAGCACGCGCGTCATCTCGGCCGCATCACCGAGCGCACGGTTGATGCGCTGCATCATGGAGCTTACGTAGTTCAGACGCATGGTGAGGTTGTACGTATAGGTAAAAATCATGACGAGCGCGCCGGCAGAGATGTCAAACCACGCGTTGCCTCCCGCGACGAACGCGCTCACCACGGCCATGGTGATGACGATAAGGCCCGAGGTCGTAAAGTTGCGCTGCATCATGGCGTGCATCGAGACCGTCTCGGCGTCGCGCGCAGCGCGGTCGGCGGTATCGAACAGGTCGCGCTCAAAGTCCTCGCGCCCGCAAGTCTTGACGGCCAGGATGTTCGTGACCGCGTCGGACAGCACGCCCGACAGCTTGTTCTGAGCAGCGGACGTCGCGGCCGAAAGCGGCATGATGCGCTTGTACATAAGCCAGACAAACGCGATGTAGACGACCATGATGCCCACCAGGATCACGGTAAACGTCGGCACCACCGGGGCGAGCGCCGCCACCGTGCAGACAACCGAAGTGATAGTGGGAATGAGCGAATACACCGTCACGTCCACCAGCCCCGTGTAGCCGCTCATAAAACGGCTCGTTTGGCTCACAAGCGATCCGCCAAAGCGGCTGGTGTGAAATGTCATGGATTGATTGGAGAGCGTGTCGAAGCACAGGCGCGCCAAGTGGTAGTTGCCCGCAATCTCGAGCTTGTAGACGGTGTAGTCCTGTAGCTTGGAGAGGATCTGGCCCGCTAGGTTAACGAGCACGAGCGCCAGAATGTAAGGGCCAAAGACCTCAAACACCTGGTCGCCCGCCACGGGGCCGGCCTGGACGCGGTCGACGATAAGGGCCATCACGTAGGTGTTGGCAAACGTGAGCAAAAAGATGTAGCCCGCCGACGAGAACACCGAGAGAAAGACGATCAGAGGCTGCGTGCGCGTGACGTCCCAAAAACGCTGCAGCGTGCGGCGCACGGTGGAGCGTTTGAGCGGACTGGTGTTTCTCTGAGACATGGGCTTCCTTTCGCGTCTGATAGGGCGAAACGCCATTGTTGCACACTAAAGCGCACTCCAGGCAAGCACGATGCGAAAAGCGCCCGCGCCGTGCTTGCGCAAGCGCCCCGCCGTCAGATGCAGCTAGTCCTCGTCTTTTTGGTCTGCGAGCAGGCTCGCGGACGTGAGCCCCAAGATCGCGTCGGCCTCCCCGGCATCTTCCAGCGCATCGATATCCTTGAGCTTGCGCTCCATAACGTTGGTGCGCGTGGTGATGATGCCCTCGACCGTCTTTCCCGCAGTCTCAATCTGCTGCTGGGCGCGGCGCAGGGCCGCCTGATAGCGTGGCAGCTCGGCCTTGACGGCAGAGAGCACACGTAGCACGTCGTCGGTGCGTTTTTGCAACTTAAACGTCTGGTAGCTCATCTGCAGACTGTTGAGGATGGCCGCCATGGTGCTGGGGCCGGCAACGTTGACGTGATAGTCGCGGCCCAGGGTCTCGATAAGCCCGGGGCGGCTGACGACCTCGGCGTACAGCCCCTCAAACGGAACGAACATGATGCCAAAATTGGTGGTCGCGGGCACGCTCAGGTACTTTTCGCAGATGTCCTTTGCCTCACGCTTTACCATCATATCGAGCGTCTTGCGCGCTGCGGCGACGGCCTCAGCGTCACCCGACTCTTGCGCGTCGAGCAAATGCTCGTACGCGTCGCCCGGGAATTTGGAGTCGATCGGCAGCAGCACGGGATCGCCCTCGTCTACCGGCAGCTTGACGGCAAACTCAACGCGCTCCGAGGCGCCGGGCTTGGTGGCGACGTTTTCCAGATACTGGTCGGGCGTAAGGATGTCCGCCAGGATTGCACCCAACTGCACCTCGCCCAAAATGCCACGCGCTTTTACATTGCCCAGCACGCGTTTGAGGTCGCCCACGCCGGTGGCAATGGACTGCATATCGCCCAAACCCTTGTACACAGCCTCGAGCTGGTCGCTCACCTGCTTAAACGATGCAGACAGGCGATCGTTGAGCGTGCGGGAGAGTTTCTCGTCCACCGTCGCGCGCATCTGATCGAGCTGCACGTTGTTGTCCTTGCGGATGGCGCCCAGCTGGGCATCGACCGTCTCGCACACCTTGTCCAAGCGGTGCTCGATGCCCTCGCGGTTGGCACCGAGCTGTTGGGCCGTCTCGCGGCGCAGGTCATCCATACGGTCGCCAGCCTGCGAGAACTCACGCGCGATGGTCAGGTAGCGCTGCTGCCCTACGGCCGCATCGGTCGTCTGCTGCTGCGCGATGGCATTTGCCGTACGGCGGGTTTCTGCCAACGCGACGTTCAGGGTGTCGAGCGCGTTGTTGGCCTGCTCGAGCGCGGTCAGCATCTCTGCCCCGCTATCGCCGCGCTCCTGCAGCTCGGCACGAAGGCCCTTAAGCTGCAGGGCACAAGCCACAGCAACCCCCACCGCCACCAAGGCGATCACAACAAGCGCAATATCAATAGCAGACATAGACTCCGCCCAACAAATCCAATCGACCATCAATCAAAACCGCGATCAATCTTACCCCGCCACACGCACCGGGCGCCCGGCCCCTTCTTTGGCGCCGCCCCCCTCCGCATATTCCATAATGCGGCGTGCCGTTTCCCTGCTCACTTTTGAGTCATCACCGGCTAAGTATGCGTAAACGTTTCCCTTATTCAGATTCAAATCGCGGCAGAGACCGTAGCGCGTTACGCCCGATTCCCCTAGCGCCCCCAATGTTCTTTTTCGCATCAGGGCGTTGATTCTTCTGTCCGCCACTGGCTTTTCCTTCACCGCTCTATACGCACGCCAAACGTTGGCATAACGATTAGGAAGTTTATCCTCGGCGCATAGAGATGCCAGGCTACCCGTTTGGGCGTACAAGGACAAAACGCCTCGGTAACCCTCTTCCATCCACGAACCCTCGGATAAGCCCAGAACGTATTCGGCTTTACCCTGTGCCAAAGCGAGCAAAAACAGGGGCTCCGCCACGCGCGGCGCAACCGTCGTCGCTTGCTTAACCAGTTTTCTAAAACTGAGCGACTGCTGTCCGGATAGCTCTCGGCAATAGCCTTTTAAGAATCCCTCAAAGGTCAGATTCAACCGAGCACCTCCTTTTTGTATTGGCTGTATGCGCAGACCATCTCTTGATAACTCCGCTCCGAAGGCGACGACGCCAGCGCCTCGCCCTCGTCGAATATAAGCCGTTCGAGCAGTCCCCAATCAAGTCGGTCGACGAATGCCTGGCTATGAAGATCGATGATGTCGTTCGGACGGTAGGCATAGAGCTTCATTACCGCCAGGTCCTCCAAGAGGAGTCTGCTCTAAATCCTGCTTATACATAACAAATCCTATTATTATTCATCTTCAATAATACTATTAAGTCGCATGACAGGACCCACAGGATGCGAGGATTCTACTCATGGCGATAATCCCTACACCCTAGAAGTCCTAATGTGACAAACGCTAACTCTCCCAGCCGGCGCGGATTGTTGTTATGACATCGCCTAGGCGCTGGCCGAGGGCTGACAGATGTTGGAGCACCTCGTTGGGCGATGCGCCGTTGAGGATGCACGTGAGGGCATACGACGCCAGAAAGATGGCCGCAAGCCCTAACGGGATGAGCACGATCATCGCCAATATGCGCAAGCGCTGGCCCACACGGCGACGACGCGCACGACGCTTGTCGAACGCGAGCTCCTGCGCATATGAATCTTGCTGTACGGAATAGGCCTCTGGCGCCGATTTACACCCGGGCACAGCTGCAGGTACAGCAGCGGGCACGACATTTTGCGCAAAGGGCTGGGCTGCCGCCCCTTGCATTTGCATCTCTATAAGCCGTTGCTGTTGGCGCAACATGCGCTCGGCTTGTTGCTGCGGAGTCTCAAGAAACAGATCCATGCTGGCCTCCAAAATCGGAGCATTCGACGCTTACGACCAGCATCCCGCACCGCCATGACCGCGACAACGCAATCGCCGGCAATAGCCACAAAGTTTCTTCTGCTCAAAAGCTGTCGAAAAGCTCAACAACTCCCCTACCAGCACTTTCTCTGAGCTTTTTTCGCCAACAATCTTTTGGCCTTCCACCCTTACGCCAACTGACCAAAATCTAACCAATAGCTTGACGAAAATTGTGGAGACCGGGACCCCACACAAAAAGTGCCGCCCCAAAGGGGCGGCACACAAACTTATTATCAGCTTTTCTGTAACGAGCATGCGACGACTCAACGCCGGGGCGCAGGGCGGGGAAACCTTTGCCTCGCGCGACCCTGCGAAGCCGTGAGCGAGAGGGGAAGGTTTCCCCGCCCTGCGCCCCGTGGTCGGTGAGAACAGACTACATGCCCGCGAGACCGCGGGCGGCGGTGGCGCACATAAATGCCAAGACGAGAATCACGAGCGACCCGGCGATGTCTGCCAGCACGCCCATTACGCGGCGCTCAAACAGCCAACTCTCAAAGTGCGGGGCGACGTTGCGCCAAACACGCCACAGCAAGATGCCCATACCGATGACGCCCGGGATATTGAGCAGTAGGATCTCGGAGCACAAAAGACCGATCAGGTTGCCGGCAACAAAACCAGCATCGCCCTCGCAGTATTTGCGGTAGACCATATACAGCATGTACGCCACAAACGGCTGCAAGCACGCAGAAATGAACGTGACCACCATCGAGGGGTCCTGAGAAAAGACATCGGTGAGTTTATCGACACTCGTGGCGTCCTTCGAAGCCAAGAATAAACCGATAACCACAAGGGGCACCACGCCCAAAATTACCTCGACCAGAGTAAACAACTTGGCAGTCAAATCCTCACTAGCCGAATTCAAATGAGGCGCCCACTCAGGATGAGCATGCGCACCGACCTTCTTGCCCTTCTCAGCACGATTGGCCTTTTCACCCTCGGCAACCCGACGACCAGGATCCTTGCGAGTTCCCGCCGCAGCAACCCGAGCCCGAGACTTCTTACCCATAACCAACACCTCACAAGAGGAAACGAATAGCCAACGCTACCCAGTGTACCCTCTAAGCAACGTCACCGCCCCAACCGGCCCCCACAAAAACGTGCCGCCCCATAAGGGGCGGCACACAAACTTTTTTATCAGCTTTTCTGTAGCGAGCACGCGACGACCCAAAGCGGGCCGGGAGGGCCGGACTACCTTCCCTCAACGCGACCCTGCGAAGCCGTGAGCGAGGAGGGAAGGTAGTCCGGCCCTCCCGGCCCAGCTCACGCTAGCGCCAAGCGCTAGTAGTTCACCACCTGCTCCTCAAAGTACGCCTTCGGGTGGTTACACACCGGGCACACCTCAGGCGCCTCGGCACCAACGTGCAGGTGCCCGCAGTTCAGGCACTTCCATACCTTCACGCCCTCACGCTCAAACACCTCGCCCGACTCGATGCGCTCGACGAGTTTGTTGTAGCGCTCCTCGTGGGCCTTCTCGACGGCGGCGACACCACGGAACTTCTCGGCGACCTCGGCAAAGCCCTCCTCCTCGGCGGTCTTGGCGAACTCGTCGTACATCGTGGTCCACTCGTAGTTCTCGCCCGCGGCGGCGTCGCGCAGGTTGTCCAGAGTGCCCGGAACGGCGCCGTCGTGCAGATACTTAAACCACAGCTTGGCGTGCTCGGACTCGTTGCCCGCCGTCTCGGCAAAGATATTCGAAATCTGAACGTAGCCATCCTTCTTGGCCTTAGATGCGTAGTAGCGATACTTGGTGTGTGCCTGGGACTCACCGGCAAAAGCGGTCTCGAGGTTCTTCTTGGTTTGGGAATTCTCAAAATCCATAGGTGTACTTCCCTTCAACACGTGCCGCCCATAGGCTTTGAGCGACCTTGTCTTTAGGATGCCCTCAAGCCGCGAATTTAAACCTTACAATCCCGTTCTTCAGATTTGAGCGGGCTACACACTCAACCAGCGATCGCCCTCGGCTCGGCAAAAGCCCTCACGCTCCAGGTCGGCTAGAATGCCCGCGACAAGCTCGCACTCGACCGGCCCGCGACCGGCTGCCGTCTCCATTTCGTTAACGCCCACCACGGCATCAGCAAGCGTTATCCCCGCCGGCCGCCCATCGCGCGCAGCCAGTAGCATGCGCACAATATGGGCGCGTTTTTGGCGACGCGAGCCCTCGAACTTGGACTGACGACTATAGCCCGCCGAGCGCCTGGACGGATTGGGCAGCATCTTCTTAAGATACGCGCCATAATCTAGCAGCGCGTAATACCACGCGCGCGGCGTGTCGGCATCGTCTTGAGGCACGGCAAAGGGCGCGATCTCATCCGCCACCGCACCGGGGGCCGCCGGACAGGCGGCTTGAATCAGCGGCACCAGCTCGCGATCGGGAACAGCCGGCACATCGGGAAAGAAATGATGCAAAAAGACCGTGCGCACGTTGGTCTCTAGATACACACCCGGAAGATCAAACGCAAACGACCGGATACCCTGCGCCGTTGCCGGGCCAATACCAGGCAGAGCGACCAAGTCACGCGTCTCACGCGGAAACTCCCCGTCCCAGTCCTCTACAACGCGCTGAGCGGCCCCGTGAAGCGCCAGAGCGCGTCGGTTGTAGCCCATGCCCTGCCAAGCGTCCAAAACATCGGAAGGCGCGGCCTGGGCAAGCGCCTGCACAGTCGGAAAGCGATCGAGCCACACCGGCATGCGCGCCTCCACACGCGGCACCTGTGTTTGCTGCAGCATGACCTCAGAAAGCCAAATGATGTACGGATCGCGTGTGCGGCGCCACGGAAGGTCGCGATAACGCAGGACCCCTTCCGAACGAATCATCGAACGAAAGGGGTCCTGAATCATGGCTATGCTCCTTATGCGGCGCTATTCCTCCCGGTAAGCGCACGCGCAGGTGGCGTACTCGGGAAACGCTTCGCGGTCGGCGAACTTGGGATCGACGGCCGGGAACTGGCGGTGAGCGACGATGTCGCCGAGCGAAACGGAATCGAGGTAGTCGCGCATCAACGCCTGAGCTCCGGCCCACAGGGGATGATAGCAGCACGCGCCCATGCGCGCACAGTCACCATCGGGCGCGGTGCAATCGTTCATAACCATAGGACCCTGAACGGCCTCGACGACCTGGCGGATAGTGACGTCGTCCGGACTGACCTTGAGACGTATGCCACCGTGGACGCCACGCAGGCTCTCCACAATACCGGCCTGGACCAAACCGTGCTGAATCGAGCGGGCAAACGAATACGGAACATTGACCTCTTCGGCAGCGGTGCGAACAGAAAGCAAACGCTCCGGATCCTCGGCAAGCATCGCCAGCATACGAAGGGCGTAATCAGTCTTCCTCGATATGTCCATTTTTCCCCTTTCAAGGAATACGAACAGCTCGAACGAGCTCCGGGGCCGAGCTTGTGTCGAGACGCTAAATGACCGCCAGGACATCCAAATGGTAAATCGGATATCCACTGAGTGCCGCGCTTGGAGCGAAATGCATCAGATGCGGCGCACAGTGCAATTTAGTATAACCTAACCCCCTGTCTCGTAGAACAGGTGTTGCGCAACAAAGCTGTTGTTCAGACAGATATACTCATTAGATTTTACTTGCGTTCCCGAAGGCGCGGGGGTTCTGGGCGAAGATGCACCAGGGCGATCGTTCTATCGAAACAAAGCGCATCAAACGCAAAAAGCCACGTCCGAAGACGTGGCTTTAATTGCGTTGGCGGGAAGTACGGGGCTCGAACCCGCGACCTCCGACGTGACAGGCCGGCGCTCTAACCAAACTGAGCTAACTCCCCAGGCAGACGTTCGCGTTTGTTTCCGCTCGCGTGCGCTGCGGGGATTAGTATACACAGAAGTCTGTCCGGCGCGCAACAACTTTTTTGAAAAATTTTTTGGGGTCATCCGGGAGGGCTTCCGGGGCTGAGGGCGGGGGTTAAGTTTGCTGCTCTACAGTCCTGCGCAAGACGGAAAGCACATTAAGTGCTTTCCTTTGCGTGCGGAACTCGCGACAAACTTAACCCCCGCCCTCAGCCCCGGAAGCCCTCCCTGCCGTCACATTATTCAACCAGTTTTGCGGGCGTGCGCCGCTGCGCGGCTAGCCCGCGTGCTCCTCGGCGGGGTTGGTCTGATTGTTTTTGTTGAAGCTCTGCCTTTGGCTCAAATGGAAACGGGGGACGCATTTGCATCCCCCGTTTTTGTTGTGGTTACTCTAGATCAATAAATTTGGTGCTTATGATCTTGCCGTCTTTGACGAGCATTCTGGCCATGGTGGGGCCTCGGGTGCCTCTGGGGTAGCTGGCGCTGCCCGGGTTGAGGACTAAGCAACGGCCCACTTGGGCTTCTTTGGTTACGTGGGTGTGGCCGTTGATGGCTACGTCTACGGATCCCACCGGAAGGTCTTCGCGGTAGTGGGCTACGGCGAATTTGAGGCCTTCGTAGGTAAAGAGTGCAAGACGGTCTACATCGGGACCGTAGTCGCGGTAGTAATCGTTGTTGCCCAGTACGGCCCGCACGGGGGCGATGGTGCATAGGTGCTCGTAGTCCATCTCTGACGTGAGGTCGCCAGCGTGGATAATCAGGTCTGCGCCCTCAAGCTCATCCAAGAGCGCAGGCGAAAGATAGCCGTGGGTGTCCGAGATGATGTCGATGCGCTTGGCGCTTGCACTGTTCATGGGATCCCTTCCGCAAAAAACGATTCGGCAGATACATACAAAAAGGCCCCACGGCTCCGCAGACGATGGGTCTACAGGGCTGCGGGGCCAGTGTGCTAGAGACTCAGAGCCTTCTTAAGCGGCACGACGCGGCGGCGCGAAACCGGCACGCGTTCGTCGACGCCCGTAATGCCCAGCTGGATGGCGCCCGAGGGCACCGTCTCGACGTCCGTAACGCACGCCAAGTTGACGATATAACGGCGGTGAACACGGAAGAAGCCAAAGTCGCAGAGCTTGGCCTCAAACTGCGCCAGCGAGGTCGTCGACAAAAAGCGATCATCGACGGTATAGATGCAGGAGTAATCGTCCTTGGCCATGATAAAGCGAATGTCGTCCACGGGAATGAGCACCTTGCGGCCGCCCTTTTCCACCGGGATACGCTCGATGGTCACCTTGCTGTCCGTTACCGGCTTGGCGCGTTGCATGACCTTCTCGATCGCGCGATCCAAGCGAGCTTCTTCGACCGGCTTCATCAGATAATCGACGGCATCCACGTCGAATGCCTCGACCGCATGGTCACTATACGCAGTCACAAACACGATCGCCGGCGGATTTTTGAGCTTATGCAGCGCCTCGGCAAGTTGCAGGCCCGAGGCACCGGGCATCGAGATATCGAGAAACACGACATCCACGCGACTTTCCATAAGCATCTCGATGGCGGAGCGGACGCTCGACGCCTCCGTGATCGTGCCGATCTTGCCCGTTTGCTCGAGCAGGAAGCGAAGCTCCGAGCGAGCCGGCGCCTCATCATCCACAATCATCGCACGCAGCATAGGGATAAAACCTTTCGTCAACTAACTACGCCGGGCATCCGTCGCATGACGTTGAGCCCGTAGCCTTTTATTTTACTCTTGAATGTCAAAGATGCTCTCTGACAAATCAAGATGAAGGAGCACTTTGGTGCCCTTGCCCGGCGCCGATTCGACACGCGTATAGGAGTGCGGCCCATAAAAGCGATGGATGCGCTCCGAAATATTGTGCATGGCCACACCGGCGCCGCCACCCTGGGGAGAGCTGGCGTCGGGACGGGCAGAGCGCTCGTCAAACAGTCTGGCGGCGGTACCCTCATCCATGCCCACGCCATCATCGGCCACGGCAATCAAGATTGCATCCTCGCCGTCTTGGTGAACGGTCACGTCGATCCTCAGGGCGTCGTCATCGCCCATACCATGACGTACGGCGTTCTCGACAATCGGCTGGATCACGAACGCCGGCACCAGCGTATCTTCCACGTCCTCGGACACATCGAACGTCGCAAGCACGCGATCCTCGCCAAAGCGGGCCTTCTCAAAGGTAAGGTAGCGCTTGGTCTGTGCGACCTCGCGCGAGACCGGAATAAGCGATCCCGAGTTGTCGAGCGTGGCACGATAGAACGATGAGAACTCACGAAGCAGTTCGCGGGCCCGCAGCGGGTCGGTGCGCGTAAACGATGCAATGGTGTTCAGCGTGTTGAACAGGAAGTGCGGGTTAATCTGCGCCTGCAGCGCACGCACCTCGGCGCGCGCTGTGAGTTCCTTTTGCACCTCGAGCTCGTGGATGGCGAGCTGCGTGGACAAGATCTCGGCAAAGCCCGAGGCAAGCGCGTACTGGGTACGGTCGACGGCGCGCGGGGTCTTGTAGTAGAACTTGAGCGTGCCGACGGTACGATCGCCCACCTTGATGGGGGCGATAATGCCGGCGGGGACTTGGTTGTGCGAGCCATCCGAGCCCACGACATCCACCATACGGTTGAACGACTGCACGATGCCATGTTCGATAACGTAGCGTGTGGCAAGCGTGTGGATGGGAGAATCTGGCAGTAGTTTTTCCTCAAACTCGCCCGCGCAGGCCAACACGTTGCCCTCGTCGGTGATGGCCACCGTCATGGCGCGCGTCTCGGGCAGGATACGCCGGCACACCAAAAGCGCCGATTCCTGCGTCAGACCGCCCTTAATGTCCTCGAGCATGGCCGAGGCCACCGAGAGCGTCTCCTCGGTGTACTGGGAGCGCACCGAATCGGGATTGAGCGTCAAAAAGATAAAGATGCACAGAAAGATGCACAGCAGCGCGCAGGCAATCACCGTGGCGATCGGCTCGATACCGGTCACCAAGGCAAAAATAAAGTACACCAGCACGCAAATGGCGCAGGCAACGGCAATGATGCGAAAGATTGATATTGAACTATCGCGCTGGGCGCGGCGGTCGATCATTCGGCCCCCTCCAGGATACTGATCAGTTGTGCGTCACGCCAAAGCCCGTCCATGATCTTGGGCCAAAAGCTCTGGAAACGCAGGTAGCTTGCAGCGTTTTGGCGCGCATAGGCCTTTGCCTCGCCGATACCATGGCGCCAAATGCGCAGGTAGCCCTCATGCTCGCGGGTAAACACGCTGCGGACCATAGCGGTCTTGCGCACGCGGTCGTCGAGCTCGCGCGAAATCCACGGGCCCGGGTAGGGCATGAGCGATGCCGCCGTAACGGGAATGAGCTCCTTTTGATGCGCGGCGAATGTCAACTTGGCCCGTTCGTAGTACCAACGGTATACATCCTGCATAAAGCGCGGTGAGCGCTTTTCGGACTCCGGAGGCAGATGGCGCACGGTCCACTCGTTATCGAACCACACGTCGTAGCCAAACATGCGCATGTTAAAGAGGTAATCCAAGTCCTCGCCGCGGGTGATAAACGGGTCAAAGGCCACACGCGTAAAGGCGCGGGCGTGCAGGGCCATCAGGCCGCCGCACACGTAGTTGGAGCGCGAGATGCGGGTGCCCGAGAGCGCCTTTTTCATCCAACGGTTGAACTCGATGCGCTTGGTCCACCAACGATGGCAGATGCCCGCCTTGTCCGTGGGAGCCAGCGGCGAGCCGTCGCGATCGTAGAAATAGCCGCTCTTGACCAAGATCGGCAAGCCCTGACGCGTCTGCTGCCCCAACGCATAGGTCGCGCGCTTCATAAAGTCGGCGTCGATGACAGTCTCATCGTCATCCAAAAAGATAACCGCGTCATGCCCCAGCACAGCGGCACAGGCTAGCCCCATGTTGCGGATGGCACCGTAGCCTCGCAGGCTCACGCACTCGCCCGAACCCTTGGGCGCGATCTGAGCAACCCGGTCTGCGATGCGCGAGGCCTGGGTGTTGGTGACAACGGTGACCTTGAGCGTGGGATGCGCGTCGAGAATCTCGTGCACGCGCAGCGACACATCGGCTGTGGCAGAAACGGGACAGACCACCAAAAGGATGATGCGTGGGATGTTACGCACCTGCTCAAGCGAGGCCAGGCAGCGGTCGAGTTCGGGATTGTCGGCGTTGAGTCGCGTCGAATGGTCATAAGTGCCAGGGGCGTTTGCGCAAGCGTCATCGCCCGCCCAATACGTTGGAATCACGACTGTGGCGTTCATGCCTTACCCTCCCTGCAACACAAAAACGGGACGCCGCCAAACACAGGCGACGCCCCGCGACCTAGCTGATTCCATCATACCCACTTGGGCAAATCATTGCTCGCAAGTCGCAATGTTTATTGCGGATAACCCCAAAAGAGTACCGTGGACAGGCACAATAGCCGCTCGCTCCTATGCGGCATGCCCTGCCGCCCGAGTCATGCGGGACAGGCGGACCAGCAGCATAAAGCCAACGACCAGCAGCACACCAATGGAAAGGACGCCCAGCGACGGGTTGCCGGTCAGCGAGGTGACGACCGACACCAGGAAGGTGCCCATGACGCTTGCATAGCGACCGAAGATGTCAAAGAAGCCGTAGTACTCGTTGGACTTTTCCTTGGGGATAATGCGGCCAAAGTAGCTACGGCTAAGCGCCTGCACGCCGCCCTGGAACAGGCCGACCATAATGGCAAGCACCCAAAACTCAAAGGCGGTCTTTAGGAAGAACGCGGCGAACAGCACAATGCCCATGTAGGCGGCGACTGCCACCAAGATCATGTTGAGCGTGCCCACGCGTCCGGCGAGCTTGCCGTAGATGATGGCGGACGGAAAGGCCACGAACTGCGTGACGAGCAGCGCCAGCACCAGCTGCGTCGAATCGATGCCCAAGGCCGATCCGTAACTGGTGGCCATGGAAATGACCGTGTGCACACCGTCGATATAGAAGAAGAACGCGATCATGTAGACCAGCACGGTCTTGTTGTGGGCGATCTCGCGCATGGTGTGTCCGACCTCGGAGAACACACCGCCCACGATGTGGCCGATAGTGTCCTCGGGACCGCGCTCGCGACCGTACTTTTGCTTATAGGTGCGAATGAGCGGCAGGGTAAAGATGAGCCACCAGGCACCAGTGATGATAAACGACAGACGCGTTGCCAGCATGGTGGGGACGCCAAGAGCGGGGCCGCCCATGATGAGCGCCAGGCAGATGACGAACGGCACGGTGGAACCGATGTAGCCCCAGGCATAGCCCGAGCTGGACACGGCGTCCATGCGCTCGTCGGTGGTAATGTCGGGCAGCATGGCGTCGTAGAACGTCATAGAAGAGTTAAGGCCGATGGTGCACAGCACGTACACGGTCAAAAATGCCATGGCGGACATTGGGATAGCCTGCGCCAGGCAAAGCACCAGGCCCGTGAGGAAGAAGCCCAAGAAGAACTTGATCTTGTTGCCGGCGTAGTCGGCAAGCGCGCCCAGAATGGGCATGAGCATGGCGATGACCAGCGAGGCAATCGTCTGCGCATTGCCCCAGGCGACCACCAGGTCGGCCGAAGAAGCGCCGGTATTGATGGCGTTAAAGTAAATGGGCACCACCGAGGTATTGAGCAGCACGAGGGCCGAATTGCCCACATCATACATAACCCAGTTACGCTCGAGCTTGGTGTATTTCATGGACAGGGACCCTTCGTATTCGCCCGATATGCAGTTAGTTCATCGTACCCCAATTGTCCAGAACCGCCGGTAAGGATTCGGCAAAGGGGCACGCACGGGCCCTATTCCTCGCGGTCGAACTCCTCATCGGCATTGAGCACGCGACCGCTGTAGTTGACGTGGCCGGTCACGGCATCCATGTCACCGGTCTCGATAAAACGTGCGACCGTGCACTCGTAATCGACCAGCGCGCGATCAAAGACCTCGGGGAAACTCTCGTTCGAGACCTCGTCGGTAAAGGGATTCTTCCATGTCAGATGGCCCAGGTTACCGGTGCGCTCGGGCAACTCCGTCGTCACGCGATGAGCAAGGCCGTCGAGCAGCGAGTAATCGTGCACCAAGCCCTCAACCAGCGAGATCGCGCGCGTCTTTGCGGAGCCGGCCGGCTCAATCGCGCGGTAAAGTCGCTGCATATTGGCAACGGCAGCACCGTACTCCCCCGCCGGAATGTCAATGCCGTACACGCGTCCGGCAACATAGCTCATCAGCACGCCGGCCACGCGATTGATGCGATCAGTGGTGACGATCTCGCCCGCCGGCGGGTAATCGTCAACCGTAGCGCCATCGCGTTTAAGCTGCAGCATCAGCACATCCAGGTCGCTCTCGATCACGGCATGGACCTGACTGCTCGAATCCTCAAGCTCTGAATCGGACTCGACAATGCCAAACTGCTGCTCATAGACAAAGGGATGAGCGTTGCGGTCGAGCACGTAATGAGACAGCAGGCCCAGCGCAAAGGCGCGACCCAAGCTGGCGTCGCGCGGCAGCAGATGCGACACGCCGTCGCGTAGGCACGCGAACTGGCGAGACATGCGCGACCGATGCATGACCTGCGCCAGCAGCGTGCAGTCGGAAACACGCGGTGTCAGAATGTGAAAGAAGAACGGGTCGGGGCCTTGGTTGCCCAAGATAAAGGCAATGCGCTCTTCATCGGACGTGATGACGCCCTGTGGAAGACGGTCGATGCTTTCCTCGCCAAACAGATGATGGGTGATAAGCGCGGGCATAATGATCCTTTCGATTTCATTCGATGCCACCCATTATGCCCACCGCGCGCCCATGCCAAACCTGCGATGGTAAACGACGGCATGCAGACCGTCTACGCAAGCCCCAAGTGTGCTTTAACCTCGGCGGCACGACGACGGGACACCGGCACCGTCGAGTTCACGCGGTCGAGCCTGAGCTCCATCAACCCCGTGGAGCCAATCTCAACATTGTGCACGTCTTCCAAATTGACCAGGTAGCTGCGATGAACGCGAATAAAGCCCTCGGAGTCCAGGCGACGCTCGAGCGAAGAGATCGACTCATTGATCAGGTACGTTCCCTCGGCGCAGATGGCGTTGCAAAAATCGGCGCGCGCCTCAAAGTAGCAGACGTCTGCGGCGGGAATGAACACCTTTTTGCCCCCGCGGTCCACCGTCAGACGCAAAGGCTGGCGCGGAGCATGGATAACACGACGGGCACCCAAGGCTGTCTCGATCTTGTCGAGTGCCTTTGACAGGCGTGCGTCCTCGACCGGCTTGACGACATAGTCGACCGCATCGAGGTTATACGCATCGGCGGCAAATTCGGCAAACGCCGTCACAAACACAACCACCGGCGGCGTCTTTAGGTTCTGCAGCGTCTCGGCAAGCTCAATTCCCGAGCGACCGGGCATGGTAATGTCTAAAAACAGCACGTCGGGCTTGTTCGACAGAATCGACTCCACGGCTTCGGTGACATTGCCCGCCTCGGCAATCTGACCCACACGCGCATCCTTTTCCAACAGATAGCGTAGCTCAGCCCTAATGGGAGGCTCGTCATCAACCACCAAGATGTTCCAGCCTTCGGACATATGTGCTTCCCCTCTTTTTCTCTCAATCCAACCGCGTGCTACGCCGTCAACGGCGCCGGCTCATGCGGCTCGCCGTTCAGCTCGACGATGACCTGCGTTCCCACGCCCTCCTGGGACTTCACGCGCATGCCGGAATCTTCTCCGTAAAAGAAATGGATGCGCTGAAGTACGTTAAAGAGCGCCAAGCCGCAGCCTCGTTTGATGGAACCGTCGGCGGTAATGCTCTCGGGCTCCTCCAGGCGATGTTGCTCAAACAGATGCGCGCAGACTTCTTCGCTCATACCGATGCCATCGTCCTCGACGATGATCTCCAAACCGTCATCGGTCTCGAAAGCCCTAACATGAATAGAAAGCGGCTCGGTCTCGCGCTGCGCGTGCTTGATGCAGTTTTCGAGCAACGGCTGCAAGATAAACGGCGGTACCATGCAATCGCGCACCTCAAAGTCGATATCGACCGAGACGCGCAGACGACCGTCGCCATAACGAGCCTGCATAAGATTGATATAGCGAGTGCCCTGTTCCACCTCGTGCTCGAGCGTTGTGAGGGTATCGGAATCAGAAAGCGTCTGACGGTAGTAATTGGAAAAGTCAATCAGCAGCGACCTGGCCTTGTCCGGCTCGGTACGTACGAGCGACACGATGGTGCTGATGGTGTTAAACAGAAAATGAGGATCGACCTGCGATTGCAAGGCGCGCAGCTCCACGCGGGCCGTAAGCTCGTCCTGGCGCTCGAGCTCAAAGCTCGCAAGTTGCGTGGAAATGAGGTCGGCAAAGCCCGAGGCAAGCGCCGTCTGGCGCATATCGATGCTGCTCAGACGGGGATAATACAGCTCGAGCGTGCCCACGCAATGCCCGCGCACGGTAAGCGGTGCGACAATACCGGCGCGCAGGCGCGGAAAGTAGCCACCCGTCTCGGTCGAGGCATCGCGCGAGAACACGCTTTGCTCGCCGCTGTTGATCACGTTGAGCGTAGTCCGCAGTACCACCGGGGTGCCCGCGGGGCATTTTGCCGAGTCCTCGCCCCAGCTCGCCAACACCTGCTTGCCGTCGGTAAAGCAGATGGCAGAGGCGATAGTTTCAGACAGGATGATCTTAGAGGCGCCCAAGGCAGCTTCGGGCGTAAGGCCGCGCGACGTATAGGCGAATATTTTTGAAGCGATGGCGAGCGTGCGGTCGGTTGCGCTCGATGTGAGGTCGTCGGGAACGACAAAGACGTACGAGAAGAAGAAGCACAGCATGACCAAGCCGGCAATGACGACAACGGCCGGAACGGGATTGGGATTATCGGTTAGATCCCAGATGAGCAGCAGGATAAGCAGCGGGACGACAATACCGAGCAAGATGGCTTGAACCACATGCTGAGCGGTACGAAAGACCTTGGTAGAGTTGTAGCTCTTGCCTAGAATCAGCCTATTGAGATCCACCGTCATCTCCTTCTTACTGACGCACCCCATAGCAATAAAGAGGGCCGCAAGCGACCCTCTCCATTGCATTATGCAATCAAATACTGTGTTTTACATCAAGCCATCGATGAACGGTAGCTTAGGCGCTGTACTTGTTTGCCTCGCCGAAGGTGCCGGCCTCGACAATCCAGCCGTCCTTCATGATGACGTCCATGTTGTCAGTGTTGAGCACGTGGATGTCGGCAGCGACGTCACCGTTGACGACCAGCAGGTCGGCGCACTTGCCGGCCTCGATGGAACCGGTCTCGTCCTCGATGTGGCACATCTTGGCACCGTTGAGGGTTGCACAGGTGATGGTCTCGACCGGGGTGAAGCCGATCTTGTCGACGAACTCGTACATCTCCTCGATGGAGCAGGTGCCGTACGGGGTGACGAAGGAGAAGGAGTCGGAGCCGATCGTCATGACGACGCCGCGCTTCTTAGCCTCGCGCAGGCAGTCGTAGTTGCGCTGCAGCTCCTTCTCGACCAGGGTGCCCTCGTACTTGTCGTGCAGCTCGGGGACGTAGACGGGCGGATAGGTGGCGTACCAGGTGGGCAGGAAGGCGATCGTCGGGGTGAAGAAAGTGCCCTGCTCGGCCATGAGGTCCATGGTGCGCTCATCGATATCGAAGCCGTGAATCAACTGCTCGCAGCCAAAGCGAACGGAATCGTAGGCAGCGGCGTGGTTGTTGTAGCAGTGGCTCCACACGGGGATGCCGACCATCTTGGCCTCTTCGACCACGGCCTGAATCTCCTCGGAGCAGTAGTGCTGGTCGCGGCCGGAGTCCCAGCGCCAGATGCCGCCACCGGTAGCCCAGATCTTGATGGCATCGGGGTTCTCGCGCAGGCGACGACGGACGGCCTTGCGCAGATCCCAAGGACCGTCGACCTGATCGCCCCAGGGGTGCGATTCCTTGTTGAGCTCCTGGCTGCAGTGGTGGGAGTCGCCGTGGCCGGCAACGCGGCAGAAGCCAAGGCCGGTGGCCAGAACGCGCGGGCCCTTGAAGACGCCCTTGTCGATGCAGTCACGGATCTGGATACCAAAGCGGCCGATCTCGCAGACGGTGGTGAGGCCGTGGGTGAGGCAGTCGTAGGCCTGCTTGACGGCGACGGCCTGCTTCTCGAGGAGCGGCTGCATGACCCAGTCGGTGTCATCGTCGGTCAAGTTGCCCGAGAAGTGCAGGTGGGTGTCGATCAGGCCGGGAAGGACGGTCTTGCCGGCGGCGTCGATGACCTCAACGCCCTCGGGAAGGTCCTGCATGGCGCCGGCGTACTCGATCTTGCCGTTGTCGTCGACGAGAACGAGGGAGTTCTCGACCGGCTCGGCACCGGTACCGTCGATGAGCTTACCGCCAACGATTGCATACTTAGTGGACATGGTTCCTCCTTATGGATCCATATAGTGGGCGAGGCCGTGTTGGGTTAAGGCCTCACAAAGCTACCCAAGTGGCGCCGGGTTCGGTGCGCGGAAGAGAGGGTCCCGCGCACCTGATCCGCCCCGGCTAGGCGTTACTTTTTGCGGGAATTGGTGAAAGCCATGAGGGCCAGGCCAATAGCCAACCAGCCGATCACGATGCTCCACTCCACCATGTTGAGGGAGGCGGGAGAGAACGGAATCACGAGCAGGCCGATGATGATGGCGCAGGCAGCGATAGCGAGGCCGATGCCAAACTTACCGCCGGGCACCTCGTAGGGACGAGGCAGGTCGGGCTCGGTGAAGCGCATGCGCAGGCAAGCGAGGGCGACCATGTCGCAGGAGAAGATGAAGGCGAGAGCCGACACGTTGGTCAGAGGGATGAGCATGTTCTTGCCCAGGAACGGACCGACGACGGTGATGACGCCCAGAACGACGCAGGCGAGCTTGGGAGCGCCGGACTTGGGGTCGACCTCGGCGAACTGCTCGGGCAGCTGGCCCTTGCGGCCCATGGCGAGCATGATGCGGCTCGTGGCGCCGTAGAAGGAGTTCATCGGGCCCATGGGTCCAAGCGTGGCGATGACGAGCATGGCCAGGTACAGGAGCATGTTGATGCCCTTGAGGCAGGCAAGCGCGGGAACCGGGCTCTTAACAAACTCATGCCAGTCGAGGATGGTGCCGAACGAGTAGATGCAGACCATGTAGAAGCCGCCGGCGGCCAGCAGGGCCAGGGAGATGATCTTGCCGAACTTGTTCCAGTTGAGGCCCTCGGCTGCTTCCTCAGCCTGCTGAGGAATGGTGTCGAAACCGGCGTAGAAGAACGGAGTCAGAACCAGGACCGACACGATGCCGGCGAACAGGCTGGTGCTCTCGGTAGCGGCCTTGCCGCCGCCAGCGCCGGCAACCTGGGAGAACACAGGCATGGCATTGTCCGGCGAGCCGGTGAACAGCGAGACGCCCATGGCGAGCAGCATGCCGCAGAGCAGGGCCTTGGTCAGGAAGGCCTGGAGCTTGGCGGCCGAGCTGGCACCGCGGAAGTTGAGGAAGATGACGTAGACTGCAAAGCCGAGCGCAATCAGCGTCGGGAACAGGTAAACGTCGGCGCCCAGGATGGTGTAGAGCTTGACGGCGCGCAGCCACTCAAGGCCGGGCAGGCTGCCGAACATCTCGGACACGAGGGTCGAAATGGCGATGGCCTCCCACGGGCACAGGATGCCGTTGCCCAGGGCCAAAAGCCATCCGGTGATGTAGCTCAGCGTACGGCCAAAGCTACGATCGACATACTCGACAATGCCACCCGAGATGGGGATAGCAGCCGTGAGCTCACCGAAAACAGCTCCGACGGGCACGAGGAAGATTGCACCCAAGAGGAATGCGATCATAGCGGGAACGGGACCGCCGCCCACGACCATCCAGTCGCCGACCTGCAGAACCCAACCGGTACCGATGATGGCACCGAAACCGATGGTGAAGAAGTTCCAGAGCGAAAGCGTTTTCTTCATGCCGCCGTTATCCTCGACTGCAACTTCTGCGTTCTTGTCCGCCATTGTTCCCCTCCTTTCCTTTTTGACGCCCTTGGCGTCACCCCTTGCGCGGTCCGTTTTGCCGCGCGCTTTTATTCCGTGGCTTTAAGATACGGCCTTGGCACAGCAGCTCCGCTTGTAGCTCGACCGATGGCAGAACTGCAAAACGAGCGGCGCCATTTTTGGGACGAACGGCACAGTTTGCAGCCCATTGTTGCCGCCCGCCCGACGGGCGTACGCTCATCGGACGCATATAGAGATGTTTTTGAGGCCGTGTGTTTTGCGCCTTTCGTACCGTTTACCGAGCTTTTGACGCGCAGACCCCTTTGTTGCACATCTTTTTTGTAGGATAGACAGGTTATACATGAGACAAGGCGGTACGAATGGCATACGGATACAACGACGGTGATCAACGGCGACAAAGTGTTCGCCTTGCTGGCCGTACCACGCCGACGCCCAGAAGGGCCACGAGCAGCAATCCGCAACGCCCTCAAGAGCAACCCAGACCTTCGTCTCGGCAGCAGACAAGCAGAGCACGGCAGAGCGGCCGTCCGAGTACGGCCACAAGCGCGCAGCAAGATAGCCGCTTGGGCGCGCGCACTCGACAGCGTCAGGCCGAGGTTCCGCAACTGCGCCGCAACGGCGCACGTCAGCCCGGCATCCATATCAACCGCTTCTTTTCGCATCCCCAAGGCGGACGCGACGGCAAGCCTTACCGCTCGACATCGTACGTGAATGCCCCCGCCCTGTCAGCTCGTCGACTTCGCCTCGCACTGTGCTCTATCCTCACCTGTCTGGTCTTTGTGCTTATGAGCTCCTGTATCTCCCACGGCTCGGCCGGCCTCGATCCAACCGCCGAGGATAAGCTGCTCAAGGCCCCGGTCGCGCCCGGCTATTCGTTTGCGTTTTCGACCCCGCGTTCGCAGTGGCAAGCCGGCACCATGCCCCACATCTATCAGATTGACCCGGCATGGTCGGAGCTGCCCTACGCCGGCGGTACCATCCGCCAAAATGCCTGCGGCCCTACCTGTCTTACCATGGTCTACATCTATAAGACCGGCCACACCGATATGACGCCGGTCGATATGTGCGCTCTTTCCGAGGCGGGCAACTATGCCCCCACCGGCGCCACCGAGTGGTCGTTTATGACGAGCGGCGCATGGCAGCTGGGCCTTAACGGAACTGAGCTCCATATCGATCGCAGCTCCATCACCCAGGCGCTGCGCTCGGGCGCGCCCATCATCGCATCGGTTCGTCCCGGCACCTTTACCAGCGTTGGACACTATATCGTGCTCTGGGGCATCGACGATGCCGATCAAGTGGGAGTCTACGACCCCAACTCGCAAAGCCGCGGCGCCCGCCGCTGGGGCGTCGTAGAAGTCCTCAACGAAATCGAAGCCATGTGGGCCTACTACTAGTCATTGGGGACAGACTTAAATGACTGGCCACTGGGGACGGCCTTTGCAGACGACCGCTCGCACTGTCGAAAAGAACTGTCCCAAGATGCCGGCAGAAAGGAACGTCCCCAAGTGCTGGGTTTCCGCGGTCTGCAATGCTTCTCATGAACAGCCACCTCAATAGCAAAAGCCCCGCAGTCGGAGCGGACTGCGGGGCTCATGAAGAGAGGCTAGTTTGTGGGCGCTTTGCCTGGCGCCCACGAGAGATGCAACAGAGTAGAGACTACTCGTGGATGCGGGTACCGGAGAGGCCGGCCATGGTCTCGGCGGCCTTGTCCAGAGCACCGATGATGCAGGTGCGGCCCTTGCGGGAACGGGCGAACTTGATGGCAGCGCGGACCTTGGGCTCCATGGAACCCTTGCCGAACTGACCCTCGTCGGCCAGGCGCTCGGCCTCGTCGGCGGTGAGCTCCTCGAGCTCCTCCTGGTTGGGCTTGCCAAAGTTGATGGCGACATGCTCAACGGCGGTCAGCAGGAACAGAACGTCGGCGTCGCAGTCCTCAGCCAGCAGCTCGCCGCCCAGGTCCTTGTCGATGACGGCGGGAACGCCCTTGTAGCAGCCCTTGTTCTCGTAGTCGCGGACGACGGGGATGCCGCCGCCACCGCAGGCGATGACGATGAACTCGTTGTCGAGCAGGTTGAGGATGGAGTCAGCCTCGACGATCTTCTTGGGATCGGGGGAAGCGACGACGCGACGCCAGCCGCGGCCGGAATCCTCGACGAAGACCTTGGAGGGATCCTCGGCCATGAACTCCTTGGCCTGCTCCTCGGTATAGAAGGGGCCGATCGGCTTGGTCGGGTTCTTGAACGCGGGATCATCCGGGTCGCACTCGATCTGGGTGACGACGGTGGCGGCGTGCCAACGCTTATAGCGCTTGTGCATCTCGCGGCCGATGCCCTGCTGCAGGTGATAACCAATGTAGCCCTGGGACATGGCGCCGCACTCGGGCAGCGGCATCTCGGGGGTGCCGATGGCGTCGTGGGCAGCGGCGAAGGCGTTCTGGATCATGCCGACCTGCGGGCCGTTGCCGTGGGTGATGATGATCTCGTTGCCCTGCTCGATCAGGCCGAGGAGAGCGTGAGCGGTGTTGCTCACGGCCTCGATCTGCTCAACGGGGTTGTTGCCGAGGGCGTTGCCGCCAAGGGCGACGACGATACGATCGGGCTTACCGTAGGGTTTGGACATGCGTGCCTCCTTATCGAAGAGTAGCGTACATCACGGCTTTAATGGTATGCATGCGGTTCTCTGCCTCTTGGAAAACGCGAGACTTATCGGACTCGAAGACCTCGTCGGTGACCTCCATCTCGGTTACGCCGAACTTCTCCGCGATTTCCGCTCCGATGGTGGTCTTGGTATCGTGGAAGCTCGGGAGACAATGCATGAAGATAGCGTTGGGGTTTGCCTTCGCCATGACCTCCGAGGTTACGCGGTACGGGGAGAGCAGCTTGATACGGCTCTTCCAGAGCTCCTCAGCCTGGCCCATGCCAACCCAGACATCGGTATAAATAACATCGGCATCCTTTACGCCTTCATCGATGTTGTCAGTAAGCTGAATGGTGCAGCCATTTTCCTCGGCGATCTTCTGGCAAGTCTCAAGCAGCTCGGGATCAAAGTGGGTAGCACCCTCAACATCGCCCTTCGGCCCACAAGAGCAGAAGTTGATGCCGAGCTTAGCGCAGATCACCATGAGGGAATCGCTTACATTGCCCTGCTCCTTGCCGAGATAGGTCAGCTTGAGGCCACGCGTGTCACCGAATTCCTCGCGCATCGTAAGGATATCCGCCAAAGCCTGGGTCGGGTGATACTCATTGGTGAGACCATTCCACACGGGAACGCCGGCTTTATCGGCAAGCTCCTCAACAATGGACTGGTCAGAGCCACGGTACTCGATACCGTCGTACATGCGACCAAGCACGCGGGCGGTATCCTCAATGGACTCCTTTTTGCCCATCTGCGACGAACCGGGATCAAGGTAGGTTACACCTAAGCCAAGATCCATGCCGCCCACCTCGAAAGCGCAGCGCGTACGCGTCGAGGTCTTTTCAAACAGCAGAACGATGTTCTTGCCCTCAAGATAACGATGGGGGGCGCCCATGCGCTTGAGATTCTTAAAGTCCTTCGAAAGCTCGAGCATATACTCGATCTCCTCGGTAGTGAAATCGAGCAGGGTCAGAAAACTACGACCAGAAAGATTCAGTGCCATGGTGGGTTCCTTTCATTATTAACCTAATTGATTGATGAGTGCGCGGCGCGCGAGGGACGCGCATCCGCGCATCTCGGACCAGAACGGAATTAAATCTCTTCGCGCCAGAACGGCATGGTCATGCAGCGCGGGCCACCACGACCACGAGACAGCTCTTCGGAAGGAGCAACCAGCAGCTCAACGCCCGCCTTATAAAGCGCATCATTGGTAACAACGTTGCGCTCATAGACGCACACCTTACCCGGCGCAACAGCAAGCGTGTTGGAACCATCGTTCCACTGCTCACGGGATGCCTCGATCGGATCGCCGGCACCACATTCGATCATCGTGATATGGTCGATACCGGTTGCCATTTCAAGAATCTGCTGAATCGTTCCCTCGATCTCCTCGATAAAGACCTCGCCATCCGAATCGCCCTTGGTGAGTCGATAGGCACGAAGCGTCTCGTAGATACCGGGGTAGACGGTAAACTTATCGTAATCAACCTGAGTACAAACCGTATCAAGATGCATATAGGCATAGCCGTGGGGGATCTTGATGGCAAATACCTGCTCGATCTCGGACTCTCCCGTGCCCCAGAACAGATTCTTGGCAAGCTGGTCGATGGCTGCGGTCTGGGTACGCTCGGAAATACCGATTGCAAGCGTGGTGGCGTTAATGTTCAGAACGTCGCCGCCTTCGATATGCCAATCGCTATTGTGGTCGTACCAAAGCGGAGCCCCAGCATAATCAGGATGGTGGCGCATGATCGTCTCATAGAATACGACCTCACGGTTGCGCTGATGCCAGTACATGCGGTTCATCATCGCGCCCTTGCCGACCACAGCGATCGGATCACGCGAGAAGTAGGAGGCGGGCATCGGGAACAAGACCATTTCGTCGGGCTTCAGCTCGTCGCTATCCATGCTCGCAAGGGAACCGCTCACATGCGGAATCTCGAGATCGCGTACGTAGAGGCCGCCCATAGCGGTAAGGACAAACTCTTTGTTGTCCTTGATGGAGTCGAGCTTCTCCACGACTGCCTGACGAAGTGCCAGATTCTCGATCTTGGCCTCGGGAACGAACTTGCTCATAAACTCGGCACGAGAACCCTCAACCTGATCGAAAGTCTCGGCAAGCAAGTCCTCCATATAAACGACCTCGGCGCCGGCACCGCGAAGAAGATCAGTAAACTCGTCATGCTCTCGCTGGGCATACTCGAGATAAAACGCGTCATGAATCCAGGCGCGCTCAAAATCCTCCGCCTTCATGTTTACCAGGTCCAAGCCCGGTCGGTGCACGCATACCTTCTTGAGGGCACCAATTTCACTATGAACGTTCAGACCTTTACTCATCATCGTTCCTTTCTGGATTAGAGCTCAATAGTTATTGCAACGGCTTTCAAAGTTGTCGTTTTCGCTTGCTAGACAATCGGAAGCAGACCGGATACCGCGGTAAATACGAGACAGACCGCACTGACCACAAGGAAGAACTTCCAGGAAACTCGCCACCACTGGCCAAGAGAGATCTTGCAAACACCAAGACCGGCGACAAGCATTGCGCTGGTGGGAGAAATCAGCGACATCGCTGCAGATCCCATCGAAAGGCCAGTAACCGCAGCTTCTGGATTTAGCCCCATGAGCTCAACCAGAGGCCCAAAGATGGGGATGGTGAGCGCCGCGATGCCCGAAGAGCTGGGAACCAGAATCGAGAGCAAGTTGTCAACGACATACAAAATGCTGGTAAAGAGAACAGGGGGGATTCCGGCAAGGCCAGTCGCAAGAGCGTTTAGGACCGTATCGATAATCAAGCCATCGTTGGCGATAACCAAAATGCCTCGAGCAAGACCGACCACGACCGCAGAGAAAACAAAGTCGCCCAAACCCTTAACAAACTCTGTAGCAATCTCCTTCTCGCTCATGCCCGATACGATGCCAGACAGGAGCGCCATAGCCATAAAGACTGCAGAGATCTCGTTCATATACCAGCCCTGGGTGACAAGACCCCAGACAATGGCGACGATTCCAAGCACGAATACGATGATTACGGCCTTCTGGCGCCCGGTGAAATCGGCTTCGAGCAGCTCGTCATTTGATGCATGCTCTTTGCGCTTCTCGATATCATCAGCGTAAGCAATCGAGGACTCGGGGTTCTTCTTCACCCTTCGAGCGTACAACACGACCCAGGCAATAGCGATGGCGGTCAGCACAACAAGGGCAACAACGCGAAGCCAGAGCTGGGGATTACCCTGGATATTCAGAATTCCCTGAGCAATCAAAACATTGAAGGGGTTGACCGTCGATGCGATATAGCCAATACGGGCGCCAACGAACACGATCATAAAGGCCGTAATGGAGTCATATCCCATAGCCATAACAATCGGCAGCAAGATGGCAAAAAATGGAAGGGTCTCCTCCGCCATGCCGAACGTGCTACCGCCCAGCGCAAAAACCGCCATCAAAATCGGAATAATCAGGATGTCTTTACTCTTGAACTTCTTAACGATGCGCGCCACGCCGCTGGTGATAGCTCCAGTGGCAGTAATGACCTGAAAGGATCCGCCGACAATCAGAATAAAGGCAACGACCTCAACTGCCTGCTGAATTCCCACCGCAGGAGCCTCGAGCACATCGAACAGGCCTTGCTTCAGGTCAACCTCAGCGCCGTCTTCGTCCGCATAAACCTTTTCAACGGACTCATATGTTCCGGCAACAGTGACCTCGCGTCCGTTGAGCTCCTGCCTCTCAAACGAGCCGGAGGGAACGATCCACGTAAGAGCTGCGGTCAACACCATGAGAATGAAGATAATGGTGTAGACGTGCGGAATTCGTAGCCCACGTTTCTTTTGCACTTCGGCCATTATGCCTCCTTTAGTTTGCAGGTTTTCGATACGAGCTTTTCGCCGGCAACCTTATTATTCGGTTTTCACGCCAGTTGACATTAGATATTTATGCGAATGGATAGTATTAAAAGGCAGACGGGCTTTAGTTGATATATAAGCTCAATTATCGAACTAAATTGATATTTTTTATCAATTGGTGACTTTCAATCAAGAGCTTAAGCCGTCCACCGATACCCACAACATACTCACTTAAACTTCTCCCAGCAGAACGATAATTGACATCAGTCATCATCCGAATTAAAGCGAGCGTTCTAATGCCAATTCATGTCACCAGCGAAATCGGTAAGCTTAAACAGGCCCTTTTATATCGACCCGGTATCGAAACCCAAAACTATCCCGAAGGCCATTTTGGCCAAGTTTTTAACCTAAGACCATCGAGCAGCCTATTTGACTTGGATAGAGCCCTAGCTGAGTGTGATGCCTATACCTCAGTGCTCGAGCATGAAGGCGTAGAGGTTCTGTATCTCGACCAACTTCTTATAGAAGCGCTTGACTCGTGCCCCGAAGCTCGAGCATCTTTTGTCGATTCCTTTGTCGATGAATGCGGCGCGATTGGCGCCGAGTTGCAGCAAGCAGTCCGCGAGCATCTTGAACACACCCGATCGGCGCAGGAGCTCGTCTCGGCATCGATTGGCGGCATCCGCCACGGGCAAGTTACATACTGCTTCGACGGCGGGGACAGACTCGCCGAATTAACCGGCGAGGCCTATGCCCCTGACGAGCTGCTCGTTAGCCCATTAAACACCATGTGGTTCGTGCGCGACCCGGTAAGCACCATCGGCTCCGGCATCTCCTTCAACCACATGTATTGGCCCGAGCGCAATCGCGAAGTAGCGCTCTACCAAACGATTTTTAAATACCATCCCAATTTCAAGGACACGCCCTCGTTTTATCGTCACGATTCGACCTTCCATATTGAAGGGGGCGATATCATCAATCTTGATGCTCATAATGTCGCAGTCGGCATCTCTCAGAGAACCGAATCTGCAGCCATCGATATGCTCGCTCGTACTCTCCTGTGGAATCCTGACTCGAGCATCGACGCCGTATGGGCAATTGAGGTACCCGAGCGGAGCCTGTGTATCCATCTTGATACGTACCTAAGCCGGGTCGACTACGATACTTTTGTTGTCGACCCCCAGCTACTCGCGGAATCTCGCTCTTATCAGATTACGCGAAATCGAGCAGAGAATCTCTGCCAGATTCACGCCGTCGAAAAAGGAGTCAAGGAGGCACTGGCCGCCGCGCTCGGCATACCCGAGCTTCGTTTTATTCCCTGCGGTGGATCTAATCCCAATTTGGCAGAAAAAGAGTGCACGAATAACGCAGCCAGCGTGCTGTGCCTCCGACCGGGCAAAGTCTGTGTCTATGAAGAGAATCAAGCGACGAACGCTGCTCTTGAACAGGCCGGAATCGATCTTGTCCCCATTTCCATACACGAGCTGACAAACGGCTTTGGCGGGCCCAACTGTTTGTGCTTGCCACTTAGGCGTGATGAATAACATGGCCCAAGGGGATAACATTAAATGCCTTAGAACCCGCGAAGGCTTGACGCAGCAGCAATTTGCCGACATGCTCGGCGTTACCAAAGAAACGGTATGCCGTTGGGAACGTGGACACACCGCCGTCAAGGTGTCGACTCTCGATAAGCTGACCGAGCTTTTCGATGTAACGTTTGATGAGCTCGCCGCAAGTAATAGCGGCCTTGCTTCTGCCGGCTTAAGCTCGCGGCCTGAGAATAGCCAGAACGTGGCCCAAAACGAAGAATGCGAAATCTATAAAATCGTACGCCGCAACGGTGGCTTTAGTCTTAAGAACAGTGGGCGCACCTTCGTTCCAGGACCCGTTCTCGAAAGGCACCCGGGAGGCTTTCTAGTTCAGATGAACGGCAGCGGCATGTCACGCTGCTATCCGCAAAGCAGTGTTCTGCTGGTCGATCCTGTTGCTAAACCGTGGAACGGATGCACCGTCGTTGCCATGGTAGACGCATCAGCCATAGTTATTCGGCGATATGAAATCCGAGGGAACACGATTGCGCTGTCAACGTATTCCTATTTGACAGAAGAACCCGACTTCACTCTAGACAGGCGTCGCCTTCGTATTTTAGGTGTCGTCGTTTGGTTTCAGGCAACTCACGATCTGACGTACTAGCCTCTTAGTCGTAAATCACCAGGTGCCGTACCTGCCCGCGGCAAGAGCGTCCCTTTTGACTAGTCGTTTAAGAACGTCCCCGATGACTAGATGGATAGCAAAAGCCCCGCAGTCGGAGCGGACTGCGGGGCTCATGAAGAGAGGCTAGTTTGTGGGCGCTTTGCCTGGCGCCCACGAGAGATGCAACAGAGTAGAGACTACTCGTGGATGCGGGTACCGGAGAGGCCGGCCATGGTCTCGGCGGCCTTGTCCAGAGCACCGATGATGCAGGTGCGGCCCTTGCGGGAACGGGCGAACTTGATGGCAGCGCGGACCTTGGGCTCCATGGAACCCTTGCCGAACTGACCCTCGTCGGCCAGGCGCTCGGCCTCGTCGGCGGTGAGCTCCTCGAGCTCCTCCTGGTTGGGCTTGCCAAAGTTGATGGCGACATGCTCAACGGCGGTCAGCAGGAACAGAACGTCGGCGTCGCAGTCCTCAGCCAGCAGCTCGCCGCCCAGGTCCTTGTCGATGACGGCGGGAACGCCCTTGTAGCAGCCCTTGTTCTCGTAGTCGCGGACGACGGGGATGCCGCCGCCACCGCAGGCGATGACGATGAACTCGTTGTCGAGCAGGTTGAGGATGGAGTCAGCCTCGACGATCTTCTTGGGATCGGGGGAAGCGACGACGCGACGCCAGCCGCGGCCGGAATCCTCGACGAAGACCTTGGAGGGATCCTCGGCCATGAACTCCTTGGCCTGCTCCTCGGTATAGAAGGGGCCGATCGGCTTGGTCGGGTTCTTGAACGCGGGATCATCCGGGTCGCACTCGATCTGGGTGACGACGGTGGCGGCGTGCCAACGCTTATAGCGCTTGTGCATCTCGCGGCCGATGCCCTGCTGCAGGTGATAACCAATGTAGCCCTGGGACATGGCGCCGCACTCGGGCAGCGGCATCTCGGGGGTGCCGATGGCGTCGTGGGCAGCGGCGAAGGCGTTCTGGATCATGCCGACCTGCGGGCCGTTGCCGTGGGTGATGATGATCTCGTTACCCTGCTCGATCAGGCCGAGGAGAGCGTGAGCGGTGTTGCTCACGGCCTCGATCTGCTCAACGGGGTTGTTGCCGAGGGCGTTGCCGCCAAGGGCGACGACAATACGATCGGGCTTGCCAAGAGGCTTAGACATTGCTGGAATCCTTTCTGTAAAAGGCCTACAACCCATTAATAACCCGTGTCCGTGCGATACACGAGTTTATTAAGGTTTATATTCCTGTTATCCCTTATTTTATTCATTTTGAAAACAGTTGAACGGTGAACGGTCATTTTTACCCGCTCAGCGTAAAGAAGCCCAGCTTAGGCATATCTACGCCATTTACGTGCGACTTTATTTTAATAGAGCAGGGATTCGACCAGATTATGCAAACTATATCTCTGCTAAACACAAAACAGACAGCGTAATATCTTACTCGCACTATACGAGATTCTATGCATTAATAAGACGAGTATGCACCCCTGCAAAAACATGGGGCTTTTCATTCAGCATAAGGAATAAAGATGAGCTCCAAAAAGGCAACCAGCCCCAAAGCACAGGGATAGAAGGCAGCAACAGCCAAAACCTCCATCCATCCCCAAAGTGGCGCGAGGTTTCGCGGCAAAGCCGCGAAACAGCGAAAGGGACAAAAGGCCCCCACAACCACGTCCTTCATCAGCCCACACAATCCGAGGAGGTAGTCGTAGCAGGATCTGAGGGTTGACCTTCGCGGACACTCCGCAGGACGAAAGAACCCCCGCCGCACGTAGTGCGCAGCGGGGGTTCTTTCATGTCCGAGGACGTCCGCGAAGGTCAGCCCTCAGATCCTGCGGTGGGAGACCTAGGCCTCGTTGTACACCGTCTTGAGCTTCAGCAGGTGAGCGTAGCGGTCCATGGCAGCCTGCTCGTTCTCCTTGAAGAGCTCCTCGGCGCGCTCGGGGAAGGAACGCGTCAGCGAAGCGTAACGGGCCTCGTTCATCAGGAACTCCTGATAACCGCCCGCGGGCTCCTTGGAATCGAGCGAGAACTTCTTGCCGGCAGCAGCCTCGGGGTTGAAGCGGAAGAGGTTCCAGTAACCGCACTCGACAGCCTTCTTCATCTCGGCCTGGCAGTTCTGCATGCCGCCCTTCTTGATGGAGTGCATCTCGCAGGGGCTGTAGCCGATGATGAGGGACGGGCCGTCGTAGGCCTCGGCCTCGTGGATGGCCTTGAGGGTCTGAGCCGGGTTGGCACCCATGGCGACCTGCGCCACGTAGACGTAGCCGTAGCTCATGGCAATCTCGGCCAGAGACTTCTTCTTGGTCACCTTACCGGCAGCGGCGAACTGAGCGACCTGGCCTAAGTTCGAGGCCTTGGAGGCCTGGCCACCGGTGTTGGAGTAAACCTCGGTGTCGAAGACGAAGACGTTGACGTTGTGGCCGGAAGCCAGGACGTGGTCCAGGCCACCGAAGCCGATGTCGTAGGCCCAACCGTCGCCGCCGAAAATCCAGAAGGACTTCTTGGTGAGGTAAGCCTTGTCGGCGAGGATCGCCTTGGAAGCGTCGCAACCGCACTTCTCGAGCTCGGCAACGTAGGCAGCGGCAGCGGTCTTGGAAGCCTCGGCGTCGTTGACGGAGTCGATCCAAGCCTGGCCGGCAGCCTTGAGCTCATCGGACGGGCCATCGGCAGCGATGATGTCCTGGGTAGCGGCGATCAGCTTCTTCTGGACGGCCTCGTAACCGACGGCCATGCCCAGACCGTGCTCAGCATTGTCCTCGAACAGGGAGTTGTTCCACGCCGGGCCGTGACCGTCCTTGTCCTTGCAGTAAGGAGCGGTGGCAGCGGGGTTGCCCCAAATGGAGGAGCAGCCGGTGGCGTTGGAGATGAACATGCGGTCGCCGGCGACCTGGGTCACCAGACGTGCATAGGCGGTCTCGGCGCAGCCGGCGCAGGAGCCGGAGAACTCCAGGTAGGGCTGCTTAAACTGGCTGCCCTTGACGTTGGCCGCGATGAGCTCCTTCTTCTCGGAGACGTTCTCGACCATGTAGTCCCAAACGGGCTGCTGGTCCATCTCCTGCTCGGTGGGAACCATCTCGAGGGCGCCCTTGGGGCAGACCTTGACGCAGTTGGTGCAGCCCATGCAGTCGAGCGGGGACACGGCCATGGTGAACTTCATGCCCTTGGCCTTGGGGCCCATGGCGTCGAGCGTGCGGGTAGCCTCGGGCGCGGCGGCAGCCTCGTCCTCGGTCATCGCGAACGGACGGATGGTGGCATGCGGGCACACATAAGCGCACTGGTTACACTGGATGCACTTGGTCTCGTCCCAGTGAGGAACGACCACGGCGACGCCGCGCTTCTCGTATGCGGAGGCGCCCAGCTCAAACTGGCCGTCGGCGCAATCGACAAAGGCG
The DNA here is from genome assembly GCF_046116915.1 of Collinsella sp. wc0583. NCBI lineage: Bacteria > Bacillati > Actinomycetota > Coriobacteriia > Coriobacteriales > Coriobacteriaceae > Collinsella > Collinsella sp. wc0583. The sequence continues at coordinate 247,104 of NZ_JBJXBN010000002.1, read as the reverse complement.
GAAACAGGCAGGCTGTCACCATCCATGCGATCGATGGGCTCGAGCAGGTTCTTGACCTGCTGGGCGATGGCGGACTTGGTCTCCTCGGAGAGCTCGACGGGAGCGGCATCCTCGGCAGTTGCCCAGTCGGCCGGAACCTCGAACTTACGGAAGGCGGTAGCGCCGGCATCGATGGCCTTGTGGTTGGCGTCGACGATGGCCTGGCCCTTCTTCATGTAGGACTTGGTGGCCGCGTCCTTCATGTACTGCAGAGCGTCCTCTGCGGGCAGGACCTTGGCCAGCGCGAAGAAGGCGGACTGGAGCACCGTGTTGGTGCGCTTGCCCATGCCGACCTTGGCAGCCAGGTCTATAGCGTCGATCAGGTAGACGTTGACGTTGTTGTTCGCGATGTAGCGCTTGGCCACGGCGGGCATGTGCTCGGCAAACTCCTCGTCGCTCCACTGGCAGTTGACCAGGAAGGTGCCGCCCGGCTTGACGTCGCGGACCATCTTGAAGCCCTTGACGATGTAGCTGGGGTTGTGGCAGGCGACAAAGTCGGCCTTGGTCACGTAGTACGGCGAACGGATCGGGGAATCACCAAAGCGCAGGTGCGAAACGGTGACGCCGCCGGTCTTCTTGGAGTCGTACTGGAAGTAGGCCTGAACGTACTTGTCGGTGTGATCGCCGATAATCTTGATCGAGTTCTTGTTGGCGCCGACGGTACCGTCGCCACCCAGACCCCAGAACTTGCACTCGATGGTGCCGGGGGCTGCGGTGTTGGGCGCATCCTCGGCCTCGGGCAGGCTCAGGTTGGTCACGTCATCGACAATGCCGATGGTGAACTCGCGCTTGGGCTCGTCCTTCTTAAGCTCCTCGAAGACAGCGAACGCGGACGCGGGAGGCGTGTCCTTGCTGCCCAGGCCGTAACGGCCGCCGACGACCTTGATGCCCGTCTTGCCGGCCTCGTAGAGAGCGGAGACGACGTCCTGGTAGAGCGGCTCGCCGATGGAACCCGGCTCCTTGGTGCGGTCCATGACGGCGATCTTCTGGACGGTCTCGGGGAGAACGTCGACGAAGTGCTTGATGGAGAACGGACGGAACAGGCGAACCTTGACCAGGCCGACCTTCTCGCCGTGAGCGTTGAGGTAGTCGATGACTTCCTCGAGCACGTCGCAGAAGGAGCCCATGCACACGACGACACGATCGGCGTCGGGAGCGCCGTAGTAGTTGAACAGGCCGTAATCGGTGCCGAGCTTCTCGTTGATCTTCTTCATGTAGCCCTCGACGACGGCAGGGAGCTCGTCGTAGACCTTGTTGCAGGCCTCGCGGTTCTGGAAGAAGATGTCGCCGTTCTCGTGGCTGCCGCGGGTGTGCGGGTGCTCAGGGTTGAGCGCGTGATCGCGGAAAGCCTGGACGGCGTCCATGTCGCACATCTCGGCCAGATCCTTGTAGTCCCACATGGCGACCTTCTGGATCTCGTGGCTGGTGCGGAAGCCGTCGAAGAAGTTAAGGAACGGGGTCTTGCCCTCGATGGCGGCAAGGTGAGCCACCGGCGAGAGGTCCATGACCTCCTGGACGTTGCCCTCGGCGAGCATGGCGAAACCGGTCTGGCGGCAGGCCATGACGTCGGAGTGATCACCGAAGATGTTCAGGGCGTGGGAAGCGACGCAACGCGCGGAGACGTGGAAGACGCCCGGGAGCTGCTCGCCCGCGATCTTGTACATGTTCGGGATCATCAGGAGCAGGCCCTGAGAAGCCGTGTAGGTGGTGGTCAGAGCACCGGCGCCCAGCGAACCGTGAACGGTACCGGCTGCACCTGCCTCGGACTCCATCTCGACGACCTTGACCGGGGTGCCAAAGATGTTCTTGCGACCCTGGGCCGCCCACTGGTCGACGTGGTCGGCCATCGGGCTGGACGGCGTAATGGGATAAATTCCCGCTACCTCGGTGTACGCATACGAAACATATGCGGCCGCCTCGTTGCCGTCCATAGACTTAAACTTACGCGCCATATACCCCTCTCCTCTCATATAGGTATACAGGCCCCGGCGATTGCCGGGATGTTGGCGTGATGGGATTTTCGCTGTTGCTTCCAATCATCTGGCAGGCAGACTGAGCAGCAGGTACATGGCGTGGAGAGAAGGCATGCCAAGGCGAGGGGCGCTTGCGCACCGCAGGCCTAGCTACCCGTCTTGCACATGGCCGAGCGCCGCAAAGGCCGCATGCCGGATGCTCCCGGGCACGCCCCGGCGATGGGAAGCGCCCGCAACGGAAATCCGCATGCGGGTTTATTGTACCCCGCCGTCAAGTGTAATTTCGACAAATATAGGTGGGAGGTAAAGGTTTACCTCGGGTGACTGCCAAGGGGCGAGATGGCCCCTCGGACGGAAAAGTCGCAGCCTGCATCGAGAGTGGATAATCTCCCACTTTTTGCCTGTATCTTGACCAAAAGTGGGAGATTATCCACTCTCATGGGTTGTGCGTCCGAAAATCCTCTCTCGTGCGTCCGGAAATCCACTCTCGTTTCTCTATCGCCGACCACACGGCAGTTGCGGTGAAATGGGGACTGTATTTGCCGGTCGCGGCCTTAAACAGTCTCTATTTCACCGCAACTTATTTAGGAGATGAGCTAGAGGGCGCCGAGGAGAATGGCGTAGGTGGTGGATTCGCCGAGCTTGAGCTCGTCACCGGGGTTGAGCTGAGCGGAGCGGCCAGGCTCGACCTGGGTGCAGACGTTCGTCGCGCCGTTTACCACCACGGTTCCGTTGGTGGACGACAGATCCTCGACGTACCAGGTATTTTGGTTATCGCACCACACGTGGGCATGGCGAGCCGAAACGTCATCGCCCACATCGGTGATATCGCCCTCCCCCGTCGCCAGCGCACCGATCTCCACGCCCTGCTCGCTCGGCTGAATCCAGCGCGGGGCACTTACCACGTAACCGTTTTGCACGCGCAGCAGTCCCAGCGGATGCGTCGGCGCCGCCTCGTGCTCGCCCGTGACCGTCGAGGTGCTCAGCGAGCGCGGCGTCGATGTGGCGCCGCCACAGGTCGCATGAGCGTAGTCGATGGCATAGGTCACCGAGGATCGAACATCTGCCGAGCAACCGACGGCGACAAACAGCACCAGCACGGCCTCGGCACGTTCGGCGGGCATAAGCTCCGCCGCCTGCGACAGGCGCTCGACCGCATTGCGGTAGAGGCTCGTATCCTGATGGCATTCCTCGAGCGCCCGCACCATGGGCTCGCCAGCGGGCCCGCACACCATGTTGATCACCGCCGTGGCATTCATGGGATTGCGGCGGCGCAGGGCCAGATGCGACATGATGCGCGCGGCCGAGGTGCCGTAATCGGCAAAATAGCGCTCCTGCAGCGTGCCGACCGGAGCGCGCACGATAAAACGCGAGACCCAGGAGCGATCGGCGGCGCGGCTCTGGGGGCTGCGGCCATCGGCCAGCGGGCGGCTCGAGAGCACCAGGCCGCACAGTTCGATATGGCTCAGGTGCGCTGCGCGCTTAAAGATGTCAAACATTGCCCCGCACGGGGTGAGCTCAGCTTGAGAAGCCATGGCTTAGCCCTCCTTGGTCGCAGAGATAGTGTCGGATACTTCGGCCGGCCCGCCAAAGGCGCGAACAGCCGCGGCTCCGCCGGCAAGCGGCGTCGCCATGGGAATTTTCGCACGTCGTGCTGACACGACGGGAAGCTCAAAGGCAAACCCCATCGCCAGCAAAAACCACGTGAGCGCATAGGTTGCAATTAAGGCGGCAACGAAACCGCTCGCCACGGCGCGCTGGGAAAACACGGCGCATGCGAGTGCGGCCAGAGCCGGAACCTCACAGGCGGAAAGGGCCAACACGCCCTGCAGGAACCCCGCGCGGCGATTGCGCGCCAAAGCTCCGACGGCAATGCCCGCCACGCTCGGCAGCGCCAACGCCAGCACGGCGACGATGCCCGGCAGTGTGCCGGACCACGAAATGTGCCCCACGGCAACCGTCATACGAGCACCCGACGCCAGCAGCGCCGCCGACACCACCACAACGGCCCATACGAGGCCGCAGACAGCCGCAGCGCCAATCATCGCAGCGCGACGGACCGCGCGACCGGACGCGTCCATGGGACAGGGCATGAGCGGCTCGGCGCGAAGCGAGCGGGCGACATTTTGCGCATAGTGGTCGCAAAATGCCGAGAGCGCCGCCTCCACCGCAGCCGGCTCGGGACGATCTTCCTGATGGCAGGACAGGCAGGCCATCACCACATCGAACAGCTGAGCGTCGACAAACGCCAGCGCATCGCGCAGATCCTCGGAATTTGGATCGAGCCCCAGCTGCTGAGCCTGTTCGGCCGCGGCAAGTGCCACATCGGGCTCGCGTCGCAGCAGTTGCGTCAAGTCGCAGCCGGGCGCGTGGGCGCCGACGGGATAATCGGGCAGCGTATCCATCTTGAGACGATAAGGGCTGGCGATATCGCGCGTCTTTTTGCGCGAGCCCGAAGTACCCGACGTGCCCGGCGCTACTTCGTACGGCGCGACACCGGCGATGAGCTCATAGACCGTGCTCGCCGCGGCATACACGTCGATTGCCGGCGACATGCGCAAAACGCGCAGGTCGGCAATATCGTCGGTGAGCATCTCGGGCGGAGCGTAGGCAACCGTCGCGCGACGCAACGTGGCGTAGCGCTCTGTAAAGGACTCCCTGCCGCCGGTTCCCGCCACCGCAGAGGCAGGCTCGAGCGCCAGCGACGAGCCAAAATCGATGAGGCACAAATCGAACGTGCCTTCGGCAAGCTGTCGGTCGAGCGGTAGGCGCGCCGTGCGCACCATAATATTGGCCGGCGAGATGTCGCGATGGACGAACCCCTCCCCCACCAAGCTCATGCGGCAGAGCAGATCGAACAGGTCGCGACCCAGGCGCGCCGCCACGAGCGGCGACAGACACCCGGCATCGTCCACGGCAAAGCGCGGGCGCAGGCGAGCGAGCGTCTCGCCCTCGACCCACTCCATGACAATCGCGGGCACGCCGTCGACCTCGCCCCACCCGTACAAGCGGGGAAAGCCCTTAAGGCCCGAAAGGGCACGATGGCATTCATATTCCTCGCGAAACGCCGCCTTGAACTTGGTGACCAGCGCCTCGTGGGCGACATCGTCATCAAATTCGTCGCGCGTTGGCAAGATGAGCTGCTTGAGCGCCACGGCCTCGCCCTGCGCGTTGACGGCACGCGTCACACGGCCGATACCACCACGGCGCATGGTGGCGTCATCGGCAAACAGCATCGTAAAACGGCGAAGGTAGGCGGGAAGCTCGTCCGTGCCCAGGGCGACGGCCGGCTCAAACCCGTCGACGCGCGCCAGGCGCAGGCCCACCATGGGATCACGGTTGAGCGACTGGGCTGCCGCAGAAGCGAGATCGTTCGTCATAGGGCGATCGCCGCCAGGCTATTGTTGAAGTTGTTAAGCGCAATGTCATCATCGCCGTAATGCCCCACCCATTGGCACAGGTTGGTGTAGCAGCCCCATAGGTTGGCGTACTGCCGATACCACTTTGAGTGGGGAGAAAACGTTTGCCGGCCAAACTCGGCACGGATGACAAACATATCGTTGGCCAGGCTATCGCACGGCCCGGTATCGCCTGTTGCGTTATAGGTCGAGACCGCGCTATTTGCCCGAGAGACATAGCCGTCGAGCATATTGCACTTGGTCACGAGCCAGCTGTGTATGCTTTCCTCCTCGGCGGTCGAAAGGCCGCTGGAGCTTGTATTGCCACCGGTGTTGCCGCCCGTCGAGCTGTCGCCCCCAGACCCGCCGGAGGCGGAGCCCGAACCGGAGCCACCGCTCGAGTTCGACGAATCGGAGCTGGAGCCAGACGAACCGGAGCCGCCAGGTTTCCCCGACTGCTGCGTATCCTGACCCTTTTGCTGCTCGGCCTTGTTTACGACGGTCGAAACGCTGTTATCGGAAAGGTGATGGATGATCTTGGTGTTGGTGAGCACGATGGTCTTGCCGTTGGCAAGCGCGATTTCGTTGTCCGACGCCTCGGCGCTGCCCGCGTCGTCGACACCAAACACGACGTGCGTGACTACGCTCGCCCAGGCGTATCCGGTTGTGGTGCCCAAATCGCTTTTGGCCTTGTGCCCCACGCGCAACTCGCGCGCGGTACGCGCTTGCACCATAGGTGGCACAGCCAAACCGTAGGCAGAAACGCCGGCAACGACCAGCGCCAGCGAACAGGACAGCAGCACACACGCCCGAGGCGCCAGGCCCAACCGGCGCCGCATACGCACCGCGGCGCCATGCTTTGTCTGAGTGCCCCCGGGCCGCATGCGATCTCCTCCAACAAAAACACGCCGCTCGAAAGCGGCGCATTCATTCAAACCCATAGTTGAGTGTATCAGCGAACACAAAAGGTTGCGCAACGAACGCGCAAATACGGGACGCGAACAGGGGCATCCATGCGATAAGCGGATGGAAAGTGCATTTGTTGCACAACAAATGCACAAACATGGGGCCAATTATGGCAACCGCGTGCAACGCGCAGGGAAACGCGAGGTCGGTGGACCGATATCTAGATCCTAGATCGCGCGACGGGCCTCGATAGCGCGGCCGAGCGTGAGCTCGTCGGCATACTCCAGGTCGCCACCCACGGGCAGGCCGCTCGCCAGACGCGACACCTCGACGCCCAGTGGCTTGATGGTGCGAGCAAGGTAGCTCGCCGTGGTCTCGCCCTCGATATTGGGGTTGGTGGCGATAATGACCTCGTGGATATCCTCGTGGCCCAAGCGCGCCAGCAACTCGCGGATGTGCAGCTGCTCGGGACCGATCTTGTCCATGGGGCTGATCACGCCGCCCAGCACGTGGTAGAGGCCGTGGTAGCTGCCCGTGCGCTCAATCGCCTGGACATCGCGCGGCTCACCCACCACGCAGATGCGGGTGGTGTCGCGCATCGAGTCTTGGCAAATGGAGCACTCGTCAGCGGTGGCGTAATTAAAGCAGCGGCTGCAAAAATGCACTTCCTGCTTAACCTCCAGAATGGCCTCGGCCAGGCGGCGGGCCTCCTCGGCATCGGCCTCGAGCAGGTAGTAGGCGATGCGCTGGGCCGACTTGGGGCCAATGCCCGGCAGGCGGCCCAACTCATCGAGCAGTTTTTGCAGGCTATGGTTGGCACTCATATATATGCGTGTCTTAGAACGGCATGCCCGGGATGTTGAGGCCGCCGGTGATGGCGCCCATCTGCTTGTTGGCGAGCTCGTTGACGCCGCGGACGGCCTCGTTGACGGCAGCCATGATCATGTCCTGCAGCATATCGACGTCCTCGGGATCGAGCGCATCAGGGTCGATGGTGAGGTTGACGAGCTCCATCTCGCCGTTAACGGTCACCTTGACCATGCCGCCGCCGGCAGAGGCATCGACGGTCTGGGACTTGAGGTTTTCCTGCGCGGCGGCAAGCTGCTCCTGCATCTTGCGGGCCTGCTTCATCATCTGCTGCATGTTCATACCGGCCATGATGGCTCCTTTACGTGCGGCCGCGCGACGAGCTGCAAAGGCAGCCGGGACGCGGCGGGGCTTTCAAACTCAAAAATCGTACCACGGCACGAGGTCAGCGAGCGGGGCGGACACGCTACCCCAGTCGATATACATGTCCTGGAGTGCAAGCCGCGTCCAAAGATTATGCAAAGTTGAATAATTCGCATCTACATAATATCGAAAGCTAAATCTTGTAGAACCGGAACCCGGCATTTGCTGCATCCAGCTAGATAGCAAAATGCTAAACCGCCGCTCGAGGTGGCGCTCATGACGGCATGGTAAAATTTGATTGTCAAAGATAGCAATTTGGAGGTGCCCCATGAATGCCCCCGACGCGCTCCAAAACATCCGCTCAAAACACCCCGTTGCATATGTGGTTCTCTATCTCTTTGTCGGCTGGGCATTGCTGGTTGTCATCACCCATGCCATAGCCTTTGGAGCAGAACTACTGATAGCCAGCTCGGACCAGCCCGTCGTCAAATGGGAAGCGACCGATGAGTGCACCGACGGAACCCGAACCATTTACTACAACAGCCCGTCCCTCTACCAAGAGTTCAAGGTCAAGATAAAGGACTCCAAGATTGTCGATGCCGAACTGGGCTCTTTATTTACAATCGGAGCAACCGTCAACGCCGAGCAAGTCGAATACACGGACAGCCATGCGACATATCGTATCGACCTCAGCATCCTAGGCCGACCGTCACGCGCCTGTCTGCTCGAATGCGATATACGCGGCACCACACTACACATGTCCGAAATACAGATGCGCCCGGACAAAGAGATCTCTTCTTGAGCAGCGTACCCGCCCGCACAGTTACTCCACCGGTTTGAAGATGGTGGCCTGTCCAAAGACGTTGCGGATGAGGGCCTTGGCCTCATCCTCGGTCTGCGGGATGCTCGGGGCTGCGCCCTGGTGGCCGAAGGGACTGCCGGCGCCGGGGTTGGACTCCCAAGGGGCAGCGGGGGCGTCATCGCTTGTGGGAGCGGACGTCGCAGCTGCGGGAGCCGCGGCTGAAGCGGCAGGGCTGGGCGCAGGCACCGCGGCAGGCACGTCGAACGGAGGAAGATCCTCCCCGCTCGTATCGCCGGCGAAGCCGCCGACCATGGCGTCGTCGTAGGGCACCTGCTCGGATTCCCACGACGCAGCCTGCGCAGACGGCTGAGTCTTGGAAGCGGACGCGCGCTCGGGCGCTCGGGGCGCGGGTTCGGTCGGGAGCTTACCCGTAGCGGGGGCGCCGGCGGGGTTGTCGGAGCGCAGCCAGGGGGCCTTGGCCAGGTCGGATGACTCGGGCGCAGGCGCGGCAGCGGGCTTGGGCGCGGGGACCGGAGCAGCCGGTTTGGGCGCAGCGGGTTCAGGCGCCGACGGGGTCGGTGCCGCTACCGGTGCCGCTTTTGGCTGCATCGCGCTGGCGTTCGAGGATGCAGGGGCCGCCGAGGACACGGGTTGCGGGTCCGCAGATGCCGCAGCCCGTGCAGATGGAGAATGCTCCTCATGTTGAGGAGCCGGCGTGCCACCTCCATCCAAGACATAGTCGACGGTGCGACGACCGAAAACCGCACTGACTGTCGGCAAAAACACCGCCTGTGTATCAGCACGCCCGAGCATCTTGATAGCAAATGCCGTAGGGAACGAGACCGTGAGCTTAGAACCATCGTCTGCCGTAGCGCGAGCGTTCAACAGGAGAGCCGCATAAGAAGGTTGTTGGGCCTTGACGCGCTCGACGACCTCGGCCCATTTGCGCTGGAGCTCGCCGGCATCCTCAACCGCGGGGGTCTCGGCGGCGCCGGCGGCAGCAACCTGGGCGGCGTTGTTGAGCTGGGGCTTAGGTGCCGGAGCGGCGGCAGGCGCGGGAGCCGCAACGGGCTGAGACATCGGAGCCGATGCAGGCTGAGATGTCAGCGCGGCAGGCTTGGGGGTCGGCGCGGGCGCAGGCTGGGTCGCCGGAGCGGCAGTGCCTCGGTCCCAGGGCATGCCGCCCTGGCGCGCAGACGCAGCGGCGGGCACGGCAGATGCCACAGGAGCGGCAGCTCGGGCACCCGAGATCAGTGTCGGCTGTTGCATCGCCGCAGGTGCAGCCGCGACAACCGCAGGCGCGGCACCTGCAGCAGCCACGCTCGCCGGCACCGCGGCGTTGGCGACCATGACCTCCAAGCGCGCCACGCGCTCGGCCAGGGCCTCAATGGTCAGATCGGCCTCGGGACGTGCCAGGCACGTGCAGGCGATCTCGAGCACCAGGCGCACGTCACTCGCGCCCCTCATCTCCAGCGCGGCATCGTCGAGCACCGTCAACACGCGGGCCAGACGGTCGGCCGGATGCTCGCCAAAGGCAGCAGCCTCGGCAGCAAGCGCCTCGGCCTGCTCGGCCCCGCCCTCAAACAGCTCGGCACGGGCACCGGCAACGCAGGCCACATACACGTCACGCACATGCGCCACCAGGTCGCGCGTCAGCTCAAGCAGGTCATTGCCCTCCTCGACCTGTGCGCGAATGAGCCCATAGAGCTCAGCAATATCACGCTCGGCGATGGCGCGCGCAAACTCGCCCAGAATCTGGTCCGAAACTTCGCCCAAAAGCGAGCGGGCATCGTCCGCGTGCACGGTACCGTTGCCGAAGACGCTCAGCTGCTCCAGCGTGGAGAGCGCGTCGCGCATGCCGCCCTTGGCATGACGCGCCACGATAGCCAGCGCCTCGTCGTCGTAATCGAAGCCCTCCTGCTCGCACACGTAGGACAGGCGATGCTCAATATCCTCGTTGCCGATGCGATGAAAATCGAAGCGCTGGCAGCGCGAGAGGATGGTCTCCAAAATCTTTTGCGGGTCGGTGGTGCACAGCACAAAGATCACGTGCGCCGGCGGCTCCTCGAGCGTCTTGAGCAGCGCGTTGAACGCCGCCGTCGTGAGCATGTGAACCTCGTCGATGATATAGATCTTGTACTTGCCGCGCACCGGGGCAAAGTTGACGGAGTTGATGATCTCCTCGCGCACATTGTCCACGCCCGTGCGGCTTGCGGCATCGAGCTCGTAGACATCGGGGTGGTTGCCCTCGGCGATGAGCTCGCACTCCTCACAGGTGCCGTCGGGCATGCAGCCGCTTGCACCCTCGGCGCGCGCCGCCTCGGCGTTGCGACACAGTAGCGCCTTGGCCAGAATGCGCGCCATGGTGGTCTTGCCCGTGCCGCGCGGTCCGCAGAACAGGTACGCGTGGGACAGGCGTCCCTCGGTGATGGCGTGCTCGAGCGTCGAGACGATATGCTGCTGGCCCACCACGGAGTCGAAGGTGAGCGGGCGATACTTTCGGTACAACGATTCCATGGGTGCTCCCCCGGGTATACTGAGTCTTGTTGCCGCGACGGCCATGCGGTCGCACGGCATACTTCACTCATAATAACCCGTACGGCGAGCCCGCCGCGATAGGAGTCCAAAGAGCATGGCAGACGCAGAGAGCAACCTCGTTCCCTCCGAAGCAGCCGACCAGGTCGAGGTCGCGCTCGAGAAGCAGGCCGCAGCCGACGACGGCATCCTGTACCTCAACGAGTACCAGTACGAAAACGACCTGGTCACCGACTTCGCCCGCCTGGTCGCCTCACCCAGGCGTCGCGGCTCGCTGTATGTCGCCGCGGCAATTGCCGCGCTGCTCGGCATTGGCATGCTGGTGGCCGGCGGCAACTGGATCAAGTTTGGCGTCGTCCTGATCGTATTCGGCGCCTTTTTGGCCTGGTGGAGCAAAAACCTGCACCACACCCTCGCCCGCGACTTTATCGATGCCGTCGAGGCCGACGAGTCCATGGGTGGCCGCTATCGCCGCGTCGCCGCCAACGAGGACGGCCTGATGGTTTGGGGCAAGAGCGGCAAGTCGCAGTTCTTCCCGTTTGAAAAGCTCGACCACGTGCTCGACGGCGAGCACATCTTTGTAGCCATGTTCGCCGACCAGGGCGTGACGATTCCTAAGGACACCTTTGTCCGCGGCGATGCCGAGCGGTTTGGTCCCTTCCTTAAGGCGCGCATCAACAAAAAGCTCCGCATCGAGACCAAGAAGAAGAAAATGAAGGCCGAGAAGGCCGCAGCCGAAGCTAAGCAGGGCGACAAGGCCGACAAGCCCCAGGACAACAAGGGCAAGCGGCGCAAGCAGAAGAAGAGCAAGAAGAAGCGCTAGGGCCGAGCGCCACTGCGAAGGGAATCTCATCCCGCTTCAGCGTAGGATGAGGCTCCCCCAACAGGGCCTTCGAGCTATTTAACTTCAAACCTGAAGAGCCTTCGCTCCGGCAGATCGGTCATCTTCATCGTATAGGTCCCGGGAAACGCTTTCTCAAAACGGACGGTCTCGTAACCTTCGAAATAGTCGTTGGTGTTTTGCATCATGAATGGGACGAGTAACTCGTTCTCCGCCCCAACCTGTACAGCAAACGCAGCAGAACCGCCCAGCACCGGCATTGCCTGCGTTATCAGATCGGTATTGACCACAAAGTCATAGTTTGGCGCAGACTCCGGCACCAAATGCCAAACATACGCTTTAATTCCGCCTTCGACATTGTCCTTATTCCTGACACGCATCTTTACGGCGATAACACACGTGATGTCGGCGTCCTTCAATTTCGTTTTCGTATCTACGATGCCATATTTTGAATAATCATCATGCGCACGCTTGAGATACTCGCGCGGCGTGAGCAGCTCTGCCCCGTCTATGCAAAACGAATACCCGTCAGTCGCCACATCCTTCGACCCCAGAAACGCCCCATCCATCGAGAGCCATTCGCCCTCCGCGTAATATTTTTCAGGAATGACTGTCCGGTTCCCGTTAACGACGCTCACCCTCATGCCCGCAAGGCCGGTAACAGCACAGCCAAAAAGCGCGAGCATCGACCTTCTCGTCAACAGGGCCTTCTTCATCGCGCTCACGACCTTTCCCGAACTTTCACAACGGCACCGTCGCGCATGCAGTAAACACGATCGGCTAGCTCCTCGAGCACCTCTCCGTCATGGCTAGACAGAAGAACCTCGCGACCCGTTGATGCCGCCATCGCCACAACGCGCTTGAGCATTTCCACGCCCGCTTCGTCGAGGGCATTCGTTGGCTCATCGAGAACAAGCAGCTTCGGCTTTTCCATAATTGCCGCAGCTATTCCCAGACGCTGCTTCATCCCAAGCGAGTATGCTCGAAACTTCTTTTTTTCGTCTGCATCGAGCCCCACGAGCCGCAGGGCAGAGCGAATGTCCTCGGGGGTGGCAACGCCATTGATTTGAGCTATGAGCTCCAGATTGTCGTAACCAGACAGATATCCTAAAAAGGAAGGCGCCTCTATCAACATCCCCAGACTCGGCGGAAACGAGATATCCGCCCCAAGTCTTTGGCCATCGATAATAATCTCGCCCTCGGTGGGTCTAATCAATCCGCAGACCGCTCGCATGAGCATGGTCTTACCCGAACCGTTTATCCCCTGAAGCCCGACCACAGTCCCAGGGTCAACCTCGATAGACACGTTGCGCAGGACATCGTTTTTGCCCATGCGCTTCGATACGTCCCTAACGATCACACTCATATCTTGTCCCTCTTTTCGATAAGGTCGGCCCTTCGAAACCACAGTCCACCCAACGATAGGCATAACGACATAATCACAATTGAAAACAAGCCACTCGAGCCCGTCGCAATTCCTTCTTTGACGATTCCACCCCAGCGCAACAGCATCAAGGCATTTCCCAGTAGCGCCCAATGCCGCGCATATGCCGAACAGATCAGGTAGCTCATTACAACCGCAAATGAAACTGACGGCCCAAGCACAAACCCAACCGTTGCCTGCACAAACGCAAGCGCCTCAAAAGCAAGAAAGAGACCTGCGAAAAACGGCAGTGCACCTGCTTCGCTCGCCTTGAGAAACCACGGCGCCAAATTAGCCAGCTGAAGCGACTCGCCATGGATGACCGCGCTGAACGAGGCACTCACCATCAAGCTCCAAATCACAACAGAGCAAACCACCACGAGCAGCGAAAATGCTGTTATCGCCGCCACTGAGATAAAACGCGAGACCCACCAAAGGGTTCTCGCCCGGCATCGGACAAGCGTTTGCAAACCAAACCCGTGCAACGATTCGGCGGGATAATCGAGTGTTGTATAGAGAATAAGCAGAATGAGAAATAGCCATCCTAGCGGAGGCACAAACATGACCCCGGGCCTAGGCTCAAACGGAGCAGATCCGGCAAACACGAGCGCAAGATTGTCCGCAAACCCCAAGGCATCCGTCCTGACCCCATACACAGAAGACAAACCGTAGGCGTACACCAGGTTCGCAACGGTCACTGCCGCAATCGCAATAAAGGTAATGATGTTCTTCTTCAAAACGGTCCTCAGGTCCGCGGCGACCAGCCTAAACAGCATCAGACCATCTCCCGCCTTTTCCACGCCCCAGAAAAAGCCAACGAAGCAAGGGTCAATAATATGATTTCCGCAAAACCGGCTCGAATGTCTGGCCAGTTATTCAGCGATTCCGACCTGATGCTGTTGAAGATATTGCAGTTAAACCCCACACAAGCCATTACGCCGAAGATCCAGCCATTTGCAAAATGCCACGCAACCATTAGCAGATACGGGACAATTATCGCTTTGATTCTGCTACGAAACAAAATTGAGAAGCCAGTTACAGCCATGGATAAAGTCCCGAGCGTGACCGCATCGAACAGCGTGTATGCAAGCACATATAACAAAGGATGTGAATAAAATAGACCGGAGAAATAGCTATGTAGGTAAAGCCCTACGTAGGTCGACTCATCGACCCGAGGAAGATACGCAGGAAAAAGCATCGAGACAATCAGGAAATTGACGAGCAGAGGAATGGCAGTCACTGTAAACGCGGAGAGGAAAGCAGACAGCACCTTTACGTTCACGTATGCCTTTCTGGAAACGCGCGTGCATATCTGCATGTCATAACCACTCAAACGCTCAAAGAGGCACGACCAAGATCCGGCCAACATTGCAAGCAGGGGCAGTGCATAGAAAAACACCGACGCAGACAGTGGCGCGTTCGCGCTCACAACAATCCAGTTACCGAAGCTGCTTTCACGTGTTTGACCGAGATAGTTTTTGGCTTGCATGCCAACGCCGTAACCAAAAGAAAGAAGGTTGTGACGTTCTTTTTCCAAATTTGCCCACGGCTCCAGCGCAGCAGCTATTGCAACTGCGACTGCAATCAAGAGAGCAAAGATAAAAGCTGGGCGTCTTATCGTTTTCGACAGCTCATATCTTACGAGCCTTTGGTTCATACGTCCTCCTCCCCCTTCCGACCCAGAAAGCCGGAAGGGAGCCAATTCAAACAACTATGCGGGAAGCTTGCGGAAATGCCCGACGCAGTCGGGGCTCCATACACCAATAACAGTGCCGTAGCCAGACTCCGCCCATGCAGTCAGTCGCGCCGCAGATCGCCCGTTCTCACGGACGAGGTTATACATTTCCCACTGTCCCTTGTGATTCGAACGATACGTTCCCTGAGTACAATTCATGCTGCCGCTACCGCTTGTGTTATACGCACCGTCTGTATATAACCGAAGCGGATTTCCCGTATAACCTTGGATATCCAGATAGAGCGATGAGGAATCATCCTTTTGACGGTAACCAGTTGCACTCGTCCCGGCACATTGAAAACTAAATGCCCTATCGGCATTGTTCGTACAGGTCGTAATTCCCGTATCGGCGTTTTGAGTAATGCTAGAAACCTGAGAGGTGTCAAACTCCTCTTGCGCGAACGATGCAGCGGGAACCCCTAGGGACAGACCCGCAGCAATCGCCAACCCGACTCCGATTCGAGTAATAGCGCTCCTTGGCTTAATCATGGCCTTCTCCAATCAAAAGCGGCTAACAATGCGTCGACGCACAGCAACCTTTGCATGAATGGAGAAAGATGTCTGTAAACACTCGCTATTGAGTTGATAATCCAGGCGTTTACACGTTATCTACCTGCGATAACAATGAAATAAGCTCTGCTTTGTTCTTGATCTTCAACTGGCGATAGGACGCGGATCGCAGCGCTTGCACCGTAGATGCAGCGTAACCGACATCCTGCGCAATGGTCTTTGTCGTTGTGCCCTCTGCCGTCATCAACAATATTCGGGCCTGAACATCGGACAGGGCGCGCGACGTAAGCAGAGCCAGCCGGCGCACGTGAGCTGCTTCGGTGGACCCGTTCGCACGGTACTTCAAGACGGCCTTCTCGTCCTCAACCGAGCGTACGAGCACGATGTGCGTAACGAGCATGGGCACAGACCAGCAAACAATCACCGTTGCCACGACGACATTGACGGCCGAACTTTGCCCCAGCAACGACGCAAGGAACAGAGGCTCGAAAACCGTCAGATCCTGCACCATGTTGAGCAAGACAACCCAGACAGGAGCCGCCGCCCCAAAGCAAAGCATCCATATCCCAAGCATTTTGCGCTGCGGACAGCTACGCAGCACTATGTATGTGAGCAACATCCCCGTCAGCACCGCGAACCCATGGATTCGCCCCCTAGTGGCCGCATGGATTAAAGTAGCCGCACCTATTGACACCAACGGCACGATAGCCCGGACACGGGCATGCACCTTAAACGGACGCAGCCCAACAGCGAGCGAGACCGTAGATGCCACGCCGCACAGCAGGACCGGCGCAGCCATCAACGGATCGCATATACACCTCCATGCCGCGATATAGACAAAAGACCATTCCACGGCAGACAGCACCGCCCATACGCACGGGCTTCCGAGCCCAATCGCCCCATCCGTTCTAGTCAGCGCAACTTCACGATTCAGTTTTTCACCCGCGTAGTGCAGCGACAGAAGCAGTCCGAGACCCAATGCATAGCTTGCGAGAGAAAAGGCGACTGCCCGCGAAACACCGGATCCCCAATCGCTATCCGCCATTACCAAGGGGCCCGCCGCAAGGAGGATAAAAAATGTTGTGAGCAGGTATCGAAACAGCCGGCGCGTCCGAACTGATGTCAACATATCACCAGCATGCCGCTGCAGCAGACCAGGCCCTGTAGCATCACCCTCACCCGCAAACAATGCCACGAGCTCGCGTGAGCCCGCAACCGATGCCTTCCCGTATGCTCGGTGAAGCGTTGTTCGCACCGTCGATGGCTTCGTACCCGTCTCCCTGGCAATTTCCGCCGGCGTTTTCCCTTTGAGCAGCAGTCGAACAAACTGCTCTTCTCGAGGCGACAGGGCAGGGGAAAACACCCCCGCATCGAATGGGTCGGACGTGCGAGGGGTATCCGAATTGTTGTCCCGTTTCTCCCTTAGCAATGTGCATACGAAGGCGGCAACAGCAATAGCGGACCCCATCGACAGTGATGCAATGACTGCGGCATCGCTTGCAAAGTATGCCACCTCGACAGCCAGAACAAGGCCAATGGGAACTGCTACAAGCACAGAACGGGCAAACACGTCGCCCTGCCCCCGACCAAAGGCGCGGGGACAGCAAAGCAGCGGGACCGCAGCCAATACGAGATAGACCAGCGGAATTAAAAGCACGAGGCCAATTGATGCGGCCGTTACAGAGGGCATCCCCCATGGCTCGGGAACGACTCTCCATGAAATTCGACAGCAAAACAGCAGGCAAGACAGGACAACTATTGTTTCTGCAAAAAGCGTGCTCTGCGATCGGCGGGTCCCCCTTTCGCCGTCCCGCGCCGCCCCCCGTATCAAAGGAGAGCCCGCCGTATCCCAAATTACATATGAGAGGAGCAACGACCCAGTGAAGCACAAGGCACACGAAACACGATGCAACAACCAGATTGGTGCAAACACGATTGGAATAGAATCTCCGCGAGCATAGAAGGCCAAGTCGACCCATTCGGGAACCACCGCAATAGCAGCAAGGAAAACACCGAAGACGCCAAGGCGACCCGGCCGTCTTATTTCTCTCCCCTTGCGGAGCGCAACACCATGACCAAACGCCGCGAGGCATGCGCCAAGGATAACGAGCCAGGTCATTGCACCTGATGCCAAGCCGATTGAAGATGAAAACCGGTGATAAGGGGTAACCGCCATTACGACGAGCGCAATGGCGAAAGCAGATGTGGCAGAACAGCGGGAAAAGAGCATATGACCTCCATAACGTGTCATTATATCGCTCGGGCTGCTCGTTTATCTCCACGCCCACACCAGCCAGCATCAACGATTCAGGCGAACTCCAATCCGAGCCAGATCACGGTTCAGCTTTTGTCCGCAGTCCCCGCATCAAAGCGGGATGCGGTTTCCTTTTGAGCGTCGATCTGGAAACTGTATCCCGTTCTGAGTCAATATTCTGGGACGCAGTTTCCGCAGCACACCCCATTCGGAAAGCGTGTCCCAGTATTTGGCCGCAAACTGGGGCGCGCTTTCCGGATGGGTCGAGACGAAGGCCAAGCCAGACAGGCAGCCTCGCATCCCGCCATCCTCGCCATCCGCCTGAGCGTGCTACACTAGCAGCATCTATGCCACCGCGAACGGCTCGGCCCCGCGCCCGCCGCTCGCAAACGAACTTTAAACGCACGAGGGTTGGCCATGCCGCTTTTCTCGCAACATACCGCCCGGTTCTCGCCGGACGTTCCCTTGGAGGGCACTAGCTCTCGCGAGCTGCTCAAGCGGTACCAGCCGCTCGAGACGCTTGCGACCGGCGGTTTTGGCTCCATCGAGATTTGCCGCGACACGCATCTGCGCCGTCGCGTGGCCATTAAGCGCATCCCCCTTATCAACGGCGCCGGCATGCCCGCCAGCGACATCATGGACGTGCTGCGCGAGGCGCATACCGCCGCCATGCTTCAACATCCCAATATCGTGCAGGTTATCGACTTTACGCACGACACCGCCTATGCCTACCTGGTTATGGAGTATGTCGACGGTATGTCGTTGGCCGAGTTTTTGCATCGCGTGGACGGCCACTCGCTCACCTTTGACGAGGCCGCGGCCATTGCCGACGCGCTGGGTCAGGCACTCACCTTTGCCCATGCAAACGGCGTGCTTCATCTGGACATAAAGCCCGCCAATGTGCTTATCGACCATTCGGGCAATGTAAAGCTCACCGACTTTGGCATGGCGCGGCTGTCGTCCGCCGGCGGCTTTGGCGGATCGCGCGGCGGCACCATCGGCTACATGCCGCCCGAGCAGCTCGATATCGAGACCGGCACGGTCGACGAACGTGCCGATGTCTTTGCCCTTGCCTGCGTGATCTACGAGGGCCTGTGCGGCAGTGCCCCCTTTATGGCGGCCACGCCTGCCGACTCGCTCGACCGCATCATCGGCGGCGCCACCTATCCCAGCGAACTGATCCCTCACTTTCCCCCGGGGGCCGAGGCGGCGCTCATGAGCGCTCTCTCCCCCATGCCGCAAGACCGCCCCGATAGCATTGAGGCATTCTGCGACCGACTCCTTGCCGGCTTAGGAAGCGTGCGCGAAGGCCGTCGCAGCTTGGAGCAGATGGTGGGCGAACTTTCAGATGACGAGTGCGCGGCAGACGATATGGAGTCGCTACCCTACGAAGATGACACCGTCGAGATCGACCCCGCGCTTGGTTGGGCGGGCTCGCGCTGGAGCCACGCGCGCAACTACACCATGCGCGGCATCTCAGCGCTCTCATGCGGAGCCTTTAGCTTTTTGCTTATGCAGACAGCCGGCGTCGCGGCGCTTCCCGGGCTGGTCGTGGCGGCCATCGCGATCGGTGCGGCAGCCGGCCTGGCCCCGCAGATCGGCTCGGCCATCTCGACCGTGGGCTTTTTGGTGCTCATGGCCAACGCCACCATGCAGGCGCAGGGCATCCTGTCGATGCTGCCCGTCGCGGTGCTCTTTGCCGCCACCATGTCCGGTTGGTGGATCGCCTGGGGCCGCACCGAGGCAGCTGCGAGCACGACGCTCACCTGCGCGCTTGCGCTGGGCTGCCTCACCGGCGACGCCCTCCTTGCCGCCGGAGCCGCCGCGAGCATCGCGGCGTTTTGGCTCGGCCCGGCAAGCGCCGCGGCAGCCACGGGCATGGGCGCACTCTTTGCCCGCCTTGCTGCAGCGGCTCTCTCTGCGGGAGGCGTACTGGGGCTTAGCAATGTCGCCGCAGCGCTGGGAGACGCGCTCCTTCTCGCTGCAATCGTGCTGGTTGCAGCAACAGCCGCGGCAACATCGCTGCTGCTCAATGCTCATGCCAAGCGCGCCGAGCAGGGATCGAACCTTGCCGCCATCGTCGCAATTGCCGTTGCCGGCATCGGCTCGGCCGTATCGTTTTGTCTTGCACACCATATGGAAATTGCCAGCCTTGCGGGCCCGGTCGTCGCCAAGGCGGCGGTTACGGGAATCCTATCCTCTATAATCGTCGGGATATGCCTTTATTTGCTCGGATACCAAAGAACCTATACGGAGAGTGATCTTTCGTGAACTTCCTGAACATCTTCGAGGACCACGTGGCCGGCATCTTCGGTGCCACCCGTGCCCCGTTCTCCTTTAAGAAGCTTGCCAAGCAGGCCGCTCGCGACATGGAGGATCAGACTCTGGTGATCAACGGCGTCAACACCGCGCCGGCGCTCTATACCATCCTGATTGCCGCCGACGACGATCCCATGCTCGCCCCGTTCTATCCCGAGCTTTCGCGCGAGGTCCGCGAGTTTGTGAAAGCGCAGGCCGAAAAGCGCCGCTACGTCTTTGTCGGCGAGCCCCTCGTTCGCTTTATGATCGACCCGCAGCTGCGCGGCGGCAAGTTCTCGGTCTTTGCCGAGAACGTCGATGCCCCCACGCTCGGTCGCCTGTACGAGGAAGAGCGCGCCTACCAAAACGGCCTGGGCCAGAACAACTCGGCCGCGAGCCGTGCCGCCAGCGCCCCGCGCGCCGGCCAGCAGCAGTTTGCCGCTCCGCAGCAACACCCCGCTGCTATGCCGCAGCAGCAGCCGGCACCTCGTGCTGCCACTCCCGACCCGCTTGCCGTGGCCGACCCCTTTGCGCCCAATATGCCCGACCCTGCCGCCGCACCCATTCCCGTGCCCCAAACCGTCTCGCGCGACGCGCTTGCCGGCATGGGCGGAGCCGCCGCGACCGGCGCCGCCGCTGGCCTTGGCGCCGCAACCGGCATCGCCTCCAACATGGCAAGCTCTCGCGCCCCGCAGCGTCCGCTCGCCCAGCTCGTCGACGTCGTGAGCGGCGAGAGCCACGCCATCACCTCCGCACAGGTGACCATCGGTCGCGAGCGCTCGGTTTCCGACATCGCCCTGCGCGACCCCAACGTGTCGCGCCGTCATGCCCAGCTCACCTTTACCGGCTCGGACTGGTCGATCGAGGACCTCAACTCCACCAATGGCACGCTCGTCAACAACCGCCGCATCACGCGCTGCCCGCTGCGCAACGGCGACCTGCTGACGTTTGGCCTGAGCACGTTCGAATTTAGGGGATAGTCGCTTATGAACATCGATATCGTCCTGTTTGCAGGCCGCATCGTCCTGGTCGTCCTGCTCTATATCTTCCTGTTTGCCGTCATGAAGACCGGCGTGGGGCTCGTCCGCGGTCAACGCCGCGACTCGGCCATCTGGACGATCGATGTGGACAAGGGCCCGCGCGGCATCCGCGGCATCCACGTGGATATGCTCGGCCCCGTCATCGTCGGCCGTTCGCCGTCGTCGGACATCTGCATTAACGAACCGTTTGTCTCGGCCTCGCATGCGCGTTTTTCGCTGCAGGGCCCGGCACTTATTATCGAGGACCTCAACTCGCTTAACGGCACGCTCGTCAACGGCCGCCAGCTGGTGGAGCCCGCAACGCTGCGCGAGGGCGACGAAGTCCAGATTGGCGACGTGGTCATGAAGGTGAACCGTCGATGATCGACGAGGAGAACAAGTCCGCAACCATGCCAGAGACGTCGGCCGCCCCCGCGGCCGCGCCGGCTCATGCCGCCCCGACGGGCCCTGCGCCCGTGGAGCCCGAGGACACTGTGTTCTCCCTGCCTCTTTCGCATGTAACGCAAGAATATCCGACGCTGACCGACGACGAGGATGCCGAGGACAACGCTGACGGCGGCACCGCCCCCATCGGCGTGCACGCCGCTGCCGAGCAGCCCGCGGTCCCGCAAGACATGCCCGCGCCGGCTCACTTTGCCGAACCCGTCGCCACGGCGATTACCGAGAGCTCCGCGGTATTTGCGGCTCCCGAGCCCGCGGCACCGGTGTTTCCCGTAGCGCCGGCACCCGCCGCAGCGCCCGAGTCCGCATCTGCACCGGAACCCGCGGCGGCGCCCTCCCCCGCGGACGCATCGGCGCCCGAAGCCATGCAGTCTGTAACCGAAGACGTACCCGCAGCAACGACGGAGGATGTCTCCCAATCCCACGGCACGCCCGCGCCCGCGCACTTCGCGACGCCCGAGTCTGCAGCCGTCGCCCCGCAAGACGACGAGCCTGTCGACCGTACAACCGAAGAGCCCGCCACGCCCAACGTCAACGACCCGAGCAACGATGCCGACACCGTCTCGCCCGGCGATACGGCCGAGATTGACGTTGCCGCCGTGGAGGCCAAGCTTAAGGACCCCGGCTCGACCATGAGTTTTGAGCCGCTGACCGACGAGCGCGTCGAGACCGACTCGACCTACGACGCCGGCACGACCACGCAGCTCATGTGGGGCGCCCGCTCCGATGTTGGCTGTGTGCGCCCTCATAACGAAGACTCCTATCTGGTGCAATCGCCGCTCTTTTGCGTATGCGACGGCATGGGCGGCCACGCCGCCGGTGAGGTAGCCTCCTCCATCGCCGTCGAGACCATTGCCAAGACAGCGCCGCAGGCAGCCGACGCCGCACGACTGGCAGCCGCCGTCGAAGCTGCAAACGCCGCGGTCATCGAGGCTGCGCTCAACGGGCTTGGCAAGCCCGGCATGGGCTGCACGGCAACCTGCGCCTATATCGAAAACGACATGCTCGCCATCGCCCACGTGGGCGACTCGCGCGCCTATCTGCTCCACGAGGGCACGCTCATCCGCGTGACCCGCGACCACTCCTATGTGGAGGAGCTCGTGGACGCCGGCGAAATTACGGCAGACGAGGCTCGCGTCCACCCCAACCGCTCAGTCATCACCCGCGCGCTGGGCTCGGATCCCGCCATGTATGCCGACCACTTTACCCTGCATATCGAGGAAGGCGACCGCCTGATCCTGTGCTCGGACGGTCTTTCGAGCATGATTCCCGATAGCGATATCGAAAACATCGCCACACAGTCCTCGACCGCGCAGATTTGCGTCGACAACCTTGTTGACGCGGCACTGGTCGCCGGCGGGCATGACAACGTCACCGTGCTTGTCGTTGACCTGGTCGACGATGGCGTCATGCGCGAGGCAAAGCGCGTCCGCCGCCGCAACATCACCATTGCCACCGTACTGGGCATCGCTTTTGTGCTGGCGGCAGCCATCTGGGCCTACGCAGGCATCACCGGCTCGTACTACCTGGGCACCTACAAGGACACCGTCGCGGTCTACCGGGGCATTCCCGGCAAGCCGCTCGGCCTTAAGCTGCACTGGCTCGACAGCACGACCACCATCAAACTGTCCGACCTGCCCGAAGACACACAAAATCGCCTTAAGGCAGGTATTCAGCAGACGAGCATCGACGACGCACAGGACACCATCTCCAAGTACCGCCATCAGATCGACGAGGAGCAGACCCGTCAGGTGATCGACGCGCAAACGATCCGCAATAACACCGACCAGGGTTCGACCTCCGAATCGGATTCCGAGAATACCGCCGAACAGTCCGCCGAGGCCGAAGCCTCCGATAAGAATTAGAAAGGGAGTGCCGCTTATGAGTCGCCGTAATACCGAACTGCTCTTACTCATCGCCTCGGCGTTCCCCGTCATCCTGCTGTATGCGATGTACGTGCTCACCGCAGGCGCCGCCATCTCGTTTGAGACACTTGCCGTTCCGATCGGTCTCTTTGCCGCCTTCGCCGCGGCGCATATCGCCGTGCGCATTCTGGCACCCGGCGCCGACCCGGCCATCCTGCCCATCGTCTTTGTTCTTTCGGGCATTGGCATCACGTTTGTGACGCGCTTGGCGCCCACGCTCGCCATCTCGCAGCTCGTCATCCTGTTTATCTCGGTGGCGTTGATGGTAGGTACGCTTGCGCTGGTCAAAAACCTCGACGTAGTCATGCGCTACAAGTACACCTTTGGCATCATCGGCATCATCTTGCTGATGCTGCCCATCTTTATCGGCACCACGATCTCGGGCTCTAAACTGTGGATTCGCATCGCCGGCTTTACCATTCAGCCCGGCGAGTTCGCCAAGGTCTTTATCGTGCTGTTCCTAGCCGGTTACCTGGCCGAGAACCGCGAACTGCTCTCTATCTCCAACCGCAAGATCTTGGGTCTTAAGATTCCGCGTCTGCGCCTGCTGCTGCCGCTGTTCGCAGTCTGGGGCGTATGCCTGCTCGTCGTTGTCTTCGAACGTGACCTGGGCTCGGCCTTGCTGTTCTACACCATCTTCTTGCTGATGCTCTACGTTGCCACGGGTCGCTTCTCGTATGTCATCATCGGCCTTGTGCTCTTGGCCGTGGGGGCCGTGGGTGCTTACAAGTTCCTGTCGCACGTCCAGGTTCGTTTCCAGATCTGGGCCGATCCCTTTAAGGATGCACAGGGCCAGGGCTACCAGATTGTCCAGTCCCTCTTCTCGCTGGCCGACGGCGGCCTTGTTGGCGTCGGCATTGGCAACGGCATGGCCAACAACATCCCCGTCGTCGAGTCCGACTTTATCTTCTCGGCTATCGGCGAGGAGATGGGCCTTTTGGGCGGTGGCGCCGTTCTTATCCTGTTTATGCTCTTTGCCGTACGTGGCCTGACCACGGCAGCCCGTGCCAAGTCCGACCTTGCCGCCTTTAGCGCCACTGGTCTTACGGCCGCCATCAGCTTCCAGGCGTTCTTGATCGTTGGCGGCGTTACCCGCCTGATCCCGCTGACCGGCGTCACCCTGCCCTTTATGAGCCAGGGCGGCTCCTCGCTGCTGGCAAGCTTTATCATCGTCGCGCTGCTGCTGCGCGCCGGTGACGAGGCAACCGGTCGCGAGGCCGAGCTCACCGGCACCGGCACCATGGCCGCCATCACCGACGACCAGGTCGCCTCGGCGGTCTCCCCGGCTGGCACGCGCTTCGCCACCTCGTCTTCGCACAACCGCGGCAGCCACTCCGCCGGCTCGCGCATGCGCCGTCGCCTGCTCGACACGCCCGAATCCGGTGTGCTCGGCCGCGTGGCGCTCGCCAATCGACTGACCCGCGCCGTGCTCGCCTTTACGGCACTATTCGCCATCCTTATCGGCAACCTCACCTATGTCCAGGTCATCAAGGCCAAGGACTATCAGGACATGCCGACCAACAACCACACCATCGCCCGCTCCAAGTACATCCAGCGCGGCTCCATCATCACGTCCGACGGCGTGACGCTGGCCGAGTCGCTGCAACAGGAAGACGGCACCTACGCCCGCTCCTACCCCAACGGAAACATGGCCGCTCACGTGGTGGGCTATGTAAGCCAGCAGTACGGCACCGCTGGTGTCGAGAGCGTCATGAACGAAACGCTCACCGGCTCCAAGGATTACTCCAGCTGGGACAACGCCCTCGCGTCGCTCGCGGGCCAAAACCAACCGGGCAACACCGCCAAGCTCACCATCGACTCGCGCATCCAGACGGCTGCCGAGCAGGCACTCAAGGGCTTTAAGGGTGCCGTGGTGGTTATGGATCCGCGCACCGGCGCGGTCCTCGCATGCGCAAGCTCGCCCACCTATGACAACACCAACATCGATGCCCTGATGCAGTCGGGCGGTGGCGAGGACGGCTCCATGTACGACCGCGCCATGGACGCTCTCTATACCCCGGGCTCGACCTTTAAGGTCGTCACGCTTTCCGCGGCACTCGAAACCGGCACCGCCAGCCTTACCAGCACGTACCAGGCGCCCGGCTCCATGGATATCGGCAACGCGCCGGTCACCAATTACGCCAACGAGAGCTACGGTACCATCAGCCTGCAACAGGCCTTTGCCGTGTCGTCCAACGTCGTCTTTGGCCAGGTGGCCAACGAGATCGGCGCCAGCTCGCTCGTCCAGTTTGCCAACGCCTTTGGTTACGGCCAAAAACTCGGTCAGGACCTGACCACCGCGGCTTCCATCATGGCCGACCCCTCGCTCATGACCGAGTGGGAGACCGCCTGGGCAGGCGCCGGTCAGCCTGTCGGCATGGACCACACGCCAGGTCCGCAGACCACCGTCATGCAAAACTGCGTGATAGCTGCGGCCATCGCCAACAGCGGCGTGGTCATGGACCCGTTCTTCGTGGCCCAGGTGCTCGCCCCCGACGGAACCGTGGTCAAGACCACGCAATCTCGCTCGCTCGGCCAGGCCGTCAGCGCCACCACGGCTGATCAGGTCAAGCAGGCCATGCTCGCGGTTGTCCAGTCCGGCACCGGCACCGATGCCCAGATTCCGGGCGTCAAGGTCGCCGGCAAGACCGGATCGGCCGAGACCGGCGGCACCAACGTCAACTCGATGTTCGTCGGCTTCGCACCTTACGATTCACCCACGGTCGCCATCTCGGTGGCCTTGGAGGATTACGACAAACACGACGTCAAGGCAGCCAAGATCGCCGGCATCGTCCTGACCGCGGCACTTGCCGCCCAAGGAGCGTGATGCCCGTGATCGAAGCGGATACTTGGGGCGCGCCGCGGCCGATGAGCTAGCGGCAAGGCGCCACGCGGCCCCAGCGGCCATAGATTTGGTACTACACACATCGTTGAGCGAATAAGTTAGTTAGGAGCAGGAATGGAACAGAGGGTCCTCGGGGGAAGATACCTCCTCAAGGATAAGGTGGGGACGGGCGGCATGGCGACCGTCTTCCGTGCGCAAGATCAGGTCCTCGACCGCACGGTTGCCGTCAAGATCATGCTGCCGCAGTATGCCGGCGACGCCACCTTCGCCGCCCGCTTTAAGCAGGAGGCCCAGGCAGCAGCAGGTCTCTCCTCCCCCTATATCGTGGGCGTCTACGATTGGGGCAAGGATGGCGATACCTACTACATCGTCATGGAGTACCTGCGCGGTACCGACCTTAAGAGCGGCATCAAGAGCCATGGCGCCCTCGATCCCAAGAAGGTCGCGCAGATCGGCTCGCAGATCAGCTCTGCGCTTTCGGTCGCCCACAAGCACGAGATTATCCACCGCGACATTAAGCCGCAAAACATCATGGTGCTGCCCGACGGCAACATCAAGGTCATGGACTTTGGCATCGCGCGTGCAAAGAACAGCCACCTCACGCAGGACAACAATGTACTGGGCACCGCCCACTACGTAAGCCCCGAGCAAACGCGCGGTCAGGACCTCGGTCCCACCTCGGATATCTACTCCCTGGGCGTCGTGATGTACGAGTGCGCCACCGGTCGCGTCCCCTTTGACGGCGACGACGCCATCTCGGTTGCGCTCAAGCAGGTAAACGAGCTGCCGGTTCCGCCGAGCCAGATCAACTCCGGCGTCGATGCCGATCTGGAGCGCATTATCCTCAAGTGCATGGAGAAGGACCCGGCGAACCGCTTCCAGACGGCAGACGAGCTGCGCCAGGTGCTCAACAACTACCTGTCCGGCCGCGCCGTCAACGTCTCCGAGCCCACGCGCATCATTGGCGCCGCGGGCGACCTGGGCGCCACCAAGACCCGTGAGCTGTCTGACTCCACGCGTGCTATGGTTCGCCCCGTATCGGGCGTAAGCGGACAGACCAACCCCCGCAGCGCCGTTTCGGGTTCCACGGGCTCCTACGAGGTCGATCAGCCCAAGTCCAACAAGAACAAGATTATCGCCGCCGTAGTCGCCGCAATCGCCGTGGTTGGCGTTGTGGTGGCCTTCGCCACCGGACTCTTCGGGGGCGAGCAGGTTACGGTGCCCGATGTGCTTAACAAAGACCAGCAGACCGCTATCGAACAGATCAAGGAGGCCGGCCTTGAGGTCGGAACCGTCGACCAGAGCTATAACGACGATGTCGACGAGGGCAAGGTTGCCGAGCAGACCCCCAACGGCAACACTAAGAAGCCCAAGGGCTCCAAGGTGAACCTGGTGATCTCCAAGGGCCCCAAGCCCTCCGAGAAAGTTGAGGTTCCGCAGCTCGTCGGCCTGACCAAGGACCAGGCCGAGGCCGCGCTGGCAAGCGTGGGCCTGAAGGGCAACGCAACCGAGGAGGCCAACGAGGCTGACGAAGGCCAGGTCTTTGAGCAGGGCACTGATGCCGGCAAGGAAGTCGAGAAGGGCACGACCATCTCGTATAAGGTCTCCAGCGGTCCTGACACCACCTCCGTCCCGGATCTGACCGACATGACCGAGGCCCAGGCACGCAACGCCCTTGACATGGCCGGTTTTGGCGTCGACGTGAGCTACCAGGAGAACGATTCCGTCACCGAGGGCACCGTCATTAGCTGGAACCCCAGCGGCAAGCAGAAGCCCGGCGCCACGATCACCGTCGTCATCGCCAAGAAGTCCGGCAAGGCCAGCGTTCCGGGCAACCTGTACGGCAAGAGCATCTCCGCCGCCGTCACCGCGCTCAACAACGCCGGGTTCTACAACATCGCATTCTGCGATCAGAACGGCAACCCCGTGAGTGGCAACGAAAACGCCACCGTGACGGGCGTCTCCCCCACCGGCAAGCAGTCTACCGACAACACGATCACGCTGACGGTTTCGGTTTCTGGCTCTGGTACTGATTCAGGCGACGATTCCGGCACGACCAACTAGTCATCAAGACGTTGCCCACAACGGCTGATGACGCAAACACATTCGCTCAACGGCGCCCGTTTGTCCCCCCGGCAAACGGGCGCTTTCTTTATCTGAAGCAGCAAAAACTACGGCATGCCTTTAGACCAGAAGAGCCCGGCACCATAGCGGTACCGGGCTCGATATTTCTCTGGTGCCCCCGGGCGGATTCGAAAACTCCCCCCGCGGGGAAATTGGTGACGCGGGCGTCGACGGTCCGAATCCGCCGGCGGTCCCCACAAACCAGAAACGGCGCCGCTATCGCGACGCCGTCATATTCTCTGGTGCCCCCGGGCGGATTCGAACCGTCGACACCCGCTTTAGGAGAGCGGTGCTCTATCCCCTGAGCTACGGAGGCATGTTGTACTAGTGTAGCAGATTTACTGCATCGCCATACGTCGCATGACTAGACTTCGAAGTTGCGGTGGAATAGTTCCTGTCTGAAGCATCTAAAGCCGTATTTAGGAACTATTTCACCGCAACTTATGAGGAGCTAGTTGCCTTTGTGGAAGAGGTTTTTGATGACGGAGGGGATGCTCTTGGCGCCCTTGGCCGTCACATCGATAAAGTCGGGCGAACGCACGAGCTTATTCTCGTCGATGTACTTGCGGACCGCGCGAAGCGTCTCTTTGTCGTCACGCGTCGAAAACGTAAAGTGACCGTTGTCCTTGGTGAAGATGGCAAAACGCGTGATCTTCTTGGTGCCGCGCAAAACCTCGGCGGCAATATAGTCGACCTCGTCCCACGGGATTTGAATATAATCCTCGGGATTGCGCTCGTTATAGTACTCGAACGCCTTATTGCCCACCATCACGTTACCGTGGCTGGTAAGCCCCATCAGGCAGGTTGCCGGCGTTGCCAGATCGACCGTGCTGTTCTGAGATTGCGCCATACGCGCCTCGCCCTCCAATTAAAACAATCGGACCGCATCCAGTGTACCCACCGGGTGCGGTCCGTTTCAATGGCTCAAAAGCCCTTACCTAGCAACTCTCGGTCTTAAGCCGAAGCGTGCTTACATGAAGCCGCAGAAACGACCGATGATGCCGACGGCGAAGAGAGCCAGGATGATGACGATCGGGCTAACCTTCTTCTTGAGGAGCTTGCAGACCAGCAGGGTCAGGCACACGGCGGCAAGGCCGGGGATGAGCTGATCGAGGTTACCCTGGAGCGTGGTGACCTTCATCTGATCAAGGGCGGTAGCACCGACGGAGTTGTACATCGTCAGCGCTTCCTTGATACCCTCGGAACCGGAAGGCAGGCTAGCCCAGTCGATAAAGGCGCCAGCAGACTGCTTGACCGTGGAGACGATCGGGGTGAAGGAAATGGACACCCAGCGCTCGACCAGGGCGCCGATGATGAACATACCCAGGATGGAAGCGCCCTCGGTGACCTTGCCCATCAGACCGCCGGAGAGGTCCTTGGCGATAGAGGAGCCGACCTTGTAGCCAAACTCCTGTGTGTACCACAGGAAAGCGTAACGGATGATGTTCCACGCGAAGAAGAACAGCAACGGACCGACGATGCTGCCGGACATGGCCAGGGAAGCGCCCAGAGCGCCCAGAATCGGGCGAAGGGTGAACCAGAAGACGGGGTCACCGACGCCGGCGAGCGGGCCCATCATACCGACCTTGACGCCCTGGATGGCGACGTCATCGATCGGAGCACCGTTGGCGCGCTCCTCCTCGAGGGCGAGGGTAACGCCAATGACGGGGGCGGAAACATAGGGGTGGGTGTTATAGAACTCCAGGTGGCGCTTAAGCGCGGCAATCTGGTCATCCTTGCTGGTGTAGAGCTTCTTGATCGCAGGGATCATTGCGAAGCACCAGCCGCCGTTCTGCATACGCTCGTAGTTCCACGAGCCCTGAAGGAACTGATGACGGAAGCAAACCTTCTTACGGTCAGCCTTGGTGAGCTGAATCTTGTTCTCTGCCATATGTATCACTCCCCTCCTACTCGTAATCGTTCAGAATGTCGCCGAGCGGGTCGCCGGAGCCACCGCCCGTGCCGCCACCCTGCTTGGCCAGATCCTTAAGGCCAAGGTAGATGAGGGCAAGGGAGATGCCGATGAGGCCAAGGGCGATCAGCGTGAGCTGAGGGATGGCAGCAAGGACAAAGCCGAGGATGAAGAACGGCCAGGTCTCCTTGGTGGCCATCATGTTGATGACCATGGCGTAACCGACGGAAGCGACCATGCCGCCGCCGACGGCCATGCCGCCGGACAGCCAGTCGGGCATAGCGTTAGGCGCGTTGGTAACAGCCTCGGCCGGGATAACGCACAGAAGTACTGCCGGGATGGCGATACGAAGGCCCTGCATGAGGATGGCAGCGTACTGCCAGCGCTCGATGCCGGAGAAGTCGCCCTTCTCGGCGCAACCGTCCATGGCGTGAGCGATAGCGGTAGCAATGGTACGGCAGATCATGGTCAGGAACAGACCAGCGACCGACAGCGGGACGGCGACGGCGATGGCCGCGGTAACGGCCTTGGCCGAATCAGTGGCGCCGCCGTTGAGGGCGAGCACCATGATGATCGAAGAAGCGACCGAGGCCAGAGCGGCGTCAGGCGCGACGGCGGCGCCGACGTTAGCCCAGCCAAGGGCCATCATCTGGAGCGAACCGCCCAGGAGGATGCCCTCCTGAAGGTGACCGGTTACGAGACCGATAAGCGTGCATGCCACGAGCGGCTGATGGAACTGGAACTCATCCAGAATGCCTTCCATACCGGCAAGCAACGCGACAATCGCAACAAGCAGAATAGTGATTGCAGACATGTATCGGACCCTCCTTTACTATGCTTGAGCGGCCAGTTCGGCCTTAGCTTTCTTCAACATGGCGTCGAGATCCTCGGAGGCATCCGAAGGAACCTTGCGGACCTCGAACTTGACGCCCTTGGCCTTGAGGGCCTCGAGGGTCTTAACGTCGTCATCGCCCATAGCGACGGCGTTGGTGACGACGACCTTGCCCTTGGAGTGAGCCATGGAACCGATGTTGACTTCCTTGATGTCGACGCCGGCCTCGATGGCCTTGAGCAGATCCTGCGGGTTCTCGAAGAGCAGCATGGCCTTGGTGTCGCCAAAACGCGTGTCCTTGACGACCTCGGCCATCTTCTTGATAGGCACGACGTTGGCATGGACTCCCGGAGGGGCAGCCTGCTCGATCATGGTCTTGCGGAGCTCGTCGTGAGCAACGCCGTCGGAAACCACGATGATGCGGTTGGGGTTGATCTGCTTGGTCCACGTGGTAGCCACCTGACCATGCAGCAGACGGGTGTCGATACGGACGTGGGCAATCTTGATATGCCCGTCGCCGATAACCGTTCCCGGAGGGATGGCGCCTGCAGGAGCAGCGGCGGCCGCAGCCGGCTTCTTCTCCTCGGGCTCCAGAGACTCGGGCTTGACGCGCACGCCAGCCTTAGCCTCAGTCACGAGATGTTTTGCGATCGCATGTGCAGTGTTCTTTGCGTCAAAGCGCTGCGAATATGCCTCGATGAGCATAGGCAGGTTGACACCGGTGACGATAGCCCAGGAATCGTGGCCCTCGATGAGCCCGCTGATCTGGTTGAACGGCGTGCCGCCCCACAGATCAACGAGGAAGAGTACCTGCTCCTGGTCGTCGAAGGAAGCGACTGCTTCCTCGACCTTAGCACGGAAGTCGTCGGGGCCCATGCTCGGCTCGAGCGAGACCACGGCCACAGACGGCTGATCGCCAAAGACCATCGAGCCCGTCTGCTTGATTCCAGCTGCCAAGTCCCCGTGGCTAGCAAGAACAATACTTACCATCACATAACCTCCTTTTTGTCTACGTAATTCCTACACGACATGAAAGGAGTATACCTGTTTGGTTTGTGGAATTATAGCTAAATCCGCAAAAGGTTGGATTATTTGTTTAAACGTCTAAGTTTGTTACAAATTGATTACGTTGCTGGTTTTCGACTCATTACCCGCCAGAGCGTCGCTCATCAAGCCATGTACTTTACAGATACAAGCAGGCTGTTCATTAATAATGATTTTAAGCAAGTGCGAATGTACTTGTACTACTGCTATTTTGTTTAAACAGACATGACTTGACTATTTTCGTGACTTATGCACTACGAAACTACTCAAAAAAGTTGCGGTGGAATAGTTCTTGTTTAAGAGCCAGAAGGCTGGATTTAGGAACTATTTCACCGCAACTTATAGGGGATTCTAGGCGATGTGGAGAGGGTTGGCGGCATCGACGGCATCGGGGGCGTCGGAGGGGTCATCGGGGACAGCGCCTGCCGGGTCCTCGTCGGGGGTCTCGATCTGCTTAATCATGACCTCCTGGCCCTGCAGCAGGTATGTTTCGCCGCTGCCACAATGAGGGCAGGTCTTGCCGTGCTCGACGGTCGCATAGTCGCGGCCGCACACCTCGCAATGCGTCACGGCCTCGACAAGCTCCACAAGAAGCTCCGCACCCTGCGCGATGGACTTTTTATCTGCCGCCCAGCGCCAGGCGTCGAGCAGGAGATCGGGAACGACGCCCGAGACCTCGCCCAGCAGCAGCGTGACGCTCGAAACGCGACTCACGCCATTGGCGCGCGCCACGTTCTCGACATCGCGAATGATGTGATAGACGATTCCCAATTCATGCAAGGTAGAAACCTTTCAACAACGGTTAGTGCGATGTCAGCCAAACGTCAGTGAGCGACGCTCTGCGCCGCTCACTGACTTGTCAGGTTCTTTTACTTCTTCCCAAATTTAATCTTAATTGCACGCTTCAATGCGTACTTGCCGAGGCTTGGGAGCTTTTGCTCGTATTTGACCATCGTTGAGCACTCGGGGCGGTCGCGATCCAGATGGATGGCGTCGAACGCGCACTTGGTGGTGCACAGGCCGCAGCCGATGCACTTGTTGGGATCGACGATCGAGGCACCGCAGCCCAGGCAGCGGGCGGTCTCGGCGCGCACCTGCTCCTCGGTAAAGGTCTCGACGTACTCGCTAAAGGGTGCAGCCTTCTCGCGGTCGCGGTCGACATGCGCCACCTCGCGGCTCGCGTTGTCGTAGCTCTCGATCACGACATCGTCGCGGTCGAGCGCGGTGTAGCGAAGCTGATTGCGGCCGATGGTGAGCGTGGATCCCGGCTGCACAAAGCGATGGATGGACACGGCGGCCTCGTGACCGGCGGCGATGGCGTCGATGGCAAAGCTCGGACCGGTGTAGACGTCGCCGCCCACAAAGACGTCGGGCTCGGCAGTCTGATAGGTCTGGGGGTCGGCAAGAGCACCCTGGCCGCGGCCAAGCTCCACCTTGGAGCCAGCCAGCAGGTCGCCCCACACAATGGACTGGCCAATCGACATGACGACACGGTCGGCATCAACACGGCGCAGATCGTTCTCGTCGTACTCGGGCGCAAAACGACCCTCGTCGTCATAGACGCGCGTGCAGCGCTTGAAGGTGATGCCGCACACACGACCGGCCTCGTCCAGGTGAACCTCCTTGGGGCCCCAGCCGCAGCTGATGTGGGCGCCGTCCTCAACGGCCTCGCGACGCTCCTCCTCGCTGGCGGGCATCTGAGCCTCGCTCTCCAGGCAGAACATCTCAACGTGCTCGGAGCCCAGACGGCAGGCGTTGCGTGCGACGTCGATAGCCACGTTGCCGCCGCCCACCACGATGGTGCGGCCGGGCAGCGCGTCGATCTTGCCACTGTTGACCTCGCGCAAGAAGTCGACGGCCACGGTCACGTCCTCGGCATCCTCGCCCGGAATACCGGCGAGGCGACCACCCTGGCAGCCGATGGCAACATAAAAGGCCTTAAAGCCCTGCTCGCGCAGCTCGTCGAGCGTCACATCGCGACCGACCTCCACACCATAGCGGAACTCGGCACCCATCAGGCGAATGATCTCGACCTCGGCCTCGATAACATCCTTCTGCAGCTTAAAGCTGGGAATGCCATAGGTGAGCATGCCGCCCGGGCGCTCATTCTTCTCGAATACGACGGGCTTGTAGCCCTTCTCGGCCAGATAGAAGGCGCAGGACAGACCGGCCGGGCCGGCACCGATAATGGCGATCTTCTGATCGAAGCCGCCAGCGCGCGTCGGCGTCACCACGGGCGGGACATAGCGGGTCGCGGCATCCAGATCGCGCTGGGCGATGAACTTCTTGACCTCGTCGATAGCCACGGCGGCATCCACGCGACCACGGGTGCAGGCATCCTCGCAGCGGCGATTGCACACACGCCCGCAGATGGCGGGCAGCGGGTTCTCGCGCTTAATGAGTGCTAGGGCCTCGTCATAGCGACCCTGCGCCGCGAGCTTCAAATAGCCCTGAACGGCAACGTGCGCGGGGCAGGCCGTCTTGCAGGGCGCGGTGCCGGACTCGTGCGTCTCGATACGGTTATCGTTGCGGTAGTTGGGCGACCACTTGGTGTGGTCCCACTTGGTGGCATCGGGCAGCTCCTGGCGCGGATACTCGGGCACCCGTCCGCCGGCCTTTTTGCTGCAGAGCTTCTGGCCGAGCTTGGCGGCGCCGGCCGGGCACACCTCAACGCAGCGACCGCAGGCCACACACTTGTCCTTCTCGACCTTAGCGACATAGGCCGAGCGCGAAAGATTGGGCGTGTTGAACAGCTGCGAGGTGCGCAGGGCGTAGCACACGTTGACGTTGCAGTTGCAGATGGCGAAGATCTTGTTCTCGCCGTCGATATTGGTGATCTGGTGCACAAAGCCGTTGTCCTCGGCCTGGCGCAAGATGTCGTAGACCTCCTCGCGCGTCACATAGTGGCCGCGGTCGGTCTCAACCACATAGTCGGCCATATCGCCCACGGCGATGCACCAGTCGGCGGGGTCGTCGGCGCAGCCCTCGCCCATCACGCGACGGCTCGCGCGGCAGCTGCAGGTACTGGCGGCATACTTGCCCTCGTATTTGTCGAGCCAATGCTCGATATGCTCGATCGGCACCGAGGTGCTCGAAGCATCGATAGCCTTCTCGACCGGAATGACGTGCATGCCGATGCCAGCGCCGCCGGGCGGCACCATCGGCGTGGCCTTGGACAGCGGTCCCTTAGACGCCTGCTCAAAGAACTTAGCATAGACCGGATGCTCCTCGAGCTGGCTCACGCGCATGTTGAGGAACTCGGCAGAACCCGGCACCAGCATGGGCAGCACCCACTGCTTGGCGCGCTCGGGGTTTTCCCAGTTGTACTCGAGCAAGCCCGTGTAGCTCATGTCGTCGAGCATCTTCTCGATCTGGGCCTCGGGCATGCCGGTGAGCTTGACCATCTCGGGCAGCGTGTAGGGACGGCGCATCTTCATCTTGCAGAGTACCTCGGCCTGCTCGTCAGTCGCGGCCTCGGCAAACGACCAGTACTCGTAGCCCAGCAGCTCGTCGCGATGCAGCAGGCGGTTAGTGCAGTGCTCGCACAGTTTGACGATGGCCTCGCGCGGATGCTCCGGCAGCGGCGGCACAAACTCCGCACCGATATCGGGCTCGGTGTAGCTAATCCCCGGTCCGTTGAGAATCATAGTCGTCCCTTCTCTTGTCGCAGCCTGGCAGGCACGCAGCGCCCCTCTTTTTACGGGCTCGACATGCCCCCACGCCGTTCACCCGTTATTGTTGACATTGTGTCAAAAACAGTATTGACGAACCGTCAACAATATTCAAGACTGTTAGGCGAACGGTCAGGCTCAAACGGATGAAAGGCGGCAAGCACATGAGCAGTAACGCAGCGAACACCTCTGTGGCCGACGCCGTCCCCGCGCCCGACAGCACGGCAAAGCGCTTGACGGGCGACGAACGCCGTCGCGAGATCCTCGATGCCGTGCGCACCGTGAGCTCCGAGCTGGGCGTGTCTCATCTTTCGGTATCGGCCGTGACCAAGCGAGCCGGCTGCACGCGCTCGCTGTTCTACCACTACTTCGCTGACATGGACGCCGCCGTCACCGCCGTCATGGACGAGGCAATCGACGGTTTTATCTCCGAGCTCGAGCAGTGGAATGCCAACCGCACGGTTGGCGACATCGAAGGCGCACTCGACACCGTCGCCCCGCTCTTTAAGCGCCTGGTCGCCAGCGGCCACGAGCTGCCGAGTACGCTCACCTCAAGCAGCGGCGCGCTCTACGGCGGCTTTTTGCACAACGTAGTCCAGCGCGTGGCGCAGTATATCTGCGACACCACCGTGGTGGATTTTGTCACCCATCATGAGCTACGCATCGACCATGTCTACGAGACGTTCTACACCCTCATCATGGGGTTGTTGATGTATATCCGCACGCACCCCGATGTGCCCGACGAGACGGTCAAGGAAATCATCGCCTCGACGCTCCACATCGAGGGCTACACCGCCAAGTATCCGGAGCGCAAACCCCAGAACTGACGACATTTGGCCAAACTGTCCGCGATCAGAAGAGGGGCCGCGGGCGTGTGAAAGGAGAGCAGCATGCTGTTCGATGTTTGGGGTAGCGATACCCTTATCCACTGGGCCGGCTGGGCCATGGTCTTTATTGGCCTGATCGTGCTCAACGAGGTCGGCCGCCGCACCAAGCTGGGCGCGGCGATCATCTTTGGCGTGGCTCCGCTGGCCATGACCATCTACTGCGTCTCCATCGCCATCGGCGTCTCACAGGGCGCCGAGTGGGCGCTCGCCAACCCCACCCATGTGTACCAGAACAGCTGGTTCCACTACGCCAAGGTATACGCGGCGCTGGCCGGTTGCTGGGGCTTCATTGCCATTAAGTACCAGTGGGGCAAGATCGGCAAGGCGCATTGGTTCCGCGCATGGCCGTTTGTGATCGTCGCCATCAACATCATGATCGCCGTCGTGTCCGACTTCGAGAGCGCCTATCACTTCTTTGTCCTGGGCGAGTCCACCTGGGTCACCTCCGAGGGCGCCAGGCAGCTGGCCGGCTGGAACAACGTGTTCAACGGCATCGCCGGTATCATCAACATCTTCTGCATGACCGGTTGGTGGAGCGTCTACGCCTCCGAGGACAAGACCGACATGCTGTGGCCCGACATGACCTGGGTCTACATCATCGCCTACGATATCTGGAACTTCTGCTACACCTACAACTGCCTGCCCACCCACTCCTGGTTCTGCGGCTTTGCGCTGCTGCTGGCGCCCACCGTCGCCGCCTTTATCTGGAACAAAGGCGGCTGGATCCAGAATCGCGCCTTTACGTTGGCCATTTGGTGCATGTTTGCCCAGGTGTTCCCGTACTTCCAGGAGGAGTCCATCTTTGTGACCCACTCCACGCTCGACCCCGGCGCCGCCACCGCGGTCTCGATTGCCGCGCTGGTCGCCAACGTCGCCGCGATCATCTACATCGCCTACCGCGCCAAGAAGCTCGGCCGCAATCCCTACAAGCAGGATGTCTTTGAGGGCACCAGCGATTGGGAGAAGGCTACCGCTCGTCGCGCCAAGGTGGATTACGCGCACGCCGAGTAACATGTTGGTCGCTGTTGGCGCCTGGGCATAGGCCCGCTCGCCAGATTTTCAATCCAATGTCTCGCAGAGCCCCCGGAAAGCGTTTCGCTCGCTTTTCGGGGGCTTTTGTCATTGCGTCTCTATTCATCTATTCAAAAACATGCGCATATATAAAATCGGATTTCAAATCATGCGGCGGCTCTATAGGGTCCCGTTTTTGGGTACAGTGTTGTCCCGATATTGAGCTTGGGGGATATATGAAAGATGAGACGACGGGCCAAGAGGACGCGGTCCAAGATGCAGAAGCGTGTGCCGAGGCCCTGGAGAGCCTAGACCGGATTTCGCTTGACGATGTTGCGTTTGGCAATTCGAGCGTTGATGTACAGGATGAGTCGGAAATCGAGGCGCAGCCCGATGATCAGGATGCAAAAGACGATGGCGCCGCGCCCACCGAAGACGAGGCGGGGCACGAGGAATCCGAATGCGAGGCCGACGACCAGCCCGAATCCGACACGAGCGAGGAAACCATCTTGCTCGACAACTTGCCGGCCGAAGATTCGCTGACCCGCGAGCTCCCTGGCTTAGGCTCTGCGCCTGCCGTGGACGAGACCATCGCCATGGGCGATATTCCCCTGCCGTCCGTTCCCTCGGCACGCGAAGCCGAGGTTCGTCATCGTAAGATGTCGCCCAAGCGCCGCAACCTGATGGTTGCCGGCGTTGTGGCCGTCGCGCTCGTCGCCGGCGGCGCAGGCTATGCTGCCTGGAACGGATATCAGCAAGAGCAGGCTGCCGCTGTCGCCGCCAGTGCGCACACGATGATGTCGGTGCAAATTGGCGTGCATGCCGCGGGCCTCGACTGCTCAACTGGCTCCAAGATTCCCGTGCAGGTGAGCGGACAGGATTCCGACGGTTCTTCCGTGAGCGAAACGCTCTACGTTGACGAGCATGGTCGCGGCATTAAGC
Organism: Collinsella sp. wc0583; assembly: GCF_046116915.1. NCBI lineage: Bacteria > Bacillati > Actinomycetota > Coriobacteriia > Coriobacteriales > Coriobacteriaceae > Collinsella > Collinsella sp. wc0583. Next base: position 208,546 of record NZ_JBJXBN010000002.1, on the reverse strand, counting down.
TGCTGCCCGGCGATTACACGTTCTCCATTGCTGGATCCCCCATCGCGGAAGACGGCACCATCTACACCGTCCCGACCACCAAGGCGCAGGTCACCATTAAGAGCGATGGGCAGGATCTGCGCGCTCAAGCCACCTTTAAGCTCAAGGTACCTTCGGCCGACACGGTGACTGACGACCAGATCGATGCCGCCGCCAAGTATGCCGAGGAAGGGGGCGCAAGCTCTGCCGCCGCGGCAAAGATACTCCAGCAGGCGGCAATTACGCGCCGCGATGCCGCCGCCAACGCCGTAAGCGCAAGCGAGGCTCAGTCCGCCCGCGATGCCGACGCTCGGCACAAGGCGACGAACCTGTATCAGCTCGATATTCCGGTTGAGTGGTATGGCAAGGTCGCAACCTGGCAAAACGGCAGCACGCTGTGCATTTATCTGGACAGCGACACCAACACACCGCTCGTGACGCTTGTCGCAGTGCGCGACGGCGAGACCTTTACCCCCGATGACGGCGATACGGTTTTGGGCACGGTCAGCCTGGGCAACGGCTACACCGTCTACGCCAGCGGCCCTGTCTATCCGTACGTGATTCCGCAAACCATCAACGGGCGCACGCAGAACCCCGTGTCGACCTACCCCATGGACCAGGCTATTGAACTTGTCGAGCTTACGACCGGCAACCGCTACACCTATAGCCAGATTAAGAACGACCTGGTTGGCAAAGACGGCAACGCAGACGCCGCGACCAAACTCGAGACCGACTACCTCGCCCAGATTCTCCTGCCAAGCATCAAAGCCCAGGACTAGCCGGCCCGAAGACAGCCGCCCAACACCCACATCCCTAACGCAGTTGCGGTGGAATAGGGACGGTTTTTGCTGATCAAACTGCAAAACAGTCCCTATTTCACCGCAACTTATTGGTGGCCTTTTGGGTGGCACTCAGCGCCACGGGTCGGCTTCGAACATCGGCTCGCGCTCGGGGCGGCGGTCGCTGTAGGGATCGTAGCCGTCGTCGTCCTCGTTCTCGGCACGGATATAGGGGTCGCGCGGCTTGGGTGCCGGTCTGGACGTGGGCTTGGGCGCCGGCGCGCTTGTCTTGATCTCGTCTTTCATCTGCATAACTCCTTGCATCGCATCCGTTCAGCATCATCGATTGTCGCACGAAAAAGGGCGGCGGACCCAATTGGATCCGCCGCCCTTGGCGTTTAGAGACGACTGGCAGATTTTAAGGCATGACCCAAAATCTACTGAGCGTCGGGGACCTCGTAGGTGGCCGCCGGCGTATTGTCGCACACGACGGTAAAGCCGCCGTCCTTGTCGACATCGACCGTCACCTGATCGCCCTCGCGCACCGTGCCGTCGATGATAGCGGCGGCGATGGCATCCACGACCTCGCGCTGCACCAGACGCTTGAGCGGACGGGCGCCAAAGACCGGGTCCAGGCCGCCCACGGCGAGCATCTGCTTGGCCGCCGGGGTGATGGCAAGCGTCATGCGCTCCTTGGCCAGACGCGCGCGGACGTCGGCGAGCTGGATGTCGACAATCTTCTCGATCTGCGCCATGCCGAGCGGATGGAACACCACGATATCGTCGATACGGTTGAGGAACTCGGGACGGAAGGTCTGAGCCATGGCCGCGTTGACCTGATGGCGCATCTCCTCCTCGTCCTTGCCGGAAAGCTCGGCGATAGCCTTGGAGCCCACGTTAGACGTCATGATGATAATCGTGTTCTTAAAGGACACTTGGCGACCCTGACCGTCGGTCAAACGGCCGTCGTCGAGCACCTGCAGCAGCACATTAAAGACATCCGGATGGGCCTTCTCCATCTCGTCGAGCAAGATCACGGAGTAGGGGCGACGGCGTACGGCCTCGGTGAGCTGGCCGCCCTCGTCGTAGCCCACGTATCCCGGGGGCGCACCGATCAGACGCTGGACGCTGAACTTCTCCATGTACTCGGACATGTCGATACGCACGAGCGCGCGCTCGTCATCGAACAGGCACTCGGCAAGCGCCTTGGCGAGCTCGGTCTTGCCCACGCCGGTGGGGCCCAGGAAGAAGAAGCTGCCGATGGGCTTGTCCGGATCGGAGAGGCCCGCACGGCTGCGGCGCACAGCTGCGGCAACGGCGGAGACGGCCTCGTCCTGGCCGATGACGCGCTTATGCAGCTCGCCCTCCAGACCCTTCAGCTTGTCGAGCTCACCCTGCATCATCTTGGAGACGGGCACGCCGGTCCAGGCGCTCACGACCTCGGCGATCTCATCAGAGGTCACCTGTTCGTTGAGACCCTCGCCGTCCTGCTGCTTTTGTGCCTCGAGCGCAGCCTCGGAATCCTGAATCTGCTGTTGCAGGCCCGGAATCACAGAGTAGCGCAGCTCGGACGCGCGGCCCAGATCGCCGTTGCGCGTCGCGCGCTCCTCTTCGCTCCTGGCCTCGTCGAGCTGTCCCTTGAGCTCCTGCACGTGGTCGATGGCGTTCTTCTGGTTGAGCCAGCCAGCCTTTTGCACGTTGAGTTTTTCCTGGACCTCGGCAATCTCTTGGCGCAGAGCCTCCAGACGCTCCTTGGAGGCGTCGTCGGTCTCCTTCATGAGCGCCTGCTCCTCGATCTGCAGCTGGGTGAGCTGACGCGTGGTGGCGTCGATCTCGACCGGCATACTGTCGAGCTCCATGCGCAGGCGGCTTGCAGCCTCATCGACCAAGTCGATGGCCTTGTCGGGCAGGAAACGGTCGGCGATGTAGCGATCGGAGAGGTCGGCGGCAGCCACGAGCGCGCTATCGGTGATGTGCACGCCGTGGAAGATCTCGTACTTCTCCTTGAGGCCACGCAGGATCGAGATGGTGTCCTCGACGGTAGGCTCGCTCACCATAACGGTCTGGAAACGACGGGCGAGCGCCGCGTCCTTCTCGATGTACTTGCGGTATTCGTCGAGCGTGGTCGCGCCGATCGCGTGCAGGTCGCCACGGGCGAGCGCCGGCTTGAGGATGTTGCCGGCGTCCATGGAGCCCTCGGTGGCACCCGCGCCCACGATGGTGTGGAGCTCATCGATGAACAGGATGACCTTACCTTCGGACTTCTGCACCTCCTTGAGCACGGCCTTTAAGCGGTCCTCGAACTCACCACGGTACTTGGCGCCGGCGACCAGCGCGCTCATGTCGAGCTCGATGAGGTCGCGGTCGCGCAGGGTGCTTGGCACGTCGCCGGCCACGATACGCTGGGCGATGCCCTCGACGATAGCAGTTTTACCGACGCCCGGCTCGCCGATGAGCACGGGGTTGTTCTTGGTACGACGAGACAGGACCTGGATGGTACGACGGATCTCATCGGTACGGCCGATGACCGGGTCGAGCTTGCCGGCGCGGGCGAGGTCGCAAATGTTGCGACCGTACTGCTCCAGCGCCTCAAACTGGGTCTTGTCCTCGGCAGACGTCACGCGGTCATCGCCACGCAGCTCCTCGTAGACTTGCTCGATGCGCTCCTTGGTCACGCCGGCGTCGCGCAGAACGCGGCCGGCCTCACCCTTGTCCTCGGCAAGCGCCATCAGCAGATGCTCGGTCACCACAAAGCTGTCGCCCATCTTGGTGGCCTTCTTCTCGGCCTTCTCGATGACGCGGACGAGCTCATTGGAAAGACCCATCTGCTGGCCCTCGCCCGAAACCTTAGGCGCATGGTCGATGGCATCCTGCGTGGAGCGTGCAAGCTGGGCCGGGTCGGCACCGATGCGCTCGATGATCACGGAGATATTGCGCTCGCCGGCACCGAGCAGGGCAGACAGCAGGTGAATCGGCTCCACCGCGCCGGCCTGCGCATCGGCAGCCGTGCTCATGGCGGTCTGCAACGCCTCGCGCGACGTCATTGCTAGCTTATCGATTCTCATGGAATCACCTCTCTTGGGGCGGCCGCCCTACGGGGCGGCTTCACGTTGTTCGAGAAGTATTGTTGCCAGCTTTGTGCGATCTTATACATAAATCTAAGTCTCTATATATAAGATTTTATGAGTGATTGAGGGATAGGGTACTGAGATGTCAGCCCGCCGCTGCCCAGGCGCACTACCGTCTCGATCTGTAACATCTAGCAGCCATTTTTGATCCTAGATGTTACAGATCGAGAGAAAATGGCCAGCGGCAACCGTTTGTCTCAATCTGTAACATCTACTCGGCAAATTAGGGTCTAACTGTTACAGATCGAGACAAACCGAGAACCACCGCAAAGGGGACAGGCACCTTTGTGGTGGTTCTCGGTTTCGACGTCCAGCTGTCACACGTTATGGGATTAAAATTGAATCGTTAGCTGAGATTATTCATTTGTCATCGAGCTTGCCTGCTCTTTCTCTCGAGGAGCGCATATGAAGCCGTCTCATTCCACCGGTCGCAACGTCATCGCCATTCTCGCCATACCCATCGTGAGCTCTTCCTTATCGTCATCACGCCCTTTTCTTTTGGTATCGACTCGCCCTTCGATCTTTGCGGGATGATCGACGCCGGCTCGCGTGCCACCTCGCTCTCCTTTGTCTGCCGTGGCGTGTTCTACGAATATGCAATTCCCACCGGAAGTTGGCAGTCCAAGTTACCGTTGCTCGGCAAGGTCGACGGATGCTCCCCCTATTTCTGCCTTGAACCTCAGACGATGAATTATTTGATCGACGACCAGCCCCTCGACTCCATCACCCTCGCCTACGACTACGCACCAAACACCGATGAGCGCCACATGAACCAAGTCCTCGACAAGATGCTTGGACAGTGCGGGCTCACCGAGGAGGCCGGTCGAACCATCTATAGCAACCAGCAATTAAAGCGAACAGAACTCCGCCGTGTCGGAAAAATCAAAGGGCGAAACGGGGCTGCCTACTGGCAGGCCTGGGCGACACGCGACAAGAGCGAATTCGGGCACAGCACCTATACGGTCACCGTCTACACCAAAGATGGAATCAAGGACGATGTTGACGATTTCGCGTCATCCAAACTCGGCATCCCCAAAACAACCAAACCCGCCAACCCGGATGAAATTCTGTAGAGCCGCTCATTGACATACCGCTCAACGATCACAACAACATCGAGCTCGTTCCCCACCGCCACAAAGGTGCCTGTCCCCTTTGTGGTGGTTTTCGACAAAAAGAAGCCGCCCCAATATAAAGAGGCGGCATCAAGCAGGTCTATTTTTGGCGTCCCTCAAGACCCAACGAGAACGTCGCGGTAGCCCCGGACACACCTTTCCCTCGGGCGACCCTCGCGAAGCGCGTGAGCACGAGGGAAAGGTGTGTCCGGGGCGTACAGCAACGTTACTCGGCAGCGGCCTTGAACTTGTTGTAGTTGATCAGGCAGCCGGCCTTGACGATGGCACGCTCCTCCGCCGTCATATCGGCAATGTAGAGCTTAATCTGCTCAACCACACCATCGGCGCGCACCACGTAGGCGGCGATGTTCTTCAGGTCGCCATCGAGCGCGGCGCGGATACCCGGCACAAAGACGTAGTCGCCCACCTCAAAGTTGGGCTCGGCCTCCATCTGGAAGGGCACCATACCCCAGTTCATCACGTTGGAGCGATAGCGCTTGGTGGCGTACTCGTGGACGATGTTGGCCAGGCCGCCAATTACGCGCTGGCAGCTCGCGGCCTGCTCGCGGGCGGAACCGTCACCGGGCTTCTTGGCGTAGAGCATGGAGCCGTACTCGGTCGCCTTGGCATCGGTCGCGACACCCGCGCCGGCCAGCGCCTCAAACACGCCGGCAAGCTCGGCATCGAGTGCCGCCAGGTCGCCTGCTGCCTCGCCGGCAACGCGGCGCTTTTCCACCACGTCAACCTCCTTGGAGCGACCCACGTAGGCCGGATCGCGACGGCTGAGCGTAAACTCGGCCAGGCCCAGCGGGTTGGAGCGGAAGGAGCTCGTCTCACCCGAAGGAATAAGCTCGTCGGTCGTGGTGACCGGGTCCATGATCTTGGAGCACACCTTAAGCAGGATGTCGTCGCCGAGGGGCTCCATCGCGGGCCACGGCTTGATGTTGGGACCCTCGACCAGCTCGTCGGCAGGCTCCGCCTTGCCAAAGCCCCAGTACACGCGCTTCTTGTACGGCGCATCGTCAAAGGTGTACTCGCAGGCCTCGTCCCAAGTCTCCTCGGGCAGGTCGGTCGCCGGCGTCAGGATGCCGCCGTTGGCAGCCGTCGCCGCAATGGAGCGGGCGTCCATCAGGGCCACGGCGCTCAGCTGGCCATTACCCGGCTTGGAACCCTCGCGGTTGGGGAAGTTGCGCGTGGTGTGGCGGATCGAAAGGCCGTTGTTGGCGGGCGTGTCGCCGGCGCCAAAGCACGGGCCGCAGAACGCCGTGCGCACGATCGCACCGGCCTCCATAAGGTCGTAGATATAGCCGCGACGCGTGAGCTCGAGCGCCACGGGCTGGCTCGTGGGATAGACCGACAGCGAGAACTCGCCGCAGCCGGTGTTGGCGCCCTTGAGCACGCGGGCAGCCTGGACCACGGAGTCGTAGTTGCCGCCCGAGCAGCCGGCGATAACGCCCTGCTGCACGTGCAGCTTGCCATCGACGATCTTGTCGAGCAGGCTAAAGTGCGTCTTGCCCTCGCCGATCTTGGCAGCCTCGAGCTCCACCTCGTGCAGGATGTCCTCGAGGTTCTCGTTGAGCTCGTCGATCTCAAAGCCGTTGGAAGGATGGAACGGCAGCGCGATCATGGGCTTGATGTTCGACAGATCGACCTCGACGCAGCCGTCGTAGTAGGCAACATCGGCGGGCTTGAGCTCGCGGTAGTCGTCGCCGCGGCCATGCATGGTCAAAAACGCGTGCGTATCCTCGTCGGTGGCCCAGATGCTCGACAGGCAGGTGGTCTCGGTGGTCATGACGTCGACACCGTTGCGGTAGTCGGTCGTCATACTCGCGATGCCGGGGCCCACAAACTCCATGACCTTGTTCTTGACGTAGCCCTTGGCAAAGACGGCGCGGATAATGGCGAGCGCCACGTCGTGCGGGCCGACGCCGGGACGCGGGGCGCCCGTAAGGTAGATGGCAACGACACCGGGATAGGCGACATCGTAGGTGTCGCGCAGCAGCTGCTTTGCCAGCTCGCCACCACCCTCGCCCACAGCCATGGTGCCCAGGGCGCCGTAGCGGGTGTGCGAGTCGGAGCCCAGGATCATCTTGCCGCAGCCGGCGAAGTTCTCACGCATAAAGGAGTGGATGACGGCGATATGCGGGGGGACGAAAATGCCGCCGTACTTCTTGGCCGCGGAAAGGCCAAAGACGTGGTCGTCCTCGTTGATGGTGCCGCCCACGGCGCACAGCGAGTTGTGGCAGTTAGTGAGCACGTAGGGCAGCGGGAACTGCTCCATGCCCGAGGCGCGCGCCGTCTGGATGATGCCGACAAAGGTGATGTCATGGCTCGCCATGGCGTCGAAGCGAATCTTGAGCGCCTCGGGGTCGCCGGACGTGTTGTGTGCCTGAAGGATCGAATACGCGATGGTGCCGCGCTTGGCATCCTCGGGCGTCTGCGTAATACCGCGCTCGGCAGCCTCGGCCACAGGCACAACCTCGCTGCCGCCGCACAGGTAGATGCCGTCCTCGTACAGCTTAACCATACTGTCTCCCACTCTGCCCGAAAGGCTCGGGCGCATAGCATACATTCGTTCAATATCGTGCCATAGAACGGTTGCGAGTGGGTTACGAATCTGCACGTTCACTTTATCTCGGTAAAGCATAGAACGAGCCGGGGACGGGAAGACAGGTTTGGCGCAAGGAGTGTCCCCAAGTGCCGGCACAAAAGGAACGTCCCCAATGACTACCAGAGCGAGCAAGGCAACGCCGCAGGTAGAGGACGGACAGCGAGCGACGTCCAGAGCGAACAAGTTGGCATGAAAAAGGCAAGGCATAGACCTTCTGGTCATGCCTTGCCTTTTGAATGACAAATTGTCGCTCTGGGCGGCGCGCAGCGTCGAGCCGTTACGCCGTTCGGCAGAACGGCGTAACCTACAGATCCCCGCCTGCGCCCAAAAGTTTGCGCATGACCTGTTCGGGGTTAACTGAGCCGTCGCGCGGGGCCAGGCAGGTGATCTTCTTCTGCATCTTGTACTCGTGCAGCTCGTCCTCGAGCTGGCGCACGCGAGCACGGAGTTTTTCGTTCTCGCGCTCGCGCTCCTCGGCACGCTCTTTCATATCGAGGATGCGCACCACGCCGGCAAGGTTGATGCCCTCGTCGGTCAGCTGGTTGATGAGCTCCAAGCGCTCGATATCGGCACGCGAATACAGGCGCGTGTTGCCGCCCGAGCGCTGGGGGTTCACCAGGCCCTTGGACTCGTAGACGCGCAGAGTCTGCGGATGCATGCCGGTCAGCTCGGCCGCCACGCTGATCATGTACAGCGGTTTGTTCCTATTGTCCTCGGCCATGCTACCTGACCCCTTTCCGTCTCGTTATCGTCCATCATAAGCCCGCGGGCGTGGTCGTGCGCCGCGACCGCCCTAGTACGTCGCCTTGTAACGATTGACCTTCTCGCGATAGTCGCGCGTGTCGGCCTCGCGCAGCTTGGTCATGGCATCGCGCTCGTCATCAGACAGGTTCGTGGGAACCTGCACCTTGATCTCGACGAGCAGCGCGCCCGTACGGCCACGGTGCTTAACGTCGGGCGCGCCCATCTCCTTAAAGCGGAACTTCTTGCCTGTCTGGGTACCCGCGGGCACCTTCAGACGAACCGTCGCACCGCCGGGCGTCGGCACGTCCACCGTACAGCCGAGCGCCGCCTCGTAGACCGAGACCGGTACCTCCATGGTCACGTCGGCGCCCTTGCGCTTAAACAGCGGGTGCTCCTCCACGTGCGTGGTCACGACCAGGTCGCCGCGCTCGCCACCCGCAACGCCATACTCGCCGCGACGCTTGTAGCGCAGCTTGCCGCCGTCGACCGCGCCCGCAGGCACCGAGACCGTAATGGTCTGCTGCTCGCCTGTCGAGGGAATGCGATAGGTGACCTTGTGCGTCACGCCGCGGAACGCGTCCTCGGCCGAAACATCGACGGTCAGCGACAGGTCGCCGCCCTTGCGAGCACGGCTGCGGCCCGCGCCGGCACCGGCAGCGCCCGCAGCCCCGGCAAAGCCCGAGCCCCAATCGCTGCCCCAAGCGCCGTTGCCGCTAAAGATGCTGTCGAAGATATCGCCCCAGCCGCTGGCGCCCGCGCCGGCACCGTAGCCGCCGCCATACGCGCCGCCCGCGCCCGGCATGCCGCCAAACATGAGCATCTGGTCGTACTCTTTGCGCTTCTTCTCGTCCGAAAGCGTCTCGTAGGCCTCGCTGATCTCCTTAAACTTGGCCTCGTCGCCGCCGGCATCGGGGTGATATTTTTGCGCGAGCTTGCGAAACGCACTCTTAATCTCTTTGTCGGAGGCGCTCTTGGATACGCCCAGGATGTCATAGAAGGTTTTGCCTGCAGCCATCGTAGCTCCTCTCCTGTTATATCCGCCGCCCCTGCGGACGGCGGCTCATACTGTCATATGGCACTAGGCCAGAAAGGGCCCCGGGTGTTGCCCCGGGGCCCTTCTCAATTACTCCTCGGTGCTCTCGGCCGTATCGGCCGTAGCATCCTCGGGCGCCGCTTCGGGCTCCGGTGCGGGGCGCTTCTCGCCACCGTAGGTCACCGTCACCATCGCGGAGCGCAGGATACGATCCGCCATGCGGTAGCCCTTCTGGTACACATCGTTGACGGTCTCGTCATACTGCGATGCGTCCTCGACGCGACCCACAGCCTGGTGCTCGAGCGGATCGAACGCCTCGCCCTTGGGGTCGATGGGCTCAACGCCCTCGTGCGCAAACACGTCGAGCAGCTTGGCATGTACCGCGTCAACGCCATCGACGAACTGCTTAAAGTCGTCGGAAAGCTCCTGGCTGCGGGCATGGTCGATCGCGCGCTCGATATCGTCGATCACCGGCAACAGCGCGGTGACAAGCTTCTCGGTCGCGCGCTCGCGCTCGGCGATGCGCTCGTTGGCGGTGCGGCGACGGAAGTTCTCCCAGTCGGCCTGCAGACGAGCGGTGCGCTCGGTAGCGTCCTTCGCCTTGTCCTCGGCGGCCTTCTGGGCCTCTGCCGCAGCATCGAGCTCATTGCGCACGTCGGCAAGCTCCTTTTGGGCCTGCTCGAACTTGAGCTTAAAGTCGTTGTCGGCGGCTTCCTCACCGGCGCGGATAGCGGCTTCCACCATCTCGTCCTCGGTCATCGTCGCCTCCTTGTTGGAATCCTCTACCTGGTTCTCGGCAGCCTCGGCGGCCGGGGCCTCGTTGGCCTCGGTATCGTCGACGGCCTCTACGGGAATCTTCACGTCCTTCTCCTCAGAGTCAACGGGGGCGGCGCCAGCGGCAGCCGTCTCCGTGCGAGCTTTACGGGCGGACATGATTACTTGTCCTCGTCGTCCACAACCTCGTAGTCGGCGTCGACAACGTCATCGTCGGCAGGCTGGGCACCGGCGGCACCGTCGGTCTGCTGCTGAGCGTCGGCGTAGACAACCTGGGCCAGCTCGTAGGCCACGGACTGCAGGGACTCGCCGGCGGCCTTGATGGCCTCGACGTCAGAGCCCTCGAGCGCCTTCTTGGCGTCGGCGATAGCGGCCTCGGCCTTGGACTTCACGTCAGCGGAAACCTTGTCGCCCAGCTCGTTGAGGGTCTGCTCGGTGGAGTAGCACAGGCTGTCGGTCTGGTTGCGGACCTCGACCTCTTCCTTCTGCTTCTTGTCCTCCTCGGCATGAGCCTCGGCGTCCTTGACCATACGATCGACTTCGTCGTCGGACAGAGCGGTGGAGCCGGAAATGGTAATCTGCTGCTCCTTGCCGGTGCCCTTGTCCTTAGCGGAGACCTTGACGATGCCGTTGGCGTCGATGTCGAAGGTGACCTCGATCTGCGGCACGCCGCGGCGGGCAGCCGGGATACCGGTCAGCTGGAACTTACCGAGCGACTTGTTGTCGCGGGCAAGCTCGCGCTCGCCCTGGAGCACGTTGATCTCGACGCTGGTCTGGTTGTCGGCAGCGGTGGAGTAAACCTCGGTCTTGGAGGTCGGGATCGTGGTGTTGCGGTCGATCATCTTGGTCATGATGCCGCCCATGGTCTCGACGCCCAGCGACAGCGGGGTAACGTCGAGCAGCAGGATGCCCTCGACGTCGCCGGTGAGCACGCCGCCCTGGACGGCAGCGCCGTCGGCAACGACCTCGTCGGGGTTCACGGACATGTTGGGCTGCTTGCCGGTCATGGTCTTGACGAGCTCCTGGACGGCGGGCATACGGGTGGAGCCGCCGACGAGGATGACCTCGGTCAGATCGGAGAGCTTAAGCTTGGCGTCGCGCAGGGCGTTGGTGACAGGCTGCTTGCAGCGCTCGAGCAGGTCACGGGTGATCTTCTCGAACTCGGCGCGGGTCAGCGTGTAGTTGAGGTGCAGCGGACCGGACTGGTTCATGGTGATGAACGGCAGGTTAATGGTGGTCTGCTGGGCGGCGGAGAGCTCCTTCTTGGCGTTCTCGGCGGCCTCCTTCAGACGCTGCAGGGCCATGGGGTCCTGGCGCAGGTCGACACCGTTCTCCTGCTGGAACTTATCGGCCATCCAGTCGATGACGCGCTGATCCCAGTCGTCGCCGCCCAGGTGGTTGTCGCCCGAGGTGGACAGAACCTCAAACACGCCGTCGGCGAGGTCGAGGATGGAGACATCGAAGGTGCCGCCGCCCAGGTCGAAGACCAGGATGCGCTGGTCAGTGCCCTGCTTGTCCAGGCCATAGGCCAAAGCAGCAGCGGTCGGCTCGTTCACGATACGCTTGACGTTGAGGCCGGCGATCTTACCGGCGTCCTTGGTGGCCTGACGCTGGGCGTCGTTGAAGTAGGCCGGGACGGTGATGACGGCGTCGGTGACGGTCTCGCCCAGATACTTCTCGGCGTCGGCCTTCATCTTTGCGAGCGTCATGGCGCTCACCTGCTCGGCGGTGTAATCCTTGCCCTCGATGTCGACGACGGCGCGGCCACCCTGGCCCTCCTTGACCTCGTACGGCACGGTCTTAATCTCGGAGGTGCACTCGGAGTACTTGCGGCCCATGAAGCGCTTGATGGAGAACACGGTGTTCTTGGGGTTGGTGACAGCCTGGTTCTTAGCGGCCTTACCCACGACGCGGTCGCCGTCAGCACGGAAGCCAACAACGGACGGAGTGGTGCGGTCGCCTTCGGCGTTCACGATAATGGTCGGAGAACCGCCCTCGAGGACGGCCATAGCGGAGTTAGTAGTACCAAGGTCGATACCAAGAATCTTACTCATTAGAAATTCCCTCTCTCTTGTGCGTTCGCGCCGCCTCGACGGTCTTTCGCGCGGCGCTTCGGCTTGTCTTTCAGGATGTAGTGTATCCCCTTATGGGCCGGAATATACAAAATCTAAGTCAATTCATATAAGATTTCTTATCTCTGAGAGTTTAGGTTCTTAAATGCGCAGGTAGATGCGCTGATTGAGTTCTCGGCAAATCTATTGAGATCTATGTAGAGTTGACTGAGGTGTGAGCCTGAAACTGTGTCCCGTTTTGGACGTGGATTACGGGATGCGGTTTCCGCAAGCACGCTCAATCGCCCTATATTACGAGTCACCTTTAGCTAACATTTACGCAGCTCACCGGCCCCACCTGCGCGTTTTTTAGTAAACCTTGGCATACTCGGCGAACGGTATGAAGATGCCGGCCAGAGGGTATTGCAAGCAGTCGCTCCCGTGGTATCTTTTTGCCCGAATCAAACCGGCGCGCATCGTCTGTAGCGTCGGTCAACAGAGAGGAAACTACCATGGCTCATCCCGTAATTGATGCCGACGAGTGCATCGCTTGTGGCGTTTGCGTCGACACCTGCCCCGCTGGCGTTCTGGAGCTCCAGGACGTCGCTACCGTCGCTGACGAGGACTCCTGCGTCGCCTGTGGCGCTTGCCAGGACGCTTGCCCCGCTGGCGCGATCACCGAGATCGTCGAGGAGTAACAACTCCCCACTTGCACACTCAAAAGTACACCGTGCACAAAAAGGAGGCCTCCGCATCGCCGCGGAGGCCTCCTTTTGCTTATATGGGCAGCTAATTTGGAGCGGGACCCTTGGCAGTTGCGGTGGAATAGTTCCTGTTTTATGGCTTGGATGCCGATTTTAGGAACTATTTCACCGCAACTTATAGATGCGGCGTCGACTAGGACAAATCGTCCTCGTAGGGCATCAGGTCTGCTAGGTAGCCTTTCTCCTTAAGCATCGCCTCGATCTCGTCGAGGGTCTGCTCATCCTCTGCCGCAATGCGATGGAAGTGGTAGCCGCTCGTCACCGTCAGCAGCGGGAAGCTCTTGCCGCTGGCAATGCCCTCAAGATAGCGCTCGATATCGCGACGGTTGCGAATGTCCAGATCGGCTGTGATCTTGCCATACACGCGATGGTTGACGATTACATTGAGCACGGCACCACCCGCGTCGACGATGCTCGTGAGCTCGTCACCTGCCTGCTCCACGCCATGGTGCACCTTGACCAGGCGCGTGGGCACGGCGGGGCTGCTGGGGGCCTCCTGCAGCACGTAGCCGCGATTGGTCGCCACGATATCGTGCCCATCGGCGCGCAGCAGGGCGATGTCTTGCACGACAATCTGGCGGCTCACACCCACCTCACGAGCAAGCGCACTGCCCGAGACGGGCTCTTTGGCTCGCTCGAGCACGCCCATGATGGCACGGCGACGCTCGCGGGCGTCCATTATTTACCGTCCAACAGACGCAGGTGCTTAAGCGAGAGGTCGAGAATCGGCGCAGAGTGCGTCAACGCCCCCGAGCTGATAAAGTCAACGCCCAGGTCGGCGAGCGCGCGGATATTGCTGGCATCCACATTGCCCGAGCACTCGGTCTTGGCGCGACCGGCGATAAGCTCAATCGCGGCAGCCATGTCGTCGTGGGTCATGTTGTCGAGCATGATGATATCGGCGCCGGCCTCCACAGCCTCGCGCACCATGTCCAGGTTCTCGCACTCGATCTCGACCGTCGCGGTAAATGACGCATGGGCGCGCGCCATCTCAATCGCGCGTGCCACGCCACCGGCGGCGTCGATGTGGTTGTCCTTGAGCATGACAGCCGTCGACAGGTTATAGCGGTGGTTGCCGCCACCGCCGATCTCGACTGCAGCCTTCTCGAAGACACGCATGCCCGGCGTGGTCTTGCGCGTGTCGACAAGCACGGTCTTGGTGCCCTCTAGCGCAGCTGCCATCCGATGCGTGTAAGTAGCGATGCCGCTCATGCGCTGCAGGTAGTTGAGCGCCACGCGCTCGCCCGAAAGCAGTACGCGCGCATCGCCGCGCACCTGGCCCACGTGGTCGCCGGCGTGCACCTCGTCACCATCGGCAACATCAAACAGCACCGAGCTCTGCGAATCCAGCAGCTCAAAGGTGCGAGCGAACACATCCAGGCCCGCGATAATGCCATCGGCCTTGGCGATAAGCTCCACCGTGGCGGGACGCGCCGTGGGGCACACGCTCGCCGTGCTCACGTCCTCAAAGGTAATGTCCTCGCGCAGAGCCTGCAGAATCAAATCATCGACGACGAGCTTCATGGTAATGGGATTCATGGTCTACTCCTCCACGGCCTGCGTGCCGGCGGCACGGGCCAAATCATCGATTGCCAGGGTGTCGGCGCTCAGGGCGCGATGACGGCCATCGAGCGCGGGATCGCCCGCCTGCTCCACGGCCAGTGACTCGCCGGTACGCATGTACCACGCGGCGCGGCGACCCCAGACCAGCGCTTCGAGCAGGCTGTTTGATGCAAGGCGGTTCTTGCCGTGAACGCCGTTGCAGGCTGTCTCGCCCGCGGCGTAGAGCTCGGGCATCGAGGTGCGGCCGTCCTTGTCGACCCACACGCCGCCCATAAAGTAGTGCTGCGTGGGCGTAACGGGGATGGGCTCGTCCAAGATGTCGCGGCCGTCCTCCAGGCAGCGTGCGCGGATGTTGGCGAAGTGCCCGGTCACCACGTCGCGCTCGACGGGGGCAAAGCTTAGCCACTCGTGCTCGGTGCCGTCCTGCTTCATCTGCTCGCGAATAGCGGCGGCGACCACATCGCGCGGCTGAAGCTCGTCGGTAAAGCGCTCACCGGCGGCATTGAGCAAAATCGCTCCCTCGCCGCGGCAGCTCTCGCTGATCAGGAAGGTGCGGCCCGGCTGCGGCGAGAACAGACCCGTGGGGTGAATCTGCACGTAGTCCAGGTGCTCCATCTTAATGCTATGCTCCTGAGCAATGTAGCAGGCATCGCCCGTGAGCTGCGGGTAGTTGGTCGAATGGTCGTACACGCCGCCGATACCGCCCGTCGCCCACAGCGTATGGCGGGCATGGATCTTAAACGGCTCGCCGACATGCACGTCCTCGGCGGCGTTTGCCAGCTCGTCGGCGGGACGAACCGAGTTGTCCTCGTCCACGGAAACGGCGACGACACCGGTGCACACCGTGGCGCCGTCACGCTCGCCCGTCAGGATGTCGGTCATGGCCACGTGCTCCAAAATCTGCACGTTATCAAGCTTGCGAACGGCCTGGAGCAGCTTAGTCGTGATCTCCTTGCCCGTAATGTCGGCATGGAAGGCAATGCGCGGACGGCTGTGTGCGCCCTCGCGGGTAAAGTCGAGGCTGCCGTCGGTCTTGCGCTCAAAATCCACGCCCATGGCCAGCAGGTCGTTGATGACCGAGCGGCTCGAGCGGATCATGATGTCGACGCTCTCGCGGCGGTTCTCGTAGTGGCCGGCGTGCATGGTGTCCTCAAAGAAGGCATCGTAGTCTGAGCCTTCGGGCAGCACGCAGATTCCGCCCTGCGCGAGCATCGAGTCGCACTCGTCGACAGCGCCCTTGGAGAGCATGACCACGCGCGTGCTCGTCGGCAGATTGAGGGCCGCGTACAGACCCGCCACGCCGCAGCCGGCAATGACGACGTCGCACTCCATATCGGGGTATTGTTTGGTTTCCACAGGAATCCTCTCCCTTGTAATGTGACATAAGGGACTGCCCCTCATGTCACATCGTTCTAGCGCGCCGCGTACTCGAGCATGCGGTCGAGCGTGAGCTTGGCCTGGTCGGCCGCCTCGTCCGACACGCCGATCTGTACCTCGCCCTCGCCCGTCTCCAGGCAGCGCACGAGCTTTTCGAGTGTGATGAGATCCATGTTGACGCAGGTGGGCTGCACCGCGGGAAAATAGAACTTTTTGCCGGTGCCCTCGCAGCGGCGCTCAAGCTCGTAGAGCACGCCGCGGACCGTCACGATGATGAACTCACTCGCGTCCGAATCCTCGGCGTACTTGATGATGCCGGCGGTGGAGCCGATGTAGTCGGCCTCGGCAAGGACGTCGGCCTTGCATTCGGGGTGCGCCAGCACGAGCGCGTCGGGATGCGCCTCCTGCGCATCGACGATCTGCTCGACGGTGATGATGTGATGGCGCGGGCAATAGCCATTGTTGAGGATGACGTGCTTTTGCGGCACCTGCTC
Source organism: Collinsella sp. wc0583 (assembly GCF_046116915.1). Taxonomy (NCBI): domain Bacteria; kingdom Bacillati; phylum Actinomycetota; class Coriobacteriia; order Coriobacteriales; family Coriobacteriaceae; genus Collinsella; species Collinsella sp. wc0583. Next base: position 192,098 of record NZ_JBJXBN010000002.1, on the reverse strand, counting down.
GGCTACGAAGCGGCCCAGGTTTTGATCGGGGATGAACAGGACGTGTTGCTGCGGCAGTTCGGACACGATCTTGACGGCGTTGGAACTGGTGACGCACACGTCGCTCCAGCTCTTGATCTCGACCGTCGAGTTGACGTAGCAGACCACGGCAAGGTCGTCGCCGTACTCGGCGCGCGCCGCATCGACCGTCTCGCGCTTGACCATGTGCGCCATGGGGCAGTCCGCGCCCGGCTCGGGCAGCAGCACGGTCTTGGTGGGATTGAGCAGCTTGGCGCTCTCGCCCATAAACTCCACGCCGCACAGCACGATAGTCTGCTGCGGCAGGCTCTTGGCAAGCTTAGCCAGGTAGAAGCTGTCGCCGACGTAATCGGCAACGGCTTGGACCTCGGGCGCCACGTAATAGTGTGCCAGGATCACCGCATCGCGTTGGGTTTTTAGTTGCTGAATAGCCTCGACGAGCTCTGCGGGCACCAATGCCGCGCGCTCCGTTGCCGTCGTTGCCGATGCCAGGCCGGCCGCAATGTCGCGTGCAAGCTCCGATGCATCCATGTTCGCGCTCTGTGCCATCAAGGCCCCTCTCTTTTGGCGAATCTTGGGGCTTTAGTATGACACCTAGGTTTACAGCTGACAAGACAGCTGTAAACCTAGGTGTAAAGTTGGAATAAAGATTCAATCATGCGGCAGGTCCATTTTCGAGCTGGCAAGTTAAGGATAGTCGAGCTCTCGATAGCGCAGGAGGCATCTTTGAACGGCCGCCACGCATGGTCGACGGCATACCCGTGGCCCAGCATTCGGGCCACGGCTTTGGCACCAAGAGCATCAAGTTCGCCGTGAAGCGCATGAACGGCAACTGCCAGTTTCGCATCAACGGCGACCGGTTTGAGCTGCGCGCCGTGATGTAAGGGCGCGACAAGTCGGCGCCGCGCTCGACCCGTCAGGGCCGCCTTACCGGCTCCGGTCCGCTACAGCGGCGCGGCTGCCGGGGTCAGCTGCTTGATGTATGCCCACATGCGCTGCTTGGCGGCTTTGTCAGTGAGCGCCGCCTCAAAACCGTCGAGCGCGAGCACGCGACGACCCTGCACATGGGCGACCAAGCCGGGCTTGAGCATGGCGGTATCGAAGTCGTCGATTGCCACGAGCATGTCGGCATAGGTCTCGCGCATGGTATCGGCCGCGCGATCGTCCAACAGCAGGACCGCCTCGGGGTCCAAGGCCTCGAGCGCTTCGCGGAACAGCTCGCACGGCAGGCCCTCGCCTATCGCAACCGCTCCGTCGCCCGCGCCGGCAACACTTGCCAGCACGCAGAAATCCTCGGGCGCGTAGCCGATGGCACCGAGCGCCTTGCGCAGCGCGGCGCCGTCTGGACCGGCAGCCAGCTCGCCGCCCGCACGCTCGGCATCGTCTAAATCACCTTTTACCAGCACAATCGGCGAGCACGCGTTTCCTGCGATACGCACGCCGCGGCCCGCGAGCGATGCGAGCTCCTGCTCGGTCGCCTGGGCGATAGCTTCTTTTTTCTGGCTTTGTGACGTGGGCATGCGCTCTCCAATCGTTTGCGTGCCCACCATTATATAAAAGAGCCGCCCGCGAGTGGTTGCATTGCGGGCCGTTGGGTATAAGCACGGTCGTACTGAGTTTTACGCGGCCGAGCCGCGTCGCACTATGGAGGTCACCATGGCTGACATTAAGCAGATTACCCCCGAGAACTTCGATTCCGTCGTTAACGGCAGTCTTCCCGTGCTGGTTGATTTTTGGGCACCGTGGTGCGGTCCCTGCCGCTCGCTCTCGCCCATTGTTGACGAAGTGGCCGACGAGCTGGGCGGCAAACTTGCCGTCGCCAAATGCAACGTCGACGACAATCAGGACCTGGCCATGAAGTTTGGCGTTATGAGCATCCCCACGCTGGTTGTCTTTAAGAACGGCGAGGAAATCGACCGCTCCGTTGGCGCGCTGCCCAAGGCCAGGCTGCAGGCGCTGCTTGAGAAGCACCTGTAATACGCCGGTCATGTGCTGCCGTCCATGAGCGGTTTTGCGCCGCTCACCGGAGAGCCGGGTGCTGCGCCCGCGACCACGGATAATATGGTAATCACAAACAGCCCCCAGTGAACGGGTGCGGGTCAGACGGACTCGCACCCGTTTTCTTATGCGGTAGCGCCCCGTGCGGGCGTAGTAGAATCTGAACCACTGGATTGCCCCGAGCATAAGGAGATTTCCCATGCATGACGTCGGAATGAACATGAGCCAGCTTGCCATGAGCGTCAAGCAGGTCGACGACACCATCGAGCTCGCCCACGAGTGGAGCCATCAGCTGCTGCATGCGACCGAGAACTTTGATATGGAGCGCATTGGCGCCAAGCTCGAGGCCGCCATGGCGGCGCTCCACGAGGCACACGACGCACTCGAGGGCTATGAGGAGGCCATCGAGGCCGACCATAACTCTGTTGGCTCCGTAAAGCTGGTGTAGCGTGGCCGAGCACGAGCACGCCTGCGATCGCGAGCACGAGCATCCGCACGGGCCGACCGGCAACGTGGGCTGCCGTTGCAGCGGCTCCGCCTCAGAGCTGGTCCGTTTTTCGGTCACCGCGCCCGACGACCTGCTGCGCCGCTTTGACGAGCAGATTGCGCGCCGCGGCGACGTTGCCAACCGTTCCGAGGCCGTGCGCGACCTGATTCGCACCTCGATTGCCAAGGAGCAGATGCGAACGCCCGACGAGCAGGTCATCGGGTCGCTCACCATGATTTACGACCATCACACCGGCGACCTGACGCGCCGTCTGGACGAGGTGCAGCACGACTACACCGACGAGATCGTATCGACCATGCATGTGCATCTGGATCACCACAACTGCTTGGAGATTCTGGCGCTTAAGGGTCGCGGCGAGCGTGTCTACGAGCTGGCCGACCGTCTACTGGGCCTGCGCGGCGTTAAACACGGCGAGCTCACCTGCGCCGCCACCGAGCAGAGCCTGGGGCTGTAACGGCACACGACTGCCAATAAGGGACAGGTTTCGATGAAGGAGGGTCGCATGCGACGTGTGCATATCCATGTAACGGGCATTGTGCAGGGCGTCGGCATGCGACCGTTTGTGTATCGCGAGGCCATGGCGCACGGCATTTGCGGCTGGGTGCTCAACGCGGGCGATGGCGTGCATATCGAAGCGCACGCTCTAAGCGAGTCGCTCGACGAATTTATCGCCGCGCTTTCCGAGCATGCGCCTGCGGCGTCTCGCGTGGAGCATGTCGAGGTTGTGGACCTAGCACCCGGCAACTGGGACGCCGCTAACGAGCAGGGCTTTCGCATTGTGGCGTCGCAGGATCAAACTGCCCACACGACGCTCATCTCGCCCGACATCGCCACGTGCGACGACTGCCTGCGCGAGCTGTTCGACCCCGCCGACCGACGCTTTCACTATCCCTTTATCAACTGCACCAACTGCGGACCGCGCTTTACCATCATTCGCTCGCTGCCCTATGACCGAGCGGCCACCTCGATGGATCGCTTTCCCATGTGCCCCACCTGCGCCGCAGAGTATGCCGACCCGCTCGATCGGCGGTTTCACGCGCAGCCCGATGCCTGTTTTGATTGCGGACCGCATATTACGTGGCGCGAGGCGGACCGCGGCGTTGCGCCAGCGGTCGTCAACGCAACACCGGCCGTCGGCTCCACGCGCGAGGCCAGCGATGCCATCATCGAACGCTGCGTCGAGCTGCTGGCAGACGGCGGCATCGTCGCCATCAAGGGTCTAGGCGGATTCCACCTGGCCTGCGATGCCACCAACGAACAGGCGGTGCGCGAGTTGCGCCGTCGCAAGCGTCGCAGCAACAAGCCGCTTGCCGTTATGGTGCGAAGCCTTGCCGACGCCGAGCGCCTGTGTCATATCGATGGCATTGAGCGCAACCTGCTGGCCGGCAGTGTTCGTCCCATTGTGCTGCTGCGTCGCCGCGCAGCCGGCAACGACGCCCACAGCTCCCCCAACGCCCTCGAACTCGCGCCATCCGTCGCGCACGACTTGCCCGAGCTTGGCGTCATGCTCCCCTACACCCCGCTTCAACATTTGCTGCTCGCCGCAGCCGCGGCGCACGGCATGAGCGCACTCGTCATGACCAGCGGAAACCTGAGCGAAGAGCCCATCGAGACCGACGATGCCCTTGCATGGGAGCACCTTGTTGCCGCCGGCATCGCCGATGCGCTGCTCGGTAACGACCGCGCGATTCTGTCGCGCTACGACGACTCCGTGGTACGCGTAGTCGACGGGGTCGTCATGCCCGTGCGCCGCGCACGCGGATATGCGCCGCAGCCGCTGTCGTTGCCGGCGCTCGACAACGCCACGCCCTGTGTGCTCGCCTGCGGGCCGCAGCAAAAAGCCACGATCGCACTCACGCGCGAGGACACCGACGGCCATGCGGCCTGTTTTGTGTCGCAGCATATCGGCGATGTCGAAAACGGCGCGACTTTCGATGCTTGGAGCGCCGCACGCACGCGTCTGGAAAGCCTCTTTGACCTGGCGCCTGCCGCCTTGGCATGCGACATGCATCCCAGTTATCTGTCGAGCCAATGGGCGCGCGAGCAGGCACGGGAGCACAATCTGCCGCTTATCGAAGTCCAGCACCATCATGCGCACATCGCGAGCGTCATGGCAGAGGCGATTGCCGCAGGCCGGCTTGCGCCCGATACACGCGTCCTCGGCATCGCCTTCGACGGCACGGGTGCCGGCACCGATGGCACCATATGGGGCGGTGAGTTTCTTGTCGCCCATCTCGCCGATTTTGAGCGCGTCGCGCATCTGCGCACCTGGGCGCTTCCCGGTGGCGCCGCATCCGTACACGATGCCCGCCGCAACGCCTTTGCCCTGCTCAGCGAGCTCGACCTGCTCGAGCACCCGGGAGCCGTGGGGCTCTTGAACAGCCTTGACGAGCAAACGCGCAGCATAACGGCAACGATGATCGAGCGCGGCATCAACAGTCCGCGCACCAGCAGTATGGGTCGCCTGTTTGATGCCGCAGCCGCGATTTTGGGCATTTGCGGCCAGGCAACCTACGAGGGCGAACCCGCCATCGAGCTCGAAGCCGCCGCTTGGCGTGCACTGGACGGCAAAATCGCCCGTTTTCCCGACGACAACGTCGGCTATTCCACATCTGGCCCATCGTGGCTGGACGGCCCCGATGTGCTGGACCAGAAAGCACTCTTTGAGGCACTTTTGGAGGGAATTGAAGCCGGAGCGCCCGCCGACAGGCTCGCACTCGACTTCCATGTCGCCGTCGCGCGCTCCTCGGCGCGCATCGCCACCGAAATCTGCGCGCGCGAGGGCATTGGCACCGTCGCGCTCTCGGGCGGCGTGTTCATGAACCGACTTCTGCTCCAGCTCCTCACCCGCGAGCTCAAATACGCGGGCCTTGCTGTCTTGGTCCCCCACACCGTACCCGTCAATGACGGCTGCATCGCCTACGGTCAGGCGGCGGTCGCAAGCGCTCGTCTTGCGCAGATTGCATCGCAGTAGCTCGCCCTCACACGCCGCTGTGCCCAGCCGTCTCACAGGCGTAACGCGTTTGCCCGCAAACCCCGCGAGCGCTACCATCAACTGATGGATTATTGAGCGCCTATCCAGCGCAAAGCGTCTAAAAGGGGAACAATATGTGCCTTGCCGTTCCCGGTAAAGTAGTCAAACGCGACGACGACCTCAAGGCCACCGTCGACATGATGGGCATCGAGCGCCCCGTGTCGCTACGACTCGTGCCGACGGCGCAGGTTGGCGACTATATTCTCGTACACGCCGGCTTTGGCATCCAGATTGTCGACGAGCAGGAAGCGCAGGAGACGCTCGAGCTCGTTAATGCCATGACCGAGCTGATCGAAGAAGACCAACTGGTCAGCAACCCGGCCGAGGCATACTAGTGGCGGCCGGACAGCCGGCGCGCTCCGGTATCGACTTTTCGGCATTTCGCGATTCCAAGCTGGCCCGCGAGCTCATCGAACGCATCCATGAACTCGTCGGCGACCGCACCATCAACCTTATGGAAGTCTGCGGCACGCACACCGTGAGCATCGGCCGCTATGGCTTTCGCTCCATTATGCCGGCCGGGCTCAAGCTGCTGAGTGGCCCGGGGTGCCCCGTCTGCGTAACCGCCAACCGCGACATCGACCACGCGATCGCGCTCGCCAACATAGACGGCGCCATCATCACCACCTTTGGCGACATGATGCGCGTGCCCGGATCGTCCACCTCGCTCGCTGCGCAAAAGGCGGCAGGGCGCGACATCCGCATCGTCTATTCCCCGCTCGACGCGCTCGACATCGCCGAGCAAAGCCCCGATCGTCCGGTCATTTTTATGGGCGTGGGCTTTGAGACTACGACGCCCACCATCGCCGCCGCCATCTTGGAGGCCGAGGCACGCGGGCTTTTGAACTTTTCGGTCTATTGCGCCCACAAGACCACGCCGCCGGCGTTGCGCGCCATCGCCAACGACCCCGAGACCGCCATCGACGGCTTTATCCTGCCGGGCCACGTCGCCACCATCACGGGCTTGGCGCCCTTTAGCTTTTTGGTCGACGAGTTCAATACCCCGGGCGTGGTCACGGGATTTGAACCGGTCGATATCCTGCAGGGCATCTGCATGCTGGTCCAGATGGTTGTCGAGGGCAGGCCCGCGATCGACAACGCCTACCGCCGTGGCGTCAACGCAGACGGCAACCCCGTGGCGCGCCAGCTGGTCGAGCAGGTGTTTGAGCCATGCGGCACCACGTGGCGCGGGCTGGGGCCGATTGCCAACTCGGGCCTTTCTATCCGCCCCGAGTTCTCGCGCTTTGATGCCCGCGCTCGCTTTGACGTGCCCGTTGAGGCGACGGTCGAGCCGCGTGGATGCCGCTGCGGCGACGTGCTGCGCGGGGCCATTACGCCGAACAGCTGCCCGCTCTTTGGCCGCACCTGCACGCCCGAGCACCCCGTCGGACCGTGCATGGTGAGCTCCGAGGGCAGCTGCGCGGCGTACTACCGCTACCGTAACTAGCCTGGACGCACCCGCACACTGGCACCACCCACGATTGGAGTTTTGGATATGTCCCATAGCATCACCGATAGCACCGTCCTGTTGGGCCACGGCTCTGGCGGTCAGATGATGAAACGCATCATCGATGAGGTCTTTTTGGATGCCTTTGGGTCGCCCGAGCTGCTCGAGGGCAACGACGCCGGCGTCGCCGCGCTGCCCGCGAGCGGGCGCATCGCCATGTCGACCGACAGCTTTGTAGTCTCGCCGCAGTTCTTCCCCGGTGGCAACATCGGCCGCCTTGCCGTGTGCGGAACCGTCAACGACGTCGCGACCTCGGGCGCCAACGTGCGCTACCTGTCGTGCGGCTTTATCCTCGAAGAGGGCTATCCCATGGATAAGCTCCGCCAGATTGTGCAGACCATGGCCGAGACGGCGCGCGAGGCGGGCGTGTCCATAATCACGGGCGACACCAAGGTGGTCGAGCGCGGCGGGGCCGACGGCGTCTATATCAATACCGCCGGCGTGGGCGAGGTTCCCACGGGCGTGGCGCTCAGCGGCGCCAACTGCCGCCCCGGCGACGTCATCCTGGTGTCGGGCACACTGGGCGACCACGGTATCGCCATCATGAGCCAGCGCGAGGGTTTGGCCTTTTCGAGCACGATAGAAAGCGACGCCGCGCCGCTCAACCACCTGATTGCCGACGTTCTGGCCGCAGCGCCCGGCACGCGTTGCTTTCGCGACCCCACGCGCGGTGGCCTGGCGTCCACGCTCAACGAGTTTGCCCAGGCAAGCGGTGTTGCCATGGAGGTTGACGAGGATGCCGTGCCCGTGCGTCCCGACGTGCAGGCCGCCTGCGAGATGCTCGGCTACGATGTGCTGCAGGTGGCAAACGAGGGCAAGATGGTCGCCGTGGTGCCGGCCGAGCAAGCCGATGCCGCGCTGAGCGCCATGCGCGCCGCCCGCTACGGCGAGAATGCCGCCATCATCGGTCGCGTGCTGCCGCTTGCCGAGGGCTCCCGTCCCGCCGTGCGCGTGCGCACCGGCTGGGGCTCGACCCGCATCCTCGACATGCTCGTGGGAGAGCAGCTGCCGAGAATTTGCTAGGGCGGAACCGCACGGTCGGCGCGATGCGGCTTGGTATCCCTGGAGATGTTCAGATTCCAAGCACGCCCAACGCGGAAGCCCAGTATTATGAGGTGCGTTTTAAATCCAATGACGGGAGCTTTCATGGCAGCAGCTTTTTCCCATGTGATCTTTGACCTGGACGGCACCATCCTCAACACGCTCGAGGATCTGGCGGCCGCCGGCAACCATACCTGCGAGACGCACGGCTGGCCCACGTTTGCCGTTGACGAGTACCGCTACAAGGTGGGAAACGGCATGCTCAAGCTGGTTGAGCGTTTTATGCCCGCCGAGTACGCGGGCGACGGCCGTATGTTTGAGCAGACGCTCGCCGAGTTTAGGGCTTACTACGGCGAGCACAAGGAGGACCACACCGCCCCCTATGCCGGCACAATCGAGATGCTCGACCGCCTGCGCGCCGCGGGTGTGCAGCTAGCCGTGCTCACTAACAAGGACCACGTCTCGGCGGCTCCGCTTATCGAGAAGTATTTTGGTCCCGAGCGCTTTGCGCTGGTACAGGGCCGTGTCGATGCGTTTCCGCCCAAGCCCGAAGCACCCGTCACGCTGCATGTGATGGAAGAGCTGGGTGCCGATCCGGCAACCACGCTCTATGTGGGCGATTCCAATGTCGATATCCTGACCGGTCACAACGCCGGCCTTAAGAGCGCGGACGTCAGCTGGGGCTTCCGCGGCCGCGCAGAGCTGGAAGCCGCCGGCGCCGACTACGTGGTGGACACCCAGGCAGAGCTCACGGCGCTGGTACTGGGCGAGTAACCGCACATCCCTCCACGGGCAGCTAATGTGGGACGGGGCTCTTTTAGCTGCCCCCGTACCAAAGAAGTGTCCCCAACTGCCGGCAGAAAAGGAACGTCCCCAAGTGCCGCCCCAATGACTACCATGGCAACGCCGCAGGTAGAGGACGGACAGCGAAAACGCCCCTAAGCGAGCAAGGTGACGTGAAATGAAAGGGCGCTGACCTTCTGGTCGCGCCCTTGAAATTGAACGTCAGATTGCCGCTTAGGGGCGTTTGCAGCGTCGAGCAGTTACGCGGTTCGTAGAACCGCGTAACCCCCTAGCTCATCATCGCATTCATCATCTCGGTGGTTGCGGAATCGTCGGCAGACCACTCGTTATCCTCGTTGGCGGAATATTTAAAGGTGACCTTGGTGTCCTTGGTCTTAGCGGCCTTGGTCACGTCGACCATGACCTGGCCGGCCATCTTGTACAGGTCATCCTCGGAAGGCATCGTATCGAGTGCGGCGACCTTCTCCTGATACTGGGTGGCGAAATCTTCGACGATCTTATTCATGGACTTGCAGGTGATGGTAACCTCGGCGGTCGCAGTGCCCTTGTCCTCATCGACCGTCACATCGCCGATCTTGTAATCAAAGCCCTCGAGATAGCTCTTGGCGTACTCCTTGGGATCGATGCCCAGTTGCTCAAACTCGTCGCCCGAAGCCTCTTCCAGACCGGAGAGGAAATCATCGCCGCCGTTCTTGATCTCGTCAAACTGGCTCGTAAGGTCGTTGGTGATGAGCTCTTCCACCGAAGGCCCTCCGCAGCCGGAAAGCAAAACCACGCACGCGACCAGGGCAGCCATCAGGGGCGCAAGCAGCAGCTTCTTTTTCATGACATTCCTCCAAACAAGCGGCGCCGCGTTCCCTGCGCAGCGCACGTCGTAACAGCAAGTCCATATTAGCGGCCCGGCCCAACCCCCTGCGTCGCAAAAGCGCAGGCGGCTCAATTTGACGAACGAATGGCCCGTAAAGCAAGCCCCTTGCAATAAAATGCACCTGTTTAGCCTATTAAAAAAGGGTGGCCGGACAACCCGACCACCCTTGCGCATCTTCTGGATGCCGCAGACTACTTGCGGACGACCTTAACGATGGCGTCACCGGCGGCGACGGCAGACTCGGCCTCGACGGCGAGCTCGACGTCAGCGAACTCGGCGGTGTTGGACACGGCCACGACGACGCAGTCCTTGTAACCGGCGGCAGCGATCTTGGCGCGGTCGATCTTGAGTATGGGCTGACCAGCTTTGACAACGTCGTCGGCCTTGACGAAGCCCTCGAAGCCATCACCGTTCATGTTGACGGTATCGACGCCAACGTGCACCAGAACCTCGATGCCGCTATCGGACTGCAGGCCCACGGCGTGACCCATGGTGACGGTCACCTTGCCGTCGCAGGGAGCGTAGACCAGGTCGTCCTCGGGCCACACAGCGCAGCCCTTGCCCAGAACCTCGCCACCAAAGACGGGATCGGGCACGTCGGCCATCTTGATGACCTTGCCCTTGACAGGCGAGCACAGCACGTCGGCGCCAGCAGAAGCAGAGATGGAGGCCGGAGCAGCAGCTGCCGCGGGCTCAGCCTTCTTCTTAAACATGTCAAACAGACCCATATGTTTTCTCCTCTTGATTAAGCGCAACGTTATGCGCATGCCTATGGTGATTATAGTGCCAAATGATCAAATTGCTAAGGTGAGGGCTCGAATCGCAAGCCCTTCCCGGTAGTGCTCGCGGGATGAGTATCTCCTTTGCATCGCGGGTCGATAAGCCGAGTATCGCCTGCAGGTTATGGAGCGCATGGAAGGGCTCTACCAGACCACGCTGGCCGAAACGCAGGAGCTGCTCGACCCCACGCAGCTTGACCACGCCGCCAAGCTCATCGCAAACGCCCGACAGGTCGACATCTACACGGGCTCGCACAACCTCTATCCAGCAGGAATGTTCCGCGACCGCCTGCTCTCCGCCGGCAAAAGCGCAACGTGCCACGACGGCGCTGAGGCCCAGGTGCGTACGGCGCTCGCCTCGGGTCCCGACCATGCGGCAATCGTCATCTCCTACAGCGGCCTTGCCCCCAACCTCAAGGACATCTTGCCGATTCTCAGCAGCCGGCATGTCCCGGTCATCGTCATCGGCACGCCTTATTGCGCTCGCATTCACCCTGGCTTTGCCGCCTACCTCACGGTAAGTGACCACGAGAGTATGACGCATCGCATCACGCAGTTCGCCAGCCACATCGCCGTGCAATACGTGCTCGATTCGCTCTACAGCAGCTACTTCGCCAAAGACTACGACCGCTGCGCCGAATTCCTGGAGCGATCGTTTCCCTACACCCGCCTGCCCGGGCTTAAGTAGCGACGAGCGCGGATTTTCGGACGCTTATCTAACGAGCGTGGATAATCTCCCACTTTGAGCCCGCACACAGGCCAAAACCGGGAGATTATCCACGCTCGTGTTGAATGCTCCGTTTTCCTCTGCGCCCGAGGGACCACTCGACCACCTTGCACCAAAGCAATAACGACTTCTCGTCATTAGATTATTCAAATCGACTCTAATAACTATTTTCGCCATAAACTCGTTATTAGAATTGATATGATTAGCCTAATAGCGAGTTTCCGGCACTAAAGATATGGAGGGCGCGATGCAAATCGAGGAGAACGGCCAGGGAACGCTCCGCAATAATCTATCGGGGAAATTGGCTTACTATTCGTTTTTGCCAACGCCCTTGCAATCATTGAGGCAGCTAAACCTCACTGAGGAAACCTATCGCACGCTTTCCACATGCTCACGAAAGCTTGGAGAGCTTGAAGGCATGCTCTACTTTGTTCCCAACGCCGACATGTATCTGACAATGTATGTGCGCAAAGAAGCACTCCTTTCTTCGCAAATTGAGGGAACCCAGTGCACGTTTGACGACCTACTTAGTCCATCGCAAACCCAACTCCATCATAAAGATGTCGCAGATGTCGTGAATTATGTCCGTGCTGTCGACCGCGGCGTAGAACTGCTCAAAAAGATGCCCTTGTGTACGAGGCTTCTCAGGCAGGTTCATGCGGTCCTGCTGGACGGAGTGCGCGGAACGGAGAAGAATCCAGGCGAGCTGCGCTCCTCACAAAACTGGATTGGCCCTTCAGGCTGCACCATTGCAACTGCATCGTTCGTCCCTCCAAACATTGAAGATTTGAGCAACACGCTCCAGGACCTCGAACGATTTATCAATGAGCCTCAAGTCGAAATGGATCCGATCGTGCGGGCGGCGCTCGTCCATTACCAATTTGAAACTGCCCATCCATTCCTAGACGGAAACGGTCGCCTGGGCAGGCTTCTCATTACACTTATGCTCATCAATGATGGCGTTCTTCATTCTTGCTTGTTCTACCCATCGTTCCAGTTCAAGAAAAATCGAAGCGAGTACTACCGGCAACTCACATCCGTAAGGGAGCGAGGCACTTACGAGGAATGGATAGAGTTTTTCTGCGCCAGTCTTCTTGAGAGTGCGAAGGACTCGGTAGGGTCTTTAAAGAGTCTTGTTGATCTCCACAACCGTTCGACGGCAGCTATTACCGAAAATCTCGGAAGGACTGCCGCAAACGGACAAAGGCTGCTGAGCCTTCTTGAAGAGCATCCCATCCTCGACACCGCATTTATCGCTGCCCGACTCGATATCGGTAGGAGCACCGCGAGCTCGCTCGTCAAATCATTTGAAGAATTGGGTATCCTCCGTCCACTCGACGAGTCAAGACAGAGATACCGACAGTACGGGTATGAAGAGTATCTTTCGATTCTCAGGGAAGACGCTGAGCCGATTAGATAAGCACCGCAGCCCAGCCATATTAAAACGAGCGTGGATAATCTCCCACTTTGAGTCCACACACAGGCCAAAAACGGGAGATTATCCACGCTCATTTCTGACTAGTCATTGGGGACGTTCTTAAACGACTAGTCAAACAAGAACGTCCCCGATGACTACTTGCGACAAGGCAACGCCGATGTTTTGGCAACGACAGACACTATGACCCAATCCGAGGGCACTAAAAAGATAGGAGCCCCCGCTCGTGACCGCGGGTCGGGGCTGCGACAATGATGTTGAAGTGCCATAGGCGCAGCCGCGCCGCAACGAGGTTGGGAGGCTCCCATGCCAAAGTATTCTACCGCGTTCGGGATGGACGTCCACCTGAGGTCGACCACCGTCTGCGCCCTCGACGCGGACACCGGCGAGGCCGTGACGAGGAGGTTCCCCGGCAACCCCTGGGGCGAGATCGCCGGGTGGATGGATGGGTTCCCCGGGCCGTCGCTCGCGGCCTACGAGAGCGGCTACCTCGGCTTCGCCCCGCAAAGGGAGCTCGCCGGGCTCGGCGTCGAGTGCGTCGTCGCCGCGGTCTCGAAGATCCCCAGGTCGGCCGCCGACTCGGCCTCCAAGAACGACAGGAACGACGCCGCCAGGATGGCCAAGGCGATACTCGCCCACGACATCTCCCCCGTATGGATCCCCTCCCCCGAGGTCGAAGGCATCAGGGACCTCGCCGGCGCCTACGACGGGGCGACCGCGCGCCTGGCGACCGCCAAGCAGCGGCTGCTCGCCTTCCTCGCAAAGCGAGGGTTCGTCTACGGCGGCACCACGCCCGCCGGCAACCCGAGGAAGTACTGGACCTACGACTTCCTGAGGTGGCTCGACAAGGTCAGGCCGGAGGACGATGGCGGGGTTCGGACGCTCGCCGCCCTGAGGAACGAGGTCGAGGCCGCGGCGGAGGCCCGGGCGGACCTGCTCTCCGAGTACAGGGCCGCCGTGGATGCCAGCCCGATCGCCGCGGAGGTGGCCGCCCTCCAGTCGATCAAGGGCTGCGCCTTCGCGCTGGCCGCAGCCTTCTCGGCCGAGGTCGGCGACTTCACGAGGTTCCGTTCCGGAAGGCAGGTCACGGCCTATTTCGGCCTCGCGCCGAGTCAGAGGTCGAGTGGCGACTCCGTGCGGCTCGGAGGCATCAGCGGTGCGGGCAACGCGCTCGTGAGGAAGCTGGCCGTTGAGGGTTCATGGTGCTACGCCGCGGCACGGCACCAGCCGAAGCTCATGCCAAGGGACACGGGCGTGCCCCTCGAGATAAGGATGCACGGGAGGAAGGGGTCCGAGCGGCTCCTGCGGCGGCGCAAGGAGATGCTCGCCCGCGGCGTGCCCGCGGCGAAGGCCAACGCGGCCACCGCGGCCGAGCTCGTGAGGTGGCTCTGGGCCCTCGGCATGATGTGCCGGGAGGGCGCGGAATAGACATAGCCCCCGTCCCGGCGAGCCGGGCGGCCTTCGGGGATACCCCCTATTTCGCTGTGCGCGCGGAGCCCTCCGCATGCGCCTCGACAGACTTGGGGAACCCCGCCGAAGGAACGGAGTGCGGGCCGACAGAACGGTATCCGCGGATATGAGACTGAGCCGAAGGCGTCGACGACATGCCGGGGGCGGACCGGGACGGGTTCAACGGCAGGCCCCGCCGACCGATTGCAAGCGGTCGGCGGGGCCATTGTGGCTCTTGACAGCGGATTGGGTCATATGAGCGAAAGCCCGCCAGAGCGAGCAAGGTGCCTTGAAACGAGGCGGCATTGACCTTCTGGTCATGCCGCCGAAGCTGAAAGGCAGATTGCCGCTCTGACGGGCCTGCAGCGTCAACTGGTTACGCGGGTTGGTAAACCCGCGTAACTACCTACTCCCGAGCTCCGTACTGCTCGTAGTAGGCGTCGATGGCGGCCTTGAGCTCGTCATCGATGACGACCTTGCCATCGATCTCGTGGTTGTAGAGGGTCTCGACGACCTCGGCCATGGAAACGATGCTCGCGACGGGGAAACCGTACTTGGCCTCGATCTCCTTCTGCGCGGTGGTCACGCCGCCCTTGCCGACCTCCATGCGGTTGAGGGACACGATCAGGCCCTTGATTTCGACGTCGGCAGCAGCCTTAACCTTGGGATAGGTCTCGTCGATGGACTTGCCGCTGGTGGTGACGTCCTCGACCATGACCACGCGATCGCCGTCCTGGGGCTCATAGCCCAGCAGGTTGCCCTTGTCGGCGCCGTGGTCCTTGGCCTCCTTGCGGTCGCAGCAGTACTTGACCTCCTTGCCGTACAGCTCGTGGTAGGCAATTGCGGTCACGACGGCCAGCGGAATGCCCTTGTAGGCCGGCCCAAACAGCACGTCAAAATCGTCGCCAAAGTTATCGTGGATGGCCTGGGCGTAATACTCGCCCAGCTTCTTGAGCTGATAGCCCGTCACGTAAGCGCCGGCATTCATAAAGAACGGAGACTGACGGCCGCTCTTGAGCGTAAAGCTGCCGAACTTAAGGACGTCGGACTCAACCATAAACTTGATGAACTCTTGCTTGTAAGCCTCCATGCGGGCTCCTCTCGTAATCGCGTACGTGCCTTCCAGTTTAGCGCAGGCGAAGCGTCGATGCGGGCGCGCTTTGGGGCCACGGCATTCTGTAAAGGCTTTGTCAGAGGGAATGGTTTTCCGAACAATGGGGTTGACATGTCAAACCCCCTCATCAAGAATACGGGCGGATTAAAAAGGGGTACGAGATACCCAAAGCGCGCTGCGCTCAGCCTTTAGGAGGTGTGCCATGGAAGGCAGTCCTAGTCGAAAAACCTGCATGTCGCCCTCGGCACGCCGCGAGGACTCCGCACACGCATAAACGCCACCGGCAGATCGTCAACCCCCCCACAAAGGTGCCTGTCCCCTTTGTGGTAGTTCGTGAGCTTGACGTGAGCGACATCTAGGTTTTTTGCAACTCAATACGACACGTACGCTAACTCCCTTCAACAAGGAGGACCCTATGCTGATGCTCAAAACCGCCACGGTTCTCGAAGCCATCTCCAAGCGCCGCCGCACGGCGCGCCCTGCCGCTCGCACCGGCCTGTCCAAGAACACCATATTCGCCGCCACCCATAGCGCCGAGGACGCTCTCGTACTGCTTGACGCCACGGCAAACGGCCTCACCGCCGAGCAGGCAACCGAGCGCCTGGATGCCGCCGGCCCCAACACCATCGAAGCGCCGACCAAGACGCTCGCCCGCCGCATCGCCGGCGCGTTCATCGATCCCTTCGCCGGCATCCTCGCCGCGCTCGCGCTGGTCTCACTCTACATCGACGTGCTCGCCGTGCCCGAGCCGCAGCGCGACCCCTCCACGGTCATCGTCATCAGCATCATGCTGCTGGTATCGGGCGGCATGAAGTTTATCCAGGAAGCCCGCAGCGGCAATGCGGCAGAGGCCCTCAAGGACCTGGTCTCCAACACTTGCACCGCCCTGCGCGACGACGAGCGCATCGAGATCCTCTTCGACGAGCTCGTCCCCGGCGATGTGATCCGCCTCTCTGCCGGCGATATGGTGCCAGCAGATGCCCGCGTCATCACCGCGCGCGACCTGTTTGTCATCGAGTCCGCACTCACCGGCGAGAGCGAGGCAGTCGAGAAGACCGCTGCCGTCACCGTCGTCGAGGGTGCCGACGGCTCCGCGCCGCCACTCTCTGCCTGCAAGAACATCGTCTTTACCGGCACCTCCGTGCAAAACGGCACCGCCATGGCGCTTGTCGTTGCCACCGGCTCGGACACCTACCTGGGCGGCATCGCCAAGATACTCAACGGGCGCGGCGAAAAGAGCGCGTTTGACCGCGGCGTCTCGAGCGTCTCCATGTTGCTCGTACGCCTCATGCTCGTTATGGCGCCGGCCGTCTTTGCCATCAACGCCGCCACCAAGGGCAACGTCATCGACGCGCTGCTGTTCGCCACGAGCGTGGCCGTGGGCATCACGCCGCAGATGCTCCCCGTCATCGTGACCACGAGCCTGTCGCAGGGCGCCAAGGACCTCGCCCGTCGCCAGGTTATCGTCAAGGAGCTGCCGGCGATTCAAAACCTGGGCGCCATGGACGTCCTGTGCTGCGACAAGACCGGCACCCTCACCGAAGACCGCATCGTGCTCGAGCGCTACCTCAACACCGATGGCAACGAGGACGCGCGCGTGCTGCGCCATGCGTTTTTGAACAGCTTCTTCCAGACCGGCCTCAAAAATCTTATCGACCTGGCCGTAATCGACCGTGCCGATGTGACACCCTCGACCGTCGCACCCGATTCCATGCTGGGCCAGAGCCTGCGCGACCGCTACACCAAGGTCGACGAGGTTCCCTTCGATTTCTCGCGCCGTCGCCTGAGCGTAGTTGTCTCCGACGCCCAAGGCAAAACCCAGATGGTTACCAAGGGAGCTGCCGAGGAAATGCTCGAGATCTGCTCCTTTGTCGAGGTCGATGGCATCGCCCGGCCGCTCGCCGAAGACAAGCTCGCCCAGATTCGCAAGCAGGTCGCCGATCTTAACGCCGAGGGCCTGCGCGTGATTGCCGTGGCACAGAAGACCGATCCGCGCTGCGTGGGCGAGTTTGGCATCGCCGACGAATGCGACATGGTGCTGATGGGCTTTTTGGCCTTCCTCGATCCGCCCAAAGCAAGTGCCGCGGGAGCCGTCGCCACGCTCGAAGCCAAGGGCGTGGCGGTCAAGGTCCTGACCGGCAACAACGACCGCGTCGCCGCCACCGTCTGCGAGCAGATTGGTATCGATGCGAGCAACGTCTTGCTCGGCTCCGAGATCGATGCACTCGATGACGCCGAGCTTGCCGAGCGCGCCGAGAAAACCCACCTCTTCGCCAAGCTCTCGCCACTGCAGAAGGCACGCCTGGTGCGCGTCATGCGCGAGATGCTCGACCACACCGTGGGCTTTATGGGCGACGGCATCAACGACGCCGCCGCCATGCGTGCGAGCGATTGCGGCATCTCGGTCGATTCGGCCGTCGACATTGCCAAGGAATCCGCCGATATCATCTTGCTTCAGAAGGACCTGGGCGTGCTCGAACGCGGCATCATCGAAGGCCGCCGCACCTACGGCAACCTGCTCAAGTACCTCAAGACCACAGTGAGCTCCAACTTTGGCAACGTGCTGTCCGTGACCGTCGCAAGCCTGTTCTTGCCGTTTTTGCCCATGAGTGCCCTGCAGCTGGTGCTGCTGTCGCTCGTCTACGAGATCGTGTGCATCACGCTACCGTGGGACACCGTCGATGACGCCTGGACTGCCCGTCCGCGCTCCTGGGACGCCGCGTCCATCAAGGGCTTTATGCTCGAGCTGGGCCCCGTGAGCTCGCTGTTTGACATCGTGACCTTCGCCGCGCTCTTCTTTGTGGTGTGCCCCGCCGCCGTGGGCGCAAGTTGGGCCGAGCTCGCCGCTACGAGCAATGTCGCGAGCATGGCGACCTTCGCCGCGCTCTTCCAGAGCGGCTGGTTTGTCGAGTCCATGTGGTCGCAGACGCTCGTGATCCACATGCTGCGCTCCCCGCGCCTGCCGAGCCCGCGTGACCACGCCGCGCCCGCGCTGTGCGCTCTCACCGTGCTAGGCCTGGCGCTTGTCACCTGGCTGCCGGCAAGCCCCATCGCCGATGCACTCGGCCTCATGACGCTACCCGCGAGCTTTTTCGCGCTGCTCATCGGCATCGTTACCGCCTATATCGCGCTCACCCAGCTGGCAAAGCGCCGCTACATTGCACGCCACGGCGAGCTACTGTAGCGAGCAGACGGAAAACACCCTGCCAGCTGCCGTTGCCACTACCACAGCTGCCAACGCCTCTGCCGCTGCCGCAGTCTGTCCCCTCAGCAGTTGCGGTGGAATAGTTCCTGTTTAAAGCCCCATGACTTTGATTTAGGGACTATTCCACCGCAACTTATTGGAGGATTAGCTAGTCCTTGGGCGTCCAGGACCAGAAGAAGTTGATAAGGGCCACACGTGAGGTGGTGCCGGTCTTTTTGTTGATCGAGGAAATGTGACGGTAGAGCGTTGAGCGCGAAAGGAAGAGCGTTGCGGCGATGTCCTGAACGCTCTGGTCCGAAACGACCAAGACCTCAAGAATATCGCGCTCGCGCTCTGTAAGCCCAAAGGCGGCAACGAAGGCATCGAGGCACTCATCGGGCGTGAACTCCGCTGCCTCCACGGGCGCGGAATCGGAACATGCGGGTGCAAAATCCCCACCAAAATCGTCGGTAGCAAGTGCCAGTCCATCCCGCATCACGACATCATCGGCTCGTCGCCCCAACTGCCCCAGCAGCGTACGTCCCCAATGAGTGGCCGAAGAGTGTCCCCAGCGACTAGCCAAAAATGGGCCATATGTCCCAGTTGTGGAGACTCGTTGAGCCGTCTGGGTATCGTGAAAGATCGCGCACTCCCCCATCATCAAAAGTGACACACGCTACCTGTTGATGGGAGGCAGCCATGGGCTTCTTTGACAAGATGTTCGAAAAGAAAGAGTGCGCGATTTGCGGTACCGAGCTGGGACTTTTGGGAAAGACCAAGATCAGCGAAGGCTACCTGTGCAAAGAGTGTGCCGGCAAGCTCTCCCCCTACTTCCACGGCTATCGCTCCAGCACCGCGGACGATATCCGCGAGCAACTCGCCTACCGCGAGGCCAATGCCAAGCGCCTGGCGTCGTTCAACCCCACGCGCACACTCTCGGCCGGGCGCACCAACATCATGCTCGACGAAGACGCGGGCCTGCTGATCATCACTTCGCAGAGCCGCTGGCGCGACGCCAATCCCGACATCATCGAGTTCTCACAGGTACTCGGCTGCGATATGGATATCGACGAGCATCGCACCGAGATCTATCACGAGACCAAGGACGGCGAGCGCGAGAGCTACAACCCGCCGCGCTATGACCTGGATTACGACTTTAATCTGACCATCCACGTCAACACGCCGTACTTTACCGAGATCAACCTGCGCGTGAACGACTCCACCATCGATCAGCGCGGTTCCATCGAATACCGCGAGGCCAAGCGCCAGGCAACCGAGGTCCGCGACGCGCTGGTGCAGCTGCGTCAGGAAACGCGCGACAGCGTCGTGGCCGCTAAGGCCCCCAAGACCGCGGTCACCTGCCCCTTCTGCGGTGCAACCACCATTCCCGATGCCAGCGGGCGCTGCGAATACTGCGGCGGCGCCATCGGCGCATAGCCTCCGGCAGCGAAAGGACCGATCATGGCCTTCGAGAGCGTCAACTATCAGTGCCCCGCGTGTGGCGGCCCCCTTCACTTTGCCAGTGCCGAGCAAAAGCTCGTCTGCGACTACTGCGATTCGCGTTTTGAAGTCGAAGAAGTCGAGGCCCTCTATCGCGAGCGCCAGGACAAGGCAGATGCCAAAGCCGATGCCGCAGCCGCGGCCCCCAAGCCTGCTGTCGACGATGCCGTGCAGGAGCTGGCTCAAAACGCCGGCTACATCTGCTCGTCGTGCGGCGCCGAGCTCGTGTCCGACGGCACCGTCGCCGTCACCACCTGCCCGTACTGCGGCAACTCCGCCGTGGCACCCGGCCAGCTCTCGGGCGACTTCTCACCCGACCTGGTGATTCCGTTTAAGCTCGGGCGCGACGATGTCATGGCCGCGCTCAAAGACCACTACAAGGGTAAAATCCTGCTGCCCAAGAGCTTTGTCACCGGCAACCACATCGACGAGGTCCAAGGCGTTTACGTGCCGTTTTGGCTCTACGGCGCCCGCGTTGACGGCGAAGTGTACTTTGACGCGACCAACGAGACCGTGACCGAGGAATCCGACCGCACCGTCACGACCACCGACCACTACGACGCCTACCGTAAGGGCAATATCTCGTTTGAGCGCGTGCCCGTCGACGGATCGTCCAAGATGCCCGACGGCCACATGGACGCCATCGAGCCGTTTGACTACGACGCGCTGCGCCCGTTCTCGGTCGCCTATATGCCCGGCTACATCGCCAACCGCTATGACGAGGATTGCGAGACCTGCAAGGCGCGCGCCGAGCGTCGTATGGAAGAAAGTACGATTTCGGCCCTGCGCGAGACCGTCGTCGACGAATATGACGACGCCACGGTCGAAAGCAAGCAGCTCGACTACACCTGGGAAGACAGCGACTACGCCCTGTTCCCCGTGTGGATGCTCTCCACCTCGTGGAACGGCAAGAGTTACCTGTTTGCTATGAACGGCCAAACCGGCCGCATGGTCGGCGAGCTTCCCTGCTCCAAGCCCAAGCTCGCTATCGCCTCGGTGCTGTTCTTTGTGATCGGGTTTGTCCTCTCCCAGATTCTCTTTATGGGTGGGAATGCCTTCGATCCGGACTACCTCACCTTTGATGTCGAGAGCATCCTCATCAACATCGTCGCGCCGTTGATCATCGTAGTCATCGCAGACGTGCTGCTGGTGGGCCAGCTCAAGACGGCCAACGAGGCCACCCACGCCGATTGCTACTGTGGCGAGCTCGACCTGACCGAGAAGCACGACACCTTCAGCCACACCGAGACCACCGTTGTCATGAAGGACAACAAGGACGATTAGCCATTCTGACCAATACCACCCGGCCTTTGACGAGAAAGGAAGATCACCATGGGACTCTTGAGAGCTGGATTGGGAGCTGCCGGCGGCGTCATGGCCGACCAGTGGAAAGAATTTATCTATTGCGAATCGATGCCCGCTGACGTCCTAGCCTGCAAGGGCAGCAAGCGCACCGGCGGCCGCAGCTCCAACACGCGCGGCGAGGACAACGTCATCTCCAACGGCTCGGTCATCGCCGTCAACGACGGCCAGGGCATGCTCGTGGTGCAAAACGGCAAGATCATCGAGGTCGCGCTGGAGCCCGGCGAGTTCGTCTTCGATACCGGCAGCGAGCCGAGCGTCTTCAGCGGCAACCTGGGCGACTCCATCAAGGAGACCTTCGCCAATATCGGCAGCCGTTTTACCTTTGGCGGCGACGCGGGCAAGGACCAGCGCGTCTACTTCATCAACACCAAGGAGATCATCGGCAACAAGTACGGCACTGCCTCGCCCGTGCCCTTCCGCGTGGTTGACAACAACATTGGCCTGGACGTCGACATCTCCGTGCGTTGCAACGGCGAGTATTCGTACCGCATCACCAACCCGCTGCTGTTCTACACCAACGTGTGCGGCAACGTGACCGATAGCTACACGCGCGATAAGATCGACAGCCAGCTTAAGTCCGAGCTGCTCACCGCCCTGCAGCCCGCCTTTGCCAAGATCTCGGAAATGGGCATCCGCTACAGCGCCATTCCCGGCCACACCACCGAGCTCGCCCGCGCGCTCAACGAGGTCCTCTCGGCCGACTGGCGCGACCTACGCGGCGTCGAGATCGTGAGCTTTGGCGTCAACTCCATCGCCGCCTCGCAAGAAGACGAGCAGATGATCAAGGACCTGCAGAAGGCCGCGGTCATGCGCGATCCCACCATGGCAGCCGCCAACATCGCCAGTGCCCAGAGCGATGCGATGCGCGCCGCGGCGGCCAACCCCAACGGCGCGATGGCCGGCTTTATGGGCATGGGCATGGCGGGCGGCATGGGCGGCATGAACGCCAGCCAGCTGTTCGCCGCCGGCCAGGCACAGCAGCAGGCCGCCCCACAGCCAGCTCCGGCACCCGCTCCCGCACCGGCTCCTGCCGCTGCCCCCGCGGCCAGCGCATGGACCTGCAGCTGCGGTGCCACCAACACCGGCAAGTTCTGCTCCGAGTGCGGCAGCCCCGCACCCGCCCCGGCACCGGCCAAGTGGTTCTGCCCCAACTGCGGCAGCGAAAACGGCGGCAAGTTCTGCAGCAACTGCGGAACGCCCAGGCCCTAGCCCCTCTATCTGGTAATTGGCGGGGGATCCGCCACCCCCGCATTTGCTTCTATGGGTTTCGTTCGATAAAGGAGGACACCATGAAGACAACGTTCAAAAAGTCCGTACTCGCATTTCTGACATGCGTACTGGCGCTCGCCTTTGCCCTGACGGGCTGCAGCGGCGGCGGCAAGGACCCCAAGGCCAACTTCGTCGGCAGCTGGCAGTACTCGGGTGGAACCTTGGATGGCGAAGAGCTCACCGATGAGTACATGGATATGCTCAAGGAGTGGGGCCTCAACTGCGTCCTGATCCTCGACGAGGACGGCACAGGCGTCCTCGATATGTTCCTTGAAATCGCCGACCTGAAATGGGAAGCCAAGGACGCCACCACCGTAACGATCACCGCCGAAGATGAGTCGCACGACCTGAAGCTCAAGGACGACAAGCTCGTCCTTGAGGTGGACGGCGACAAGCTTATCTTCACCAAGTCCGACAAGGATCTGTCCGGCACGGTGAAGAAGGATCGCGAGGCGGCCGAGAAGGAAGAGGAGATCGATGAGGCCGTCGAAGACGACGATGTCCAGAGCGTCGAAATCTCCCCCGCCGTCACCGTCGCCGATGACGATCTGTGCACCATCACCATCACCGAGAAGTTCAAGGACGACTGGGGCGACATCGGCTTTGTCGTCAACATCACCAACAAGAGCGACAAGGACCTGACCTTCTACGCTCCTTCCGGCAAGACCAACGTCAACGGCACCATGAAGGAACCCTGGTTCTCGGCTCACCTGATGCCCGGCACCAACGCCACCGAGGAATTCACGTTCTCGAACGGCACGCTCGATAGCCTTGACGACCTCGTCAACACGACCATCGGCATCGACGCCTACCTGACCGATTCCTACGAGGACGTCGCCTCCTACAGCGCAACCATCGCGTAACGGCACGTAACATCAGCCGCGGTTGGCGGACACATCCGCGCACATGTCAGGCGGGGCCGCAGGAGATAATCCTGCGGCCCCGCCGTCTTGCGCCGACAGCACCGTTCGCACAAGCAGGTCGCCCGCCGTTTTCTGATGCAAAACGGCGGGCGACCTATCTTTGGCGTTGGAGCACGGGCAACGCACCGACTACGGGCGCTCCATATTGGGGACGATGCTGCCTTCGGTCACCGCATGCACGGCCAGGCGCATGATGTTGTCGTAGCCGGTCTTGCTTAGGATCTCCGAGATGCGACGCTTGATGGTGCCCTCGCTCATAAACAGCTCGGCCGCGATCTCGCGACGGCTTTTGCCCTCGCAGGCAAGGCGCAAAATCGACAGCTCAACATCGTCGAGTGCCGCCGTGCCCGAAAAAATGCTCTCGGGCGGCTTGGGAAACGTGCAATAGCCCGCCAGCGTGGAGCGCATCACGGCGAACAGCTCGTCGATACCGACGTTCTTGTACACAAAGCTATCGACGCCCGCCTCGCGGGCCTGATCGACAAAGGTGATCTCGGGCATGCCGGTCATGATAATGATGCGACACTCGGGCAGCTGCTCCTTGATGCGCGCCGCCGCCACGATGCCGTTGGAATCATGTTCGGTGCATACGTCCATCAGTATCATGTCCGGGCGCTCCCTGAGCGCGACACCCAAGGCCTCGGAGGCATCGGCGATGGCGGAAACAACGGTCATATCGGGCTGGTCGCCAACGGAGCGCGCCAGGCTCTCGCGCAGGATGGCCTGGTCTTCGACAATTAACACGCGGATCATGAGCTTCTCCTTTGGACCGTGGCGCTGGAGGCGAGCGGAATGGATACCGTAAGCGTAAAGGGTGGGGCGGCATGGACCTCAAGGCTGCCGCCCAGATTCTGTGCGACATGCCTCATACCAGGGATACCCGTTCCCTCGCGATACGATACGGGGGCCGGGGACCCGTCGTTAGAAATCGTCATGTGCGCGATGCCGTCAGCATCCGCCCCCTCCTGCCACAGACGCACGTGGACCCGATGCGCCTGCGCATGCTTGGTGGCATTGGTCGAGGCCTCACGGATAATCTGCAAAAATGCGGCGGCGACACGCACGTCCTCAGGCAGCGCACCCTCAACATCGATCTGCACACTCACCAGGCCAAAAGCATGGATGATATCGCCCAGCTGCTCTGCAGGCTCGCTGGCACCGTCACTACGCAAATCGGCGGCGATTGAGCGCAGCAACGGGTCAATCTGCTCGAGTGACTCGTCATCCAGGCGCCCCTCCTCCAAATAGCGATGAAGAATGGACAGGCGCTGCCCGATCACATCGTGCACGCGGGCGCGCATACGTAGGTAAGCCGCATTGTCGGCAACCTTTTTAACTTCTTCGATCTGGGCCTGGAGCTCTTGGCCCGCAAGCTCAAGCAGGTGGTTGGCTTGCGCCAAGCGGTCATGAGCATGCGCGTACTCTGTCACATCAAGACCGATAATGCGCTCGAACGAACGGCCCGAAACCATAACACGATCGCACACAAACAGGCGAATCTCGGCGGGAGAGACCTCGACTACCGCACGCGCCTCACCAAAACGGTCCAGATTAATCCGCACACGGTTCCTACTGCTTTCGGGCATTTGCATGCTAAGTTTGCGCAGGTCGTTCCATGTGCCGCTCATGTCGCGTAGATCGGTTGGCATATGAAGCTCCACCAGGTTTTTACGCATGCAGCGGTTCATGAGCAGCGGACGGCCCCTCGGGTCTAGATACAGGATGCCCACGGGAATCACGTTGATGGTTTCAATCGTCGAGAATGCGGTGATATCCTCCTGGCGGTTACGGACGTCCATCAAGAGCGCCGCGATGGAACGGAACAGGAAGAACGCTCCCTCTGCGATAGGGACAACGGTCCACGCCGAGCCCATGGCAAAAACCACCGGCGGTGTAACGGCGACAACAAGCAGCAGCTCGACCAGCATGACGGGGCGACGACAGTGCACCATAAGCAGCACGCCATAGGCAAAAATCGCGGCATTGAGCCACAACGCTCCGCCCATTGCCCTGGCGCAAACGTCAAGCGGTGCCACCAGATACGAGCCAGACGACGCGAATAAGATGAGCGCCGAAATCATCAGGTGAAGCACAAGGCTCGCCTCGTAGGCGCAAATCACCTTACGGTTATAGGACGAGCGGCGCGATGCGATGAGCGGGACGTGGATCGTCTGCAGACACGCAGCCAGGGCAAAGACAACATCGAGCGCAACAATTTGGGGAAGAATGAGCGAAATCTGCATCGTCACTCACCCGCCCTCGGCATCAAGACGATCATGCGCAGCTGGCCGGGCTCGCCCTCAAAGCGGTATGCCACGTTGCGCCCTTGCAGAGCGCTTTCGAGCTCTTGCGCAGCGGGCGTCTGCGAAAGATCTTCATCATCGTTGGAAAAAAGCGTGGCGCGCAGCTCGACACTGCATCGGTCATGGTCGCCCAAGTGATACATAAGCGCCGGATGGTCGGTGGTGTAGGCAAAAAACGCAAAGTCATACACGCAGTCGTACAGGGCGCTTACCGTACTGGCGTGCAACGGGCGCCGTATGGCGATAATCGAGGCGCAATCGATATCGATGGTGCGCAGGTCGCTTGCGAGTTCATTGGCAATGAGCTGAATGCGGTCGCGATCAAAACCGCTCTCCCCGTGCTGTGCCAACGTGAGCGACCCCTTGCGCTTGCAATAGGCGACGAGCATCTTGGCGCGCTGCAGCATGCGATAACGCTCGTGCGAAGACGCTTCGTCGGTCAACGGCGGCAGCGAGCTCAGCAGGTCGTACATCCCTTCGAGCGCGCGGGCAAGCGCTTGGTCCACGTCTTGGACCAGCAAGGTCTCGGCCTCTTGATCTGCCAAATGCGTCTTAAGGTCGTAGTCGGCGGCGAGCAGCTCGTTTTGACGCTGCAGCTCCATACGACGATGTGCCAGTTCACGGTTAAGCTCATTGAGCTCCGACACGTCTTGGGCAAGCAGGGCCGATCCGCCCAGCAGTGGAAAGGCACGGTACATCACATCGGGATCGGACGCCACGGCAAAGGCATGGGCGCGGCCGTGCTCCTGGGTCCGCAACTCCTCGCACACGCCTACCGGCATTGGCTTTGACACCGGCGTGGCATAGACTTCCTGCAGGTCGCGCGTTAGAACTTTGAGGTCAAGCGGTAAGGTGTCGAAGATGCCGGCGATGTCGTGATACGACGGAATGACACCGCAATCGAGACAGATTTCCATCGCCACCACGCACAGGACGCAATAGACGAGCGAAAAGTTGAGCCTCCATGCCCAGGGCACGCGCAGAGCATACGAGACGGCAAAGAATGCGCCGCCCAGTAGTACGAGCGCCGCCGTGCCCGAGAAACGCTGGATGCGAAAGGAAGAGGACCGACCAACCAGGATAAAAAAGGCCACGAAGTCAAAGGCCGTCCACACGAGGACGGCGAAATAACCCCAGCCGTACGTGTAATCGTTGCTCCAGGTGTCGCTTGTGCGATCAAAGCGGAAGACCTGCTGATGAAAATCGTTGGTGAGCACAAATCCGATAAGCAGGATGGCCGCAATCCACAGCGCAGCGCAGTAGCGGCGACCCAGGCGGTGTTGTTCCAGGCCCGCAAGGCGCAGGCCGCAGAGCTGGTAGAGCAGCGGAATGAGCGTCATGGGCACGTAGTACAGATACCACAGCACGGTGGCATAGAACGGCGTGAACGACTTGTACTTGAGAATGACTTCGATCATCCACAGGGCGCAGATGGTGGCGACGGCAACAAGGCGGCGACGCAACACATAGTCCAAACAGCGCAGATAGACCGATACGCCCCAGATCGAAAATACAATTGCGGCGACAAGCAGCGGGAGAGAGCTCGAATGGGCGAGCGCATCCACGACCTCTTCGGACACCTTGCTATAGGCGGGCACGGCGTTAGAAAGTTTGGGGTCGAAGGCGAACAGCGCCGGCAAGACCGCCAAAAGCATGAGGAACAGCGCGGTGATGGCGCCGGCGATAGCAAAGACGCGATGACGGTACACCTGATGTGTTATGCCAACAAGGAATCGCGGCATGGCGAAGAGCCTGCCGCCCCTGGGATCCGCCACGGGTGCGGATCGGGCGGCCGCGTGGCCGATATGTCGCTCGCGGGTATCCATAGTCCCTTTAGTGTACCGACAGATGGGCCGAAAAAGCGGGCCGCATGTCCCAAAATCCGCAGACGGCAAGGCGCCCGGTGAGCATTAACTGCTCGCCGGGCGCCTTGATTAGGAGACTCTGAAGTTGAGTGTCTCAGCTTCCTTAGGACAGGTCCTCACCATTCGTCTCAATGACGTGCTTGTACCAGTCGAAGCTCTTCTTTTTGGAGCGCTTGAGGGTGCCGTTGCCTGCGTCGTCGCGGTCCACGTAGATAAAGCCGTAGCGCTTGGACATCTCGCCCGTGCCGGCGCTCACCAGGTCAATCGGGCCCCAGGTGGTGTACCCCAGCAGGTCAACGCCGTCCTCGGTCACAGCATCACGCATCGCGGCAATATGCTGGCGCAGGTAGTCGATACGGTAGTCGTCGTTGATGGAGCCATCCTCCTCGACAACATCCTTGGCGCCCAGACCGTTCTCGACCACAAACAGCGGCTTCTGATAACGGTCGTACAGGTCGTTAAGGGTGATGCGGAAGCCCAGCGGATCGATGGCCCAGCCCCACTGGCTCTCCTGCAGATAGGGATTCTTGGCGCCGGCGAAGGCGTTGCCCTGGGTGCGCTCGACATCGGGGTTATCGGCACCGGCAGAGCAGCGGGTGCTGTAGTAGCTAAAGCTGATGAAGTCGACGGTGTTGGCGGCCAGGATCTCGCGGTCCTCGTCCGTCATGCCCACATCGATGCCCAGACGCTCGAGCTTCTTGACGGCATAGGCCGGGTAGTAGCCGCGGCTCTGGACGTCGACGAAGAAATAGTTGCTCTGGTTGTCAATCTGCGCTTGGCGCACGTCGCCCGGACGGCAGCTGTAGGGGTAGTAGCTACCTGCGGCGAGCATACAGCCGATCTTGACCTCAGGATCGATCTCGTGGGCAATCTTGGTTGCCCAAGCGCTGGCGACGAGCTCGTTGTGGGCGGCCAGGTACTCGACGGCCTCCTTGTTCTCGCCCTCCTCAAAGACCAGACCGGCACCCATAAACGGCAGGTGCAGGATCATATTGATCTCGTTAAAGGTGAGCCAGTACTTCACCAGACCCTTGTAGCGGGTAAAGATCGTGGTCGCGAGGTTCTTGTAGAAGTCGATGAGCTTGCGGTTGCGCCAGCCGCCGTACTCCTTGATGAGGTGAATCGGGCAATCGAAGTGTGTAATGGTCACGAGCGGCTCGATGCCGTGCGCCTGGCACTCGCGGAATACGTCCTCATAGAAGGCCAGGCCAGCCTCGTTGGGCTCGGTCTCGTCACCGTTGGGGAAGATGCGGGTCCAAGCCAGGCTCATACGGAAGGTCTTAAAGCCCATCTCGGCAAAGAGAGCAATGTCCTCCTTGTAGTGGTGATAGAAATCGATGCCGGTCTGCGCGGGATAGTAATAGCCGTCCTCGAAGTCGAGCATCTTGCGCTGGCCGGAGACCACCGCATAGCGCTCGGGGCCGTGCGGAGCCACGTCCACGTTGGCCAGGCCGCGGCCGTCCACGTCGTAGGCGCCCTCGCACTGGTTGGCAGCCGTTGCGCCGCCCCACAGGAAGTCATTACGGAAAGCCATGCATCAATCCTTTCATACGCTGCTTGTCCTGATTTCAGGATCCCCGCAAACGGGGTGCCACCCAACGACAACGACGCAGGCCGATACTTCTTTTCGCACACGGGCGCTCGGCAGCCGCCCACAGCTGACACTTTTTGATACCCGCCTGCCCAAACCACCACAAAGGGGACAGGCACCTTTGTGGTGGTTTGGGGCGGTTTGTCTCGATCTGTAACAGGTAGAGACGATTTAGCCCGCTAGATGTTACAGATCGAGACAGAAGATTCTAGTCGCAGGCGATATCGAGGTTCTTGCCGATGAGGCCTACGTAGCCGCCTTCGCCGGCGGGATATTTGACTGAATAGGAAAAAAAGGAAAAAATAGGAAAAAAAGGAAAGGAGACTCATGACTGAAACCATCTTCTCCCCCTCATTTGGAAATCGCCCGTCCTATCTGGTGGGGCGCGGGAGCGTGATTTCGACATTCATCTCCGGCCTTGAGCAGGAGCCGGGCAATCGAGACCGAGCCATGCTCATGCTCGGCCAGCGAGGCAGCGGCAAAACGGTTCTGCTGTGGGAACTTGCCGATCGCGCACGCAAGCTCGGCTTTGTTGTCGCCACGCCCACCGTAGCCTCCGAGGATATGCTCGAGCGCATTGTTGAGAAGATCCAGGAAGCGGGCGAGCCCTACGCCAACAAGCATCGTCTCCCCAAACTTGCGGGCGGCAGCCTGAGCGTCTTCGGCTTCTCAGCCGGCCTTGAGTTCACGCGCGATGTGCAGGAAACCAAAAGCTTCCAGTTCAAGCTCACGCAGCTGGCGCGCAAGCTGACCGAGCAGGGACACGGCATCCTCATCCTCATCGATGAGCTCCAGGCCAATTCACCCGAGATCAGACAGCTCGTCACCGCCTATCAAGAGCTGGTCGGCGAGGGGCTCAACGTCGCGCTCGTCATGGCGGGCCTCCCGGGAGCAGTCTCCGCGACACTCAACGACCGCGTACTGACATTTCTCAACCGCGCACGCAAGGTCACGCTCGAACCGCTTTCAGTTGGAGATGTGGATGCCTACTATCAGCGAGCTTTCGAAGAGCTCGACCTTGATATTCCAGGCGATCTTCGGCTGGACGCCGCTCGCGCAACTCAGGGCTCGCCCTACATGCTGCAGCTCATCGGCTACAACATCGCCAATCGTTGCCAGGCAGGAGAACACGTAACGCCAGAGCAAGTCGACGGAGCAATCGAAGCGTCAAAGGTCGATTTCGAAAACGATGTGTGCGAAACGACACTCGCCGCGCTATCGGACCAAGACGTCGCGTTTCTCGACGCAATGACTGATGACGAAGCCGCCGTGTCTCGCATTTCTGATGTTGCGAAGCGCATGTCAGTCACACCGGACTACGCACAAAAGTATCGCCGGCGCCTCATCGACGCCGGCGTAATCGAACAGGCGCGCCGCGGTTACGTGCGTTTCGCCGTACCATATATGGCTGACTATCTGCGCAGCCAACTCTAGGCAGCCACCACAAAGGGGACAGGCACCTTTGTGGTGGTTGGGGGCGGTTTGTCTCGATCTGTAACAGTTGGGCCGCCAAAACCGGGCTTGGTGTTACAGATTGAGATTGTTCGGTCTGTCCCCTACAGTTTGTCTAAATCTGTAACAGGTAGAGACGATTTAGCCCGCTAGATGTTACAGATTGAGACGGAAGATTCTAGTCGCAGGCGATGTCGAGGTTCTTGCCGATGAGGCCTACGTAGCCGCCCTCGGCAGCCTTGGGGCTGTCGGCGTGGCAGAGAACCCACTTGTCTGCCTTCCAGTAGCAGTAGCTGTCACCGGCCGCGGGCATGTCGGCCGCGGCCTCGGGGCGCGGACCATTGGTGCCAGCGGGCAGCGCCACCATCACCTGGAAGCCACCGTCGTCGACCATGCACGGCGTGTAGTGGAGCGTGGTGTTGAAAACCTCGACGACCTTGCCCGCCGGCACGCGGAACGCCTTGACGCACGCGGTATCGAGCTTGCCGTCCTCGATCTCCCAGCGATGTGCCACGAGCAGGATAAAGTCGCGTGCACCCAGGTTGAACTCGCTCGCGCGGTGGTACTCCAAGCAGTTGAGCTGCGTGTTGTGGCCGTTGCACCAGCCGAGCTGGAAGGGACGACCGCCAAACATGAGAAAGCCCAGCTTATCGGCATCCTTGACGCCCTCGAGCTCCGGCGCGCTTGCTACGTACTTGCTGCCCTCGGGGATGGGCGTAGCGGAAAGCGCCTCGAGCACGGGCGACGTAAGCTCGGACGGAACGTTATCCCAAACGTTGCCATAGGACTTGAACTCGGGATCAGAGACAGAGTAGATATGCATGTTCGCTCCTGTTCGTTTGTGTGACAGTATGAACATTCTAGAACAAACTCGTCCTGTTTTGAGCACTCGGTATGAAAAAGCACCCCCGCAAGAGCGGGAGCGCTTCTAGTACAAACACTATTCCTGCGAGGGGCCTTACGCCTGCTGATAGTGCAGGTGCTTCTCGTCGATATCGGCCAGATCGCGGTCGAGGTAGCGGCGCGCGAGCCAGTTAGCCATGGGAAGGTTCTGGTCCAGGTAGTTGCCGCACTCCTCGGGAGCGGCACCGGGGACATCGCCCTCGAAGTCGGCGACAAACTCAAACAGCTCGCGCACAAGCGGCAAGATCTCCTCGCTCGTCAGCTCGCCAAAAACGACGAGGTAAAAGCCCGTGCGGCAGCCCATGGGGCCAAAGTAGACAATGCGGCTCGACCACTCGGCATGGTTGCGAAGGAACGTCGCGCCCAGGTGCTCGATGGTGTGGCACTCGGCCGTGTTCATGACCGGCTCCTTGTTGGGCGTGGTCAGGCGCAGGTCAAACGTGGTGACGGCAGCACCGGTCGCCGGATCGCGGTCGATGCGGCTCACATAAACGCCGGGCTCAAGCAGTAGATGATCAACGGAAAAGCTCGCGATGCGCTCCATGGCAGATCCTCTCGATAGTCAAATTGGGACGGGGCTCTTTTAGCTGGTTCGAATAGTCGCACCAATCATACCAGTCAAAAAAAGCCCCATCCAAAAAGACAACTTAGCCAAGGACACGGGCCATGCGCGTCTTGAACTCGGACAGGAAGCGCGGAGCGTCAACAGTCAGCGCCACGAGTGCGCTCTTGTCGGGGTCGGCCACACGGCGCTCATCGCAGATGGTGCGGCCGCGATACTCGCCGAGCAGGTCGACGCGCAGGTTACAGCCGAGCGCGCCCACGAGCGTGGGGTCAATCGCCACGGCGACGGCAAGCGGATCGTGCAGCGCGCAGCCACCAAGGTAGGGGGCGTTCATCTCGTACGAGCCAATATAGTGCTCCACCATGCTCGCAAACGCGCAACCGGCCATGGTGCCCGAGCCCGTCCAGCCGGCAATGTCGCGACGCGTGAGCACCACGCGATGCGTCACATCCAAACCCACCATAGTGAGCTTGCGGCCCGAACGCAGCACGGCGTCGGCCGCCTCGGGATCACTTGCCATGTTGGCCTCGGCGCCCGCGCTCACGTTGCCGGGCACGGTCAGGGCGCCGCCCATAACCACCACGCGGCCGATAGACATCACCGCTGCCGCATCGCGCTCCAGGGCAAGCGCCAGGTTGGAGAGCGGGCCGGTCGCTACGTAGACCAGATCGGGACCATAGGTGCGCGCGGCATCGATCAGATAATCGACCGCAGCGTTACCGTCGGCAGACGTCGCCCCCACCGGCTCGTAGGGCGACGCCGGCACGCTCGCGCCGCCGATGCCGTTCTTGCCGTGAATGAGCGCGGTGGACGCCGGCGGCGTATAGGGCTCAGTCGCCTGCAGAGGACGGTCGGCACCCAGGTACACCGGCACCTCGGGACGACCCAACAGGTCGAGCACCGCCAAGCAGTTATGCGCCGACTGGTCGACGCGCACGTTGCCAAAGCACGTGGTAATGCCGACGAGCTCCACCTCGGGGCTCGCGATGGCATAGGCAAGCGCCATCGCATCGTCCACACCCATATCCAGATCAAGGATCAGCTTCTTAATTGCCATTGTTCTACTCCGCTTCTCCGTCTTGTACTAAATCGTCTAAATCAAACACGCGCTCAACTTCGGCACGCGTGGGAATCGACTGCTGTGCGCCCAGGCGCGACACCGTCACCGCCGCGGCGCGTGCGCCCACCGCCATGCACTCAAAGAGCGGCAGGCCCTCCAGACGAGCTGCAGCAAGCGCACCGATAAACGTATCGCCGGCGGCCGTGGTATCGACTACCGTGTTCGAAAGTGCCGGCATGCGCAGCAGCTCGCCGTCATCACCGAGCGTAACCGAGCCGGCGCCGCCCAGCGTGATGACCGCGGCGCCGGCACCCTTGGCGAGCAAGGCATTGAGCGCCGCGACGCAGCTCGCATCATCCGCGGGCAAGATGCCCGTCAGCACCTGGCATTCAGTCTCGTTGGGACAGACCAGGTCGACCGCAGGCCAGGCCTCCGCAGGCAACTCGCAGGCAGGCGCTGGATTAAAGACCGTATAGAACCCCAGCTCGTGAGCGCAAACAAGCGCCTCGGCAGTCGCCACAAGGTCACATTCGCCCTGGGCGATAAAGACGCTTCCGGCAGCTGGGGCAATCTCGCTGGCGTCGCCGTCGAGCTCATCGGCCACCAGACGTCTCAGCGCGTGAGCAACGTCCTCGCCCGCGAGCGCATGGTTGGCGCCCGGTGACAGCACGATGCGGTTGTCGCCCTCGCAGCGAATGATGGTCGCCGTTCCCGTCTCCACGTCATCGCGACGCGCTACAAAGACACAGTCCACGCCGGCGTCTTGGAGCCCCGCCACGAGCGACGTGCCAAATGCGTCGCAGCCGACCGCGCCGATCATATGCGCGTGCGCGCCCATGCGCGCAGCAGCTA
Source organism: Collinsella sp. wc0583 (assembly GCF_046116915.1). Taxonomy (NCBI): domain Bacteria; kingdom Bacillati; phylum Actinomycetota; class Coriobacteriia; order Coriobacteriales; family Coriobacteriaceae; genus Collinsella; species Collinsella sp. wc0583. The sequence goes on along the minus strand of NZ_JBJXBN010000002.1, from coordinate 157,984 downwards.
CGGTCTGGTTGGCGCCTTTGCCGCCGGCGTTGGTGATAAACCCGCTGCCGCCAACGGTCTCGCCCGCACGCGGCATGCGCTCGCACGCCACCGAAAGGTCCATGTTCATGCTGCCGAACACCGCAACGATGCCGCGATCTGCCATGGAAACCTCCTCGTCCGCGGGCTCTGCACCCGCCGTTGGCCGTCAATCGTGCGCTCTCGCGCCTCTATAACTTTAGTTCACTTTGATGTGAACGCGCCCTTGAGGTTGCGCCAGCAGCAAGCATTCACAGGAGCAGGCAGCTACAATGAATATGTGCTGATTATTCTCGTCATTGGATGATGCTGTATGGAACAATTCCCGCGATCGAGCTCGCGCAGCTCACGCCACGCGAGCGATCAACGAGCGCCACACGAACGTTCGCGCGCTAACCGACAAGCCACCGAGCCGCGCCGCGCCGCAGACTCTCATCGCGTGCCCGCCAACAAGGGTGACCGCACCAACAGCGCCGCAAAAGAACAGGCGCCCACGCGCCCCAAATCTCGCTATATCCCCGCCCTCGACGGCCTGCGCACGCTTGCCGTCGTCGCAGTGGTGCTCTATCACCTCAACCTCACGTGGGCTCAGGGCGGCCTGCTCGGCGTCACGATCTTCTTTGTGCTTTCGGGCTATCTGATCACGCGCTTGCTGCTCAACGAAGTCGCTAAGACCGGCCGCATCGACCTCAAGAGCTTCTGGATTCGCCGCATCCGTCGCCTGGTCCCCGCCGTGGTAACGGTAGTGTTCGTGACCTGCGCGCTGTGCACCATCTTTAACCACGTGATGCTCACCAAGATGCGCCCCGACATCCTGCCGTCGCTGTTGTTCTTCAACAACTGGTGGCAGATTGCCCAAAACGTCTCGTACTTCAATGCTCTGGGCGACCCCTCGCCGCTCACGCACTTTTGGTCGCTTGCCATCGAGGAACAGTTCTACCTGATTTGGCCGCCACTGCTGTTTGCCATGGTATCCATGCATGTGAGCAAGCCCAACACGCGCCGCGTGGTTCTGGGCCTTGCCGCGGCATCCGCCCTCGCAATGATGGTGCTTTACAACCCTGCCGCCGACCCCAGCCGCGTGTACTACGGCACCGACACCCGCGTGTTCTCGCTGCTGCTGGGTGCCTGGATGGCCTTTATCCCCGATCGCGACCTGGCGCCGGTGCGTCTCGCTCATCGTTTGGGACTCAATCGCCTGGCTGGCGCCGCCAAGCATGGCAAGAACGCCGAGGACAAGCCTGGCAAGAACGCCGACGAATCAGCCGATACCACCCCGGCACAGCCGAGCGCCCTCGTGCGCTTTTGGTCCTCGCCCGCATCCATCGATGTGTTGGGCGTCGTGGGTCTGGTTGGCCTTGCCGCCATGGTCGCGCTCACCAACGGCTACACCGCGTTTCAGTATCGCGGCGGCACGCTGTTATGCTCCATCCTCACGCTCATGGTCATCGCGGCCTGCGTGCAGCCCCAGGGAATGGTTGCCCGCGCGCTGTCCGCCGAGCCGCTCGTGTGGGTTGGCAAGCGCTCGTACAGTATCTATCTGTGGCACTATCCGCTGCTGCTGCTTATGAACCCGGTCGCCAACATCAGCGATACGCCCTGGTGGCAGTACATCTTACAGGTACTTGTGGTGGTCGCCGTAGCCGAGTGCTCCTATCGCTTTATCGAAACGCCGTTTAGGAAGGGCGCCTTCGGCCGCACTGTCGCCGAATTCCGCGATGGCACCACCACGCCCGCCAACTGGGCACGCGCGCACGTCCCTGTCTGCGCAGCCTGCACTGTCGTGTTGGTCGTTGCACTGGGCGGCCTGATCTTTGTGCCCGAAACGTCTGCACTGAGCGGCGAGGGCGCAGAAGTTCTGAACAAGGAAGCCAAAAACACCGCGCCCACCGACCAGCAGGCGGCCGACGACACCGACAAGGACAACGACGGCTTCCCCGATGGCTCCTACGACCTGCTGATGATCGGTGACTCCGTGTCGCTGCGCGCCGTTGATTCCTTTGACGGTGTGTTCCCGCACAGTCATATCGATGCCGAAAAGGGCCGCCAGTTTGATGCGGGCCGCGCGACATTTGAGGGCTATATCCAGCAGAACCTTGCCGGCAAGATCGTGGTCTTTGCCCTGGGCACCAACGGTTTGGTAACGGACGCCCAGGTCGACGCGATCATGGCCGACGCCGGCGAGCAGCGTATTGTCGTATTTGTAAACACGCGTAGCCCGCAGCCGTGGGTCGGGTCCACGAACCAGGCCATCGCCAACGCCGCCACGCGCTACAAGAATGTACGCGTTATCGACTGGTACGGATATAGTGCCAACCGCAATGATCTGTTCGATGGCGATGGCACGCACCTCTCGAACGCGGGTGTGACCGAGTACCTTAAGCTCATCCACGATGCCGTCAAGAAGGACCTGCCCGTGCATCCCGAGGATCACGTTAACGATCCGCAGCCGGCGGCTGTCAAATCCGCTGCCGATGCACTCGTCAGCGCCCTCGCCTACAAACCGCACAAGCTAGGCACCGACAAGTAACGCGCAGCCAAATCTGCTTGCACACGGAGGGGGGGGCGTCGGCCACAACCGACGTCCCCCTCCGGCAGTTAAGGACGGTCCTTATGTGCCGGCACTTAGGGACACTCCTGACACAGCTGATGAATGCCCTCCCCGCGGTCGAATTCTGAGTTCCCCGCCACCCCGAGCGCTGTTTGGAAGCCCCGCGCCCGCAGCAAACACCCCCAGATTGCTCTTTTCGAGCCGGCCCCAAAGGTCTATGGGCAAAAAATGCCAAATATGAGTACTGATACCATTTTAGTAGCAGGCAAAATGCCCAAAATGGCTCCCTCTCGGCCACCACGCCCCTTTGGACCGGCAGCAATAGCGGGTTTGGAACTTGACAGGATTAAAATTAATAAACAGATACCTTGTTTATGTTCATTAATTTCTTCGTCTTAATTGTCACATGAGTAGCAGCAGTACTCATATTTGGCATTTTCTGCCCACACGTATATAACCAACCCCCTACTACAGGCAAAAAACAGGCCGCAGCCCATGGCGGCGGCCTGTTTAGAATCTAATAGAGGTGCTATGCGCTGTAACCCATCGCCTGCAGAACAAACATGACGACCGTCAGCACTGTAATCACACCGATAGTCGCCCACGTGAGCACATTCCACACGCGGCCGTTGCGGTTGGCGCCCATAATGTGTCGATCGGCGGCAATAAGCACCTGGAACACCAGGACCACAGGCAAAAGCACGCCGTTGATGACCTGCGAGGTCATCATAATCTGGAACAGGTCGACGCCGGGCATGAGCACCAGCACGGCAGAGATGCCAATGATAGCCGTAATAATGCCGCGATAGACCGGGGCCTCGTCCCAGCTGCGATCGGCACCGCGCTCCCAGCCAAATGCCTCGCAGATAGCGCTGGACGTAACGCCCGGAAGCACGCAGGCGGCCAAGAAGCTCGCCGCGACCAGGCCCGAGGCAAACAGCACCGTGGACCACTGGCCCGCGATGGGCTCCAACGCGCGGGCGGCGTCGGCAGCATCGCTGATCTGAATGCCCGCAGGGAACAACACCGTACCGGTCGTTATGATAATAAAGCCGGCAATGACATCGGCGGCGATCGAGCCGCTCACGGTATCAATGCGCTGCAGCACGATATCGTCCTCACCCGCATTCTTATCGACCACGTTGTTCTGCGCCAAGAAGATCATCCACGGCGCGATGGTGGTGCCGATCGTTGCGACCACAAGCGACACGTAACTGGGGTCGTTTTGGATGTTGGGCACAACCAGGTCGACCGCCACCTCGCCCCAGCTGGGACCAGCCATAAATGCAGCGACGATGTAGGTCACAAACACGCAGCTCACCAGCAGCAGAATCTTCTCAATGCGCTGGAAGCTGCCCGACATGGTAAGCATCCAAACCAGCAGCGCCACGAGCGGCACCGAGATGCTCGCCGGCACGCCAAAGAGGGCAAGACCGCTCGCGATACCCGCAAACTCTGAGATGGTAACGGCCGTGTTGGCGATCAGCAGCGCCGCCATGGCCAGCACGCTCCTGCGCACGCCAAAGCGCTCGCGGATGAGCGAAGCCAGGCCCTTGCCCGTGACGCAGCCACAACGCGCCGCAGTCTCCTGCGTCACGATGAGCAGCACGGTCATGACAGGAAGCATCCACAGCATCTTGTAGCCATAGCTGGCACCGGCGCTGGAATACGTGGCGATGCCGCCGGCGTCATTGCCCGAAAGCGCCGCCAGAAGGCCAGGGCCCATGGCGCCAAAGATGGCCGCGATGGTCAGCTTTTGCTTGGCGCTCGCCTTTTGCTTCGTGTTTTGCACGCGACCACCTACCCCATGACCGACATGGTGAGCAGCACTGCGGCGATGCAGTACGCCACGCATGAGATCATGACGGCAATGACGTTCATGGCGGTACCCGACGTATTGAGGTCGTGCTCGTCACGCCAGAACAGCACCATCAGGTAAATCACGGCGCACATGTTGCCAATCAGACAAACGATGGCCGCAATGTTAAAGCAGCCGGTAAAGAGCTGCTCTTCAAACATGGGCGCGTCGGGGAATGCGGCGGTGCGCACCAGCTGGGCGCACAGGTAGGTCACGAGCGACAGGATCAGGCCCATGCCCGTGCTCTGGAAGAAGAACCCCAGATACGGCTTGGGCTCATCGTCATGGCCGTCGTACTCCAGGAAGTAGTTCTTGACGAACGACACCATACGCGAGGCAGCCAGCAGCACGAGCGGCATGGCGCACATGGGGAACACCACCAGATGCGCAGAGCCCAGCGCCGTCCCCAGCACTGTTGCCATGATGCACGAGGCAATACCCCACACGACAACCCAGTACTGGCGATGCACAAACCAGCTGAGCACATTCGTCGAGTCGTCGGACGCGCTATCGCCCGAACCGACGCCTGCGATCTGCAGGTCCTCCTGGTGCTCCTCGGCGATAACGTCCATGGCGTCGTCAAAGGTCACGATACCCAAGATGTGACGGTTCTCGTCGCAAACGGGGATGGCGACCAGGTCGTACTTGGTCATCTCGTCCGTTACGTCTTCCTGGTCATCGTCGGGCGACACATACACCAGGTCGCGATAGGCCAGCTGGCCCAGCGTGGCATCGCGGTCGGCCACGATGAGCGTGCGCAGCGAAAGGACGCCGGTGAGCATGCCGCTCGGGTCCTCGGTATAGACATAGTAGACGCTCTCGAAGTCCTCATCGAGCTTGCGGATCGCCTCGATGGCGTCACCGACCGTCGCCGTGGCGGGCAGGGAGACAAACTCCGAGGTCATGATGCGACCGGCAGTGTTGTCCTCATAGCCCAGCAGGTTACGAATCGCCTTCTCCTCCTGAACGCCCATCAGGCGCAACAGCTTCTCGGCCTTCTCGTAATCGAGCTCATCGATCAGGTCGGCGGCGTCGTCCGGGTCCATCATGGCCAGCATCGACGATGCGTCCGTATCGGACAGGCCCTCGAGCATCTCGGTCATAAGCTCGTCGTCGTCGAACTCCGAGATGGCCTCGGCGGCCTGGGCGGTGTCGAGCTGCGCGAACACCTGCGCACGCAGGCGCGGGTCGAGCTGCTCGATAATGTCGGCGATGTCAGCAGGGTGCAGCTCGCCAAGCGTCTTGTGCGACACCGAAAGCTGGATGTTTTTAGTCGAACGGTCGAGCAGGTCCATGTAGGACCAGGCGATGATGTCCTCGCCGAGCGGTTTGCCCAGGTGCTTCATAAAGCTCTCGACGACATGCTCGAGGGCGGGGCTGATCGCGCGCAGCAGACCACGGGCGCCAACTTCGGCACCCAGCAGACGCAGCTGATTTTCGCCCGACATGGAAAACTTGATGTCGTTGACGCGCACGACCTTCATGCCCTGCGTGTCGACAATCTGCTTGTTGAGCACGTCGCGCGCGAGCAAAAGTTCGGTCGGCTGCAGGTACGAAAAACGGATTTCGGTGGCCGGCGACTTAAGGTGTACGCCCGTCTCGTCGATACGGTCGACCCATTTGCGCCAGCTGATCATAAACGGCGTCTTGCCGGGTCCGCGGAACGCGAGCGACGTTACGTGCGGAAAAACTTCGCCGGTAGCAATGCCAAAATCGTTCACAACGCCGAGCTTTTCGCCATCGACGTCCAAGACCGGCAATTTGAGCATCTCACTCAGATAATTCACTGGTGCTCCCCATCATTATCCCTTCGAACTGCGGCCATGCCGGCACGCCGTCCGTGGACTTTTAGATATGTATACGCATGCGCGGGCGGCACGCCGCTCGGCGCTCACACCCCGTACATGCGCAAGAAGCACCTGCATGGGGTCATCGACTGTATGGTCGAGGTTTGGATTTCACCTGCAACCTTTCTCTTGACCCTTGTTATCCGCAGTAACTATAGCATCAGCATCGCGCCGTGGCGCCAAATTTATGCTCCAAACATCGCAGGCATACCAAACGCTGACGCATCCGTGACATAGTCATTGGGGACGTTCTTACATGACTAGTCTGTGGTGTCGTCATCTTCGGCGAGCTGGGGAAACACGGCGTTTTTGGGCATGGCGGCCTTCGTCAGCGAGGTGAGCTTTTTGCTCAGCGATGTATCCGTCTTGACCAGATCGCTCAATGTCACGATTTTGTAGCCGTCGGCAATAAGCCCGTCGATAATCTGCGGCAGCGCCTCGAGCGTCTGCTCGGCGCATTCATCGTTATCGGTCAGCAACACAATGTTGCCCGGCGTCACCGAATCGAGCACCGTCGAGACCTGCTCGTCGGCACCGTTGAGCAGCCAGTCGCCCGAATCGATATTCCACGAGACCACGGCAGACACCAGGTCCATCGCATCAATCCAGTTTTGCTCGTCAAAGGCTGCGTAGGGAGCACGCAAAAGCATCGTCGACGTTCCGGTCGCGGACTTGATCGCCTCGGTGCCCTTCGAAACCTGTTCGCGCACCGCATCGCGATCCTTGCCCTTGAGCGATTCGTCGCTGTAACTGTTGGAGCCGACCTCGCAGCCGGCATCGACAATCGCCTTGGCCGTGGCGGGCGAGGCCTCGGCCGCATCGCCCGACAGGAAGAACGTCGCGGTGACGCCCTTTTCCTTGAGCACCTGCAAGATCTGCTTGGTCGCTCCGCTCGGGCCCTCATCAAACGTCAGCGCCACGTACTTTTCGTTGCCCTTGGGCGCCACGCTCGCGCACTCGACCACGCAATCGGTGGCGGGCACGACCTCGCCGCGGTCCTGCGTCTTACCCGACTGCTCGCCGACCCACACCTCGGAGCGACCTTGGATGCCCCACGTCTTGACGTACTCGATAGCACCCGTGCCCTCGACCTTGAGCTTGGGCTCGATAACCGTCGCCTGGACCTCATGCTTCTCATACGTGTCGCGGCCGTCTTTGACCGTCACCTTCTCGCCGCCCGTAAGCTCGCGGCTTTTCCACTTGCCCTGTTTTATGCGCTTGCCGTCCACTTTTAGCGACAGCTTTTCGCCGCCATGGCGAGTAAGCACGCTGTCGTCAACGGCCAGCAAGTCCCCGGCGTCGTAGGTATCGGTCAGCTCCTGGTCGTCGATGAGATTTTGCAGCGTAGATCCGACGCGCACCGCAGTCTCCTGGCCGTTGAGGACGACATCCACGCTGCGGTTGACGTAGCCCACGACGGCAGCGATAAACAGCACGAGTGCGCAGCCCACGGCGATGAGCGCATAGGGCAGGCGAGACGGACGACGGGGCGTGCGGCCGCTGCCGATGCGAGCGCTTCGGTCGCTAAAGCCGCGGCTATGGTTGAGATACATCGCACCGGGCTTACGGTGACGCTTGCGCTGACCGCTGGGCAACTGCCCCAGATCGCGGCGCGCCGTCGGACGCGCGCCCGAGCGTCCGTTTAAGTTAGATCCGTTTTGGCGCATGTGCCCTCCCCCATAAACACAGCGAGCCGGAGCAACATGTCTCCGGCTCGCCTCCCATCATTTGGTACGTCGCTATTTGCTAGCTTTTGACGAGCCCCCGCTCGCCTTTTGGTATTCGTCCTTAAAGGCCTTGAACATACCGCGCGTCTTGCCGAGCTGCTTGCCCAGCGCGCGACTGCCCTTGTCCACGGCGACCGAACCCTTGTCATCGAGCACCTTAGCGCCCTTCTTGACCTTATCGCCCACCACGACGCTTGCCTCGGCAGCCTTTGCGGCGGCGCCGCCCGAATACCCGAGCGACTTGACCTCGTCCGAAACGATCATCGCGCCGTCCGCATAGCCGCGCAGCATCGTGGGCGGCATCTGCGTGTCGCCCACCAGCACACTCGAGGCAGTGCCAGTGGTCACATAGAATGTCTGCACGATACCCGAACGCGGCTTGAACTCCACATCCGAGCAATAGCCCACGACATCGCCCGACTCCGTGCGCACGTCCATGCCAACCCAGATAATGCAATCGTCCAGGTTGATGTCGAGGCGCTTGGCCGCAGCGGCATCGTAGGTGCCCTTGACGTCGTCAACTGCGATGGCGCCCTCGTAGACGCCAATGGCATCGAGCGCCACAAAGCGGTCGGGGCGCTCGATCATACCCGCGATATCGGACTGGCGAACCATAAAGCCCACCACGCGTGTGCCGCCCGGGGTAAAGACCGGAAAGTGAATCTTGCCGAGCTTTTTAGGGCTGCGCGGCGTGCCGTCTTTTTTAGTGCGCTTATCCTCGGTAGGCTTGCGATAGATCTTGGCGCCGACAAAATCCCCGGCGCGCATTATGCCTCGGTCGAAGGCTCCGCGGCCTCGGCGTCGGCCTCGACGGCGTTCTCGACCACGACATCGGCGGCGGGCGTCACGTTGCCGCCCGAGATGGCGTCGTTGAGCTGCTCTCGCAGCTGGTCCATGCGCTCGCGGGCAAGGTCAACCTTGGCACGCAGGTCATCGGTCTTGGCATCGACCATCGGGCCAAAATCGTTGACCGCGGCGCGGGCCTCCTCGGCACCATGCTCGTAGGTGTCGCGCATGTTATCCCAGGCGTCATTGGCGATATCGGCAGCCATGGCGCGGGTCTCGGCGCCCGAGCGCGGAGCCAGGGCGACGCCGATGATAGCACCGGCGGCGGCGCCGAAGAGCGCACCCGAGATAAAGTTGAAAGTCTTACCCATGTTCATTCCTCTCCTGCGGGCACCTCGGCGCCCACCGTTTGAATGCTGTCCATTATACCCGCAGCACAGCGCTTGCCGTCTTGCTCATCTGCGTACGGTAAAGGCGCAGGTACATGATGGTGATAAGCGGGTGAGCCTACTCCTGCGGCATGGCAGGCATGGCCACCGTGGCGGCCGGGTCCTCGCCGGCGCCGTCAACGAGCGGCAGCGTTCCCTCGTGCGCGGGGGCAACCGGAGCCGTCGCCGCACCACCGTAGACGGCAGCGGGGGCCTCATGGCTCTCAGCGGTCGCGCCCTCGGTATCGATTACCTCCTGCGGCTCGTCGTCAAAGCTCGGGACGCCCTGGGGCTCCGCGGGCTCGGGCTCGGAAGCCGCCTCGGCAGGCGCCTCGTCGACAGGATCGACGGCAGCCTCGGCAGGCTCGACGCCCTCGGCCGTATCCCCTGCCTCGCCCTCGGCGTTCGCGGCGGCGACGGCCTCGTGCGGGTCCTTGCCCTCGGCCTCGGCACGCATGCCCAGCACCAGGTTGCGCAGGCCCGCGACCGTACCGTCCACATCGGGAGCGGGCTGGTCGGCATGCAGATAGGCCCAATCCATCATAAAGGTCGCCGAAGACAGCGCACCGATGGCCAGCGCGTCGTCGGGACACGAAAGCTCGACCTCAAAGACACGCTCATCGTGCTCACTCACGCGAGTGCGGCCGCACGAAATGCTGCCAGCGAGACCGGTCTCGTTCATGAGCTCGACCGTCACGTGCTCCAGCAGATGGCAAAGCTCGGTCTGGCCCATGCAGTCCTGGAATTCGCGACCGGAATCGCCCAGGCACAGGTGCTTGGCAATTGCGGGTACCAGGTAGTACACGCGCGCCGTGGCCTCGATGTCCTCCGAGGTCATGAGCGGCATGCCGGGGTTCACCAGCACGTGCGCGCAGATCTTGTCCTCGCTGACGGTGACCTTAAGGATGTTGAACAGGCCTGCCATAACTCTCCCCTACTCTTCCTTACCCTACTCGTCGCCGTCGTGCGGGTCCGCAGAGCCCGCACCAGACGCCGTCGGCTCGTCTGCCGAGGGCTCGGAATCCTTCTTATCGGTTTCGGCCGGAGCGATCACGCGAATGAGCGAGATGCGCTGGCCACGCATCGACTGCACCTTAAACTTGTACCCCGCAACCTCAAACACCTCTCCGATGTCGGGCACCGAGTCGCAAAGCTCCAAAATCCAGCCGGCGATGGTCTCATAATCATCGCTTTCCTCGAGCGGCCAACCAAGCTCAATCGCGTCATCGCACGAAAAACGCCCATCGACAAGCCACTCTCGGCGCGAAAGGCGCGTGAGGTACTTGTTGTCGGGATCGAACTCGTCCTCAATCTCGCCCACGATCTCCTCGACGATGTCCTCGATGGTGATGATGCCGGCCGTGCCGCCGTACTCGTCCACGACCACTACGATCTGGTCGTGCGAGGTCTGCATCTCGGACAGCAGCGGCAGGATGTCCTTGGTGTCGGGCACAAAGGTGGCGTCGCGCAAAAAGTCGGCGATGGGCTGGTCGCCCTTGCCGTCGAGCGAAGGCTGGATCAGGTCCTTGATGTGCGCGATGCCGGCGACGTTGTCGGGATCCTCGTGATAGACGGGGATGCGGCTAAAGCCGGTCTGGCGCATGGCGGACAGCACGTCGGCGACCGTCTCGTCGTCCTCGCACATGGTGGTGTCCACGCGCGGCACCATGACCTCGCGGGCAACGGTGTCGCCCAGGTCGAAGATCTCGTGAATCATACGCTTTTCCTCGTCGAGCAGGTCGTCCTGCTCCGAGACCATGTACTTGATCTCTTCCTCCGAGACGTTCTGGCGGTCATCGGCGCTCTTGATGCGCAGGATGCGGGCCAGACCGTCGGAGCAGGCACCGGTCAGCCACACGAGCGGGCGGGCGATCTTTTGGAACACCGAGAGCGGTCCCACGACCTGCTTGGATACGCCCTCGGCGTTAGCGAGGCCGATGCGCTTGGGCACGAGCTCACCAATCACGATGGACACGAAGGCGACGGCGACGGTGATGATGACCGGCGCCAGGCCGCGCGCAATGGCAGAGAGCGGCGCGATGCCAAAGCTCATGAGCCACGTGGCAAGCGGGTCGGACAGGCTCGTCGAGGCGACGGCGGACGAGGCAAAGCCCACGAGCGTGATGGCGACCTGGATGGTGGCCAACAGCTGATCGGAGTCTGCGGCGAGCTGGACGGCGCGCTCGGCGCGTTTGTCGCCTTCCTCGGCATCGTGCTCCAGCACAGCGCGCTTTGCCGTGGTGAGCGCCATCTCGGACATAGAGAAGTAGCCGTTGATGAGGGTTAAAACGAGGGTAGTGATAAGGGAGATGGTTATGTCCATCGGGAGTTTCTCGAACCTCCAAGATTCGGGACGTTAGGGTAAAACGTTGATGGCGGATACGGCAATTGTGCCAGCGCCCAAACGAGGACGCGGGCGCGAAGGCGTGGTCGCTAGATTACGAAGAGGATCACCGCCATGAACTGGAAGATGCTGCCGGCGAGCACCCACAGGTGAAACACGCTGTGCAGATAGCGTACGTTTTTGGCGATATAGAACGGCACGCCCGCGGTGTAGCACACGCCGCCGACGGCGAGCAGGGCAAGTGCCACGGGGTTGAGCAGCACCACAAGTTCGGGCAGCTTAAAGACAACGAGCCAGCCCATCAGCAGGTAGACCAAGCCACTTACCCAGTGCGGTTGACGCTCGCGCATAAAGCACTCGAGGGCGATGCCGCTAATGGCGATGGCCCATACGGCAAAGAACAGCGCAGGACCGCCGTCGTTTGCGAGCGTGATGAGGCAAAACGGCGTATAGCTGCCGGCTATGAGCAGGTAGATGCAGCTGTGGTCGATAATGCGGAACACGCGCTTGGCGCGCGCGGGCTGAATCGCGTGGTAGAGCGTGGAGGCCAGATATTCGAGGATAATGCTGACACCATAGACAATCGCCGCGGCCATGTGGGCCGGGCCTCCGCCGCGCAGGGCGGCGAATACGATCAGGAGCACCAGACCCGCGATACCCAGCAGGCAGCCGACACCATGGGTGACGGAGTTCATGATCTCCTCGCCCACCGTGTAGTGTGGAACGGCCGCGGTCTTGGGCCGCGGCTTAGAACTGTCGCTCGAATCGGACATGCCGGTTACATCCTCCAACGTAAAGAGTTCTCAACACTATATCAAAGCGTCTGGGTACGTGCGAAATTTGCACCATACGTGACCCTTTGCTTACCCATTCTTTGCCTGTTGACGCATCAACGGCGAACGTCCATAATGCGCTTGCATTAAATGTTGATGTATTAACATCTTATAGGAGAATACCGCATGGCTCAAAACACACGTTCCCATCGAAAGCTCAAGATAGCCGGCATCGTTGCACTGGTGGTTGTCGTTGCGCTGCTCGGATTTGCCGGCAACTTTCTGTTTGACTTCGCGCTGAATCCCCAAGCGCCGTACACCATGAAGATGATGCAGGATAGCAAGAACGACAAAGAAGGCGAGCAGCCGGATGCCGAGGAAACCGAGGCGCGGGCGTGGTTTAAAGAGAATCGTGAGAGCAGCAGCCTCACCGCAGATGACGGAACCGAGTTCGCCGCTTGGTATTTTGCCGCCTCGGAGAACACCCACGATTATGCCGTCTGCCTGCATGGATATACCAACGAGCCCATCGGCATGGCCCGATACGCCAAGCGCTTCCACGACCGCGGCATGAACGTGCTCGCGCCTGCCGCCCGCGCCCACGAGCGCTCCGGCGGCGACTATATCGGCATGGGCTGGCCCGAGCGGCTCGATGTCGTCGCATGGATTGGGCGGATCGTTCAGGCTGACCCCGAGGCGCGCATCCTGGTCTTTGGCGAGTCGATGGGTGCAGCAACTGCCATGAGCGTCGCGGGGGAATCTCTGCCCGCAAACGTAAAATGCATTATCGAGGACTGTGGTTATACGAGTGTTTGGGACGAGTTTTCTCTGCAGCTCAAGGACGTGTTCGGCCTGCCCAGCTTTCCCTTGCTCGATGTAGCAAACTTGGTGTGCAACGTGCGCGCGGGCTACGACTTTCATAAGGCGAGCAGTGTGGAGCAACTCAAACACGCGACGGTTCCCATGCTGTTTATCCACGGCGACCAGGACACCTTTGTGCCGTACAGCATGCTCGACCAAAACTACGACGCGTGCGCCAGCAAGGTCAAGCAAAAGCTCACCATCCATGGCGCCACCCACGCCAAGAGTGCGCAAGTTGACCCCGAGCTCTACTGGAACACAGTCAACAACTTCCTCGACGAGTATTTTTAGGCGAATAGCAACGTCTGAGGCTTTATCTGACCCCCTATTTTCGGAAGTATGCGGCAAAATCTGGAACTGCCGACCAGACCACAGTTTTACCAACAATTTATCAGGGGTTTTGTTGCCAAAAAACGTCGTGTGCTCGGCGGTCTCGAAATTTGCCGCATACTTCCGGAAAGCCGCCCGCGAGCGCTGTGCTCACGGGCGGCTTTTGCTAACGTTGCGCTACAAAAGCGCTTGATATGTCCAATAGACAGGCGCTATTTGACCTCGATGAGCTCGTACTCGCTCGTGCCAAGGCCGATCTTCTCGGCGTGCGCGATGCAGGTGCGCCAGTCGGTGTCGGGATGCGTGATGCAGAAGGGGTCCTTGGCCTGATCGCCCTCCAGATGCTCGTGGTTGTGCTCCATCTTGGCCGCGCTATCGGTGAGCTCGGTGTTGGGCAGCGGCTCGGACGCCATGACGGCGTCGGCGCAGGCCTGGTCGATGGCGACCGGGTCGAAGCTCGCGAACATGCCGATATCGTTGACGATAGGCGTGTCGTTTTCGGGATGGCAATCGCAGTTGGGGCTAATGTCCATGGCGAGCGAAATGTGGAAGCTCGGACGGCCGTCGACGACGGCCTTGGTGTACTCGGCGATCTTGCAGTTGAGCACGTCGGCCGCAGCGTCATGGCCGGGCTTGATGGCGTCCTGGTTGCACACGCCGATGCAGCGACCGCAGCCCACGCAGCGATCATGGTCGATAGCGGCAACGTGAACCGTACGGGTGTTGCCGTTGGCGAGCTCGCGCTCACGGGTGTCGTCAAACGAGATAGCGCTGTGCGCACAGACCTTTTCGCAGGCACGGCAGCCAATACAGTGCTCGGTCGCGACGTTCGGCTTGCCGGCGGCATGCTGCTCCATCTTGCCGGCGCGGCTGCCGCCGCCCATGCCCAGGTTCTTCATGGCGCCGCCAAAGCCGGCCTGCTCATGGCCTTTAAAGTGCGTGAGGCTGATCACAATATCGGCATCCATGAGTGCCCGACCGATCTTGGCCTCGTGCACGTACTCGCCGCCCTCGACCGGAACGAGCGCCTCGTCGGTGCCCTTGAGGCCGTCGGCGATGATGACCTGGCAACCCGTGGCATACGGGGTAAAGCCGTTCTGGTAGGCGGTATCGATGTGCTCGAGCGCGTTTTTGCGGCTACCGACATAGAGCGTGTTGCAGTCGGTGAGGAAGGGCTTGCCACCCAGCTCCTTCACGACATCCGCGACGGCGCGGGCGTAGTTGGGGCGCAAAAAGCTCAGGTTGCCCAGCTCGCCAAAGTGAATCTTGATGGCGACGAACTTGTTCTCAAAGTCGATCTGCTCGATACCGGCGTGACGGATGAGGCGCTTGAGCTTGTCGAGCTGGCTCTCGCGAGCATGCGTGCGCAGGTTGGTGAAGTACACCTTAGCGGGCGCTGCGGGTGCAGTTGCGGTCATAGATCTATCCCCTCGGTCTATATGGCGTTACAGACATAGAGGATGGTACCCGCTGAAGTAGGGTCAAAGTCAAGCGCGAAACCGAGTCGTTGGGGACGTTCTTAAACGACTACTCTTGGACTTTAAGGGCCTCGGCCAGGCTGACGCGCTTGATAGAACGCGTGTGTAGCAGCGCCACGACCAGGTAGGTCGCAAAGCCAATGCCGACGCATGCAGCCATAGACCAAGTGGGCACGTAGATCTCGATATTGCCGTTGTAGGCGAGCAGCATCGAGCGGAAGATGGCCGTGAGCGAGCCAATGATCACGGGCAGGCTCAGCACGAGCGACGCCGCCACGCACAGCGTGATCGAGCGGATGTACAGATGCGAGATCTCGCTATCGCGATAGCCAAAGACTTTCATGTAGCTGATCGAACGGGCGCTGTGGTCGATCACCGCCTTGGTCAGCAGGTACATAAACAGCAGGAAGATGAACACCGCAAGCCCGACCATCATGCCGATCATTTTGCTCATCATGCCGATGAACTGGTCGCCCACGGCGCGCATGTCATCGGGCGTGGTGTCGCCGGCAAAGTAACGAGCATCGAGATCGAGCTTCTCGTCGCTCACATAGCCGTTAAAGTAGGCGGCGTCGTTGTCGAACAGCTCGTTAAAGTCGTCGATACTCATATAGATATTCATGTCCGACTTGGAGCCCCAGGCACAGTCCTTGCCCGCGTACTCAAGGGAATAATGCTCGCCCTCGTACTTGTCGCCGAGCGTAACCTTCTGACCCTCGCTCCAGCCAAACTTATCGAGCAGACCGCCACCAAAGACGACGCGTCCGTCGCCGACGTTGAGATCTTTCCAGTAGCGCGAATCGGATGAAATGCCGTAGACGGAAATCGTCTCCTCGCCATTTCCATCGCCGCGGTCGTATTGCAGCTGGTAAACGGCGTATTTCTCGGCCTGTGCGATTGTGCCCGCGCCGTTGTCGGTCGTATTGACCGGGTGGATATCGTCGTTGTCAGCGTCGATCTTAGAGGCCTTGTCAATCAGGCCGATGACCTCATCGCGGTCGCAGCCGAGGGCATCGGCAAGATCGTCAAGGCGCGCGTAGAGCGCATCCTTCTTGTCCTGGACCTTGGCAAGCGCATCCTGCGCTGCGGCCAGGCTCTCGGCAGACGGGGATGCGGTCGCGGCATCGGCTGCCACCTGCGCCGCATCGGCCGCGTCGTCAAGCTCGTCATCGGCATCCTGGGCGGCGGAAAGCAGCGCGCCGTCAACCGACTGCAAGCGCTCGAGTGCCGACCACTGCTCGCGCTCCTCGGCAGTGCCCTCGAGCTCCAGCGGCGCCTTGAGCGTGTACTGGTGCTCGGCGACCAGGCTCGTCTCGAGGTTGTCCGCGTAGTGCGTCATCGTGGGCAGGATCGCCAGGCCAAAGAGCAGCAGCAGCGAGGCAAACGCAATGCCCACAAAGAGCGTGGCGAAGTTGCCCAGGTTGCGCAGGAAGATACGCAGGCGGAAGCGGGAAACAAAACCCATGCGCTCCGGCAGTTGCATACCGCGCTTGGTGCCCGATTTGCCGCTCGCCTCGTAACGAAGGAACTGCAACGGCGTCTTGCCCATTTTGCGAAGCAGGCCCACCAGCGTGATGAGGATGAGCGCGGCGGCGGGAACCACGGCGCACTTCACAAAGATCTCCCAGCTCCAGCACACCTGGAAGGGCGGCAGACTGTACGACCCGTAATAGAGGCCGCGCATGGGCTCGGTAAAGAACGCTATGCCGAGCGCAGTGCCCAAAAGCGCCGCGACCACGCCCACGATAGCGGGAAGCGCAAGGTAGTGCAGCACGATCTCGCGGCGGCGGTAGCCGCTGGCGAGCAACGTGCCGATGATGGCGCTCTCCTCCTCGATGGTGGCGTCGGTAAGGACCACAAAGACGAACGCCATGATCACGATGATGATGTCGAGCAGCGTCATCCACATCATGGAGTCGCCGTCTACGTCGTCGCGCGCATAGCCAATGCCCTGGTTGGAATCGGCATCGATCAGATCGTCCACGCGCGCATCGGCGTCGGTCAGCGCCTCGACCATATCCTGCTCCGCATCGATGCGATCCGCGGTGGGGAGGTCGCGATCGGCAAAGGTAAAGGAGTAGGTGTAGGCGGGCGCGCCGCCGGCATCCTCGAGCGCGGCAAAGCCGGCATCGGTGACCTCGGCCACGCCGTACGTGATGGTGTTCACCGTAAAGTCCGAGTTGTTGAGGAACAGCGCCTGGCTATCGGGCTGGGTCATGATGCCGCAGATGGTGTAGGTGCGGCCCTCAAGCTCGACCTTATCGTCCACGGCGAGGTCGTTGTTGGTGGCGAAGACACGGTCGATGGCCACCTCATCGTCCGTCTTGGGCTGCCTACCCTCACAGTAGGACGCGATATCGACCTTGGTGCGGTGCGCATAGGTGCGCAGCGTGCGCTTGGTGCCGTCGTCGCCGGCGGTCTTTTTGATGATGGCGTCAATGGAGAAATTCTTGTAGAGCGTGACGCCGCCGACGTCGTCTGCCGCGTCCTCGGCTGCCTTGAGCTGGTCTTTGGTGGCCTCGAAGGAGGTGGTCACGCGGCCGTCCTCAATCGCGTACGCATCGCGTATGTCATCGATAAGGCAGCCGATGGAATGGGCTGCGAGCAAAAAGCCCGAGGTGAGAGCGATGCTTCCGCACATAAGCAAAAAGATGCCCAGGTACTTGCCGATATTGCGACGCAGCTCGCGCGGGAGACGTTTTGCGAGAGGTGTCATGGCGCCGCCTACCAATCGAGCTCGGCGGCCGCGACGGGCGACTCGTTGAGCTCATCCTCGACGATGCGCCCGTCGCGCAGGCGCAGCACGCGATTGGCCATGCGCGCGATGGCGGCATTGTGGGTGACAATGATGATGGTGCAGCCGTAGGTGCGGTTGACATCCTCCATGAGCTGCAAGATTTCCTTGGACGTCTTATAGTCAAGCGCGCCCGTGGGCTCGTCGCACAGCAGCAGGCCCGGGTTTTTGACGAGCGCACGGCCGATGGCGCAGCGCTGCTGTTGGCCGCCCGAGACCTGGCGCGGAAACTTGTTGCGGTGCTCGTAGAGGCCCAGCGAACGCAGCAGGTCGTCGATGTTGAGCGACTTTTTGGACAGGTGCGCCGTGACCTCGATGTTTTCCTTGATGGTGAGGTCGGGCACCAGGTTATAAAACTGGAAGACAAAGCCCAGCTCGCGGCGGCGATACTCGCCCAGGTCGGTAGGCTTGAGCACCGTGAGGTCGCAGCCGTCCACCAGAATAGAGCCGGCGTCGGCATCCTCCAGGCCGCCGATTAGGTTAAGAAACGTCGACTTGCCCGAACCCGAAGGTCCCAGCATGACGCAGATCTCTCCGCGGTTGATGGACGTGTCGATGCCGTCGAGCACCGTCAGGCATGCATCACCGTCGCCATAGTGCTTTTTGAGATCCTTAACCTGGACATAGGCTTCCTGCGTTGCCATGGTATCCCCTATTGTTAGCCCCGTACTACTTTATGAGCGTAATAGTAAACCTTGGCAAACTATTTTGGGGCGAGGCTTGGGATTTATTTCAGACTAGTCATTGGGGACGCTCTTAAACGACTAGGCGGCTAGGCGCGGGATTTGGCGCGTGCGAGGGCCAGGCCTACGGCGGCGATGGCCGCGGCAAAGAGCACCGTGACACCCAGATCGCAGGCGATATCGCCCAGCACGGTGGGCGTCAGGTCCGCGGCGAGCGCCTTGCCGATCGCGTCGTTCACCCAAAACGTCGGCACAAAATGCGCCACGGTCTGCACGGCCGAGCCCATGAGCGACAGCGGCATCCAGGCGCCGCCCAAAAACGTCATGAGCATGCCGAGCAGGTTGCCCACGCCGTTGAGCAGCTCCTCGCGCGCACCCAGGCTCGAAAGGGCAAAGCCAACGGCCAGAGGCGTGCACGCAAGGGCAAACGTCGCCGCCAGCGCCAGGCACACACGGCCCACGCCGACCTCGGCGACCGCGCCGGCAAAGCCCACGACGCCCATCATGCTCGACACAAACCAGATGCAGACGGTGAGTACGGCGGCGGCCGCAAACACGGCAAGCGAACGCTGGCGCTCGGAGATTGGGCCGGCATCCATACGACGCACGCGCTCGGGCTCGTTCATGCCCGAGAACACCAGCCCCACCGACACGATGACCGACGAGATAATCGCATACGCGCCAAAGTTGAAGTACGACTCGAGCGTGGCGGCGGCAGTCGAGTCGACCTTGACCTGCTCGATCTCGACCTCGGCACGCTTGGTGACCGCATGTTCGGCAGCCTTGGCAACGTCGCCGTTGGAGGCAGTGGGCTCAAGCGCGGCCGCAGCGCCCGCGAGCGAGATCCAGTGCGAGGCCTCGGCAGACGAAAGCGCCGCCGCCATGGTGCCGGCGCCGTAGGTCACATCGAGCTTGGGCAGAGGCTCCCCCGCGCGAGCGGCTGCAACGAGGTCGTCCTCAAACCCCTCCGGGATAAAGAACACGCAGTCGGCGCTACCCTTGGCACTGTTGCTCTTGGAAAGCGCATCCGCAAGATCGTACGTATCGTCGCCGACGCCCGTGACCAGCTCAAAGCGCGAACCCAGATGCTTGGCAAGCGCACGCGAAAGGTCGCTGTCGTCACGGTCGACCACGATCACGTTGGCGTCGTAGGGCTTGTACTCGGTGAGCTGCGACGAGTTCCAGCTCACCGATGCCGCGATAAACACACCCATCAGCGAAATGAACACCGTGTAGATGAGCAGATAGAGCGGGTGCGCGAGCGCCATGCGAAGCGCGGTCTTAAAGGTGCTCATAGCGGCTCCTTCCAAAGATCAGCGTGGCGGCGGCAACGAACAGCAGCGCCATAAGGACGAGTGCGCCGGCGCGAACGGCAAAGGGGCCCAAGTCCTCAAAGAAATACAGGCGGTTGAACATGTCGCAGATAAGCTTGACGGGGTTGAGCCAGCACTCGGCCGGGCAGGCGCGGGCGACGTCGTCGGCAAGCGCCATCGCCGGCTCGCCGTAGAGTCCGGCGAACAGGGCGCACGTGGTGGCAAAGCCCGTGAGGATGCCCGACTTGGACGCCTTGCCGCCCTTAACGGGAAGCGTGCCCACAAAGAGTCCCAAGCCCGTGGCGGCAAGCGCGGAAGCGGCGCTGCCCACCAGACACAGTCCCTCGCGCCCGCCAAAGTCGACGCCCACGACCAGGCGCACGTAGCCGATCGCGATCGTCATCGAGGCAAAGGAAACCAGCCACGAGCCGACAAAAATGCCGGCCAGCGACGCCGTCTTGGAAAGGCCGCCCACGCAGCGACGTGCGCCAAGGCCCGACAGATTGGGCTGCAGGTCGACGACGCTCAAGGCGGCAAACTCGGCAGACATCATCGCGACCAGGCCAAAGAGCGCGTAGTAGTAGATGACCGTGCCATCGGGCGTGGTGCGTGTCAGGCTTACGCGGCGGGTACCGCCCTCGAGCGACAGGGCGCGCGCAACCGCCTCCGGGTCGGCGAGCGCCGCCGGGTTGTCTTGGGCAATCTGGGACATGAGCTCGGCATTTTGCGTATACGAGCTTGCCACCGTCTCCAGGATACTGCGGTCGGTGAGCACCGACGAGGCGCGCGAGCTGCCATAGCTCGAAAGCAACGTGAGTTTGGGCGTGCCCGCAGCGTCGACCGTATAGATACCCGCGACCTCACCGGCCTTGAGCGCGTGGTCCGCGGCGGCAGCGTCGTCGCACTCGTGGATCTCGAGCAGCTGGTCGTCGCCTTCCTTGGCAAGCGACGTCGCCACGTCCTTAAAGGTCGAGGCGTCCCAGGCCTCATCCGCCACGACGGCCACCGGCACCGGGTCGACCGTGCCGTCGGAGCTCAGATTCGCAAACATAAACATGAACATCGTGGAAAGTGCGATGGGAAAGATCGCGCCCCAAACCCACGTACTCGGCCGACGCAGCAGCGTCTTGACCGTAATGATAATGGTGTTGAACATGGCCGCCCCCTAGTCGCGCAGCTCGCGGCCGGTGATCTCGAGGAACACGTCGTTGAGGGTCGGCGGCTCGCTCCACACGCGGCCGAGTGCCACGTCGGCGGCGCGCAGCGTGTCGAGGATGTCGACCAGGTTGTGCGGACTCGCCTCGCAAGTGCAGACGAGCTCGCCGCCGGACAGCTCAACCGAAAGCACGTGCTCGAGGGCGCGCAGCCGCTCGACCGTGGCGGGCTCGACGGCGCCGACCTCGACGGTCACGCGCTCGCCCATCTGAATCATGCGCTTGAGCTCGTCGTTGGTGCCCTGCGCCAGCACGCGGCCGCCGTCCATGATCATGATGCGGCTGCAGATCTGCTCGACTTCCTCCATGTAATGGCTGGTATACACCACCGTGGCGCCCTCGTCGCGCAGGCGGCAGATGCCCTCCAGGATGGCGTTGCGGCTCTGCGGGTCGACCGCCACCGTGGGCTCGTCAAAAAAGATGAGCTCGGGCTTGTGCGCGATACCGCAGGCGATGTTGAGCCGGCGCGCCAGGCCGCCCGAGAGCTTGCCGGGGCGGAACTTGGTAAAGTCACCCAGCCCGACAAAGTCAATCGCCTCGTCCACGAGCGCGCGGCGGCGCTTGCGGTCGTTAACGTAGAGACTGCAGAAATAGTCGATGTTCTCGCGCACCGTAAGCTCGTCGAATACCGCCACCTGCTGCGGCACCACGCCGATGCGGCGCTTGAGGTCATAGCGGGCGGGCGTCATGGGCTCGCCGAACAACTCGATGGTGCCTTTGTCGTAGGCAAGCAGCTGCAGAATGCAGTTGATGGACGTGGTCTTGCCCGAGCCGTTGGGGCCCAGCAGGCCAAAGATCTCGCCGGGGGCGATGCTCAGGTTAAAGTGGTCGAGCGCGATAAGGTCGTCATAGCGCTTGACGAGGTTTTCGACGTGGACGATGTCTGTCATGAGGCGGCCCTCCTGTTGATTGCGGCCCGGTACGATTGCATCATCGCAGGAGCCGCCGGCGCGCGCCAGTGAGCTTTGTCACGAGTGCGGGGCTTGGCCGTGTGGCCGCCGACGCCCCCGATTTGTCGCGCGGGAGGAATGTCACGGTTGCGCAGGCGGCCCCTCCACTACGCGCGGCTTCGCGTACAATACCCGTATGAACAGGCTTTTCGACAAATCGATCGTGCTGGCGTGCTGCATCGCAGCCGCCACGGGCCTTGCTGTGGACGCTCGCCTGGTCGCGGCGTTTTGCCTTGGTGTTATTGCCACCTCGCTGGCCGAGCTCGCGCAGAAGGAACGCACGCGCCGCACAAGCGAGGCCGCGAGCTGCGCTTACATCATCGCGGCCGTCTTCGTGCCGCCGTTTGTGCCGTTTGCGCCTCTCGCCCTCTATGACATCGCACGACGCGTGCACCGTGAGCGTGCCTGGATCGCACTGAGCATTGGCTCCGTCTTTGCTTTTGCGCTCATTGCGGACCTACGCGCCGACGCGCTCACCGCCCGAACGTTTCTACTGACCGCCATCCTTTCAGTTGCCGCCACCTTGCTATCGCTACGTACCGCCCAGTTGGAGCGCGAGCAGCAGCGCATGCGCCGCATCCGCGACGAGCTGCAGGAACGAGCTCTCGCGCTCGAAGCGCGCAACCGCGACCTTGCCGATCGTCAGGACTACGAAGTCGAGCTCGCGACACTCGCCGAACGCGCCCGTATCGCGCGCGAGATCCACGATAACGTCGGCCACCAGCTCACGCGCGCCTCGCTGCAGACCGAGGCCCTGCGCGTCGTGCACGCCGACGAGCCCAGGGTTGCCGCCGATTTCGCCGACGTCAAACGCACGGTTGACGAGGCGCTCCAGCTTGTGCGCACCAGCGTCCACGCGCTCAACGACAACGCCATCGACCTTTCCGTACAGCTCGAACGCATTGTCGGAGGCGCGCGCTCGGACGGCGGTCCGCAGATTGAGCTTGAAGTTATGGCCGAGCATGCACCCGCAAACGTCGCCAACTGCTTTGCGGCGGTCCTGCGCGAGGCGCTCTCCAACACCATGCGCCACGCTTGCGCCCATGCTGTCACTGTACGATGTATGGAGCATCCGTCGTTTTACCAGCTCATCATTGCCGACGACGGCACGGGCGGGGTTCAAGCAAGCGGCCGCGGCGCCGCGGAGGGCATGGGGCTCGCCTCCATGCGCGAGCGCATCGAGGCGCTTGGCGGCACCTTCACCGCCGGCCCGCGCACCGGCGCCGGCGGCTGGCGCGTGTTTGCCACCGTTCCCAAACAGCAAGGAGATGAGGACCGATGAGGCTCATCGTTGTCGACGACGACCGCTTGGTGGTCGATTCGCTCAAGATCATCCTGGGCGCCCAGCCGCAAATCGAGGTAGTGGGCACCGGCGCCAATGGCGACGACGCGGTCGCGCTCTACGCCGAGCACGCGCCCGATATCGCGCTGCTCGACATTCAGATGCCGGGGCGCGACGGACTTTCGGCGGCACGCGAGATCCTTGAGCGTGATCCTGCAGCACGCGTGGTGTTTCTGACGACGTTCTCGGATGACGAGTACATTGTGTCGGCGCTCAAACTGGGCGCGCGCGGCTACTTGATTAAAACCGACGTCGCTGCCATCCCTCCCGCGTTGACGCAGGTCATGGATGGCAAACGCGTGCTCGAGGGCAAGGCGATCGAGGACGTCGATTTTGACGGAACGGACGTTGAGGCGGGCACGCCCCGCCGGCCTGCGGCCTTCGCCAGCCTAACCGACCGCGAATTCGAAGTCGCCGAGCTCATCGCCCGCGGCCTCGATAACAAGGGGATTGCCGCCACCGCCTATATGGGCGAAGGCACCGTACGCAACCACATCAGCTCGATCCTTGCCAAAATGGGCCTACGCAACCGCACGCAGATCGCCATCGCCTACCTGCGAGGGTAATTACCCAACGGCCAACCGCTCCGACAGAGCAAAATAGCTGTTATCGATTTAATGCCATTTCAAAACTATGCCGGTTTACGGGGCTAAGCTCATGGCCCCCATCCATACCCGCGTTTTCCGTAAAATGACGGCTTGTCTACCTGCGGTTTTATTTTCACGGATATCGGCATGGTTGGGAGCGCGTGACTTAGCCCCGTAAACCGGCATAGTTTTGTCCGAGCGGCTCTGCACGAGCGCCTCCGCAAGCCTCGCGGGACCAAAATGATCCGTTTCCCTCTGTCCACGGGAGATCAGGGGCTGGTACTGATATGGTGGCATTTCAAAACTATGCCGGATTACGGGGCTAAAGTCGGGGCCCTCATCCATACCCGCGTTTTCCGCAAAATGACGGTTCGTCTACCTGCAGTTTTAATTTCGTGGTTTTCGATATGGTCGGAGGTTCGCAATCCTGCCCCGTAATCCGGCATAGTTTTGTTCGCAGCAGCATAACCGCGCGTTCACGCGCGGGGCCGATGGGGCATTTTTGCCCCGCCGGCCCCTATTCCAGCTCAATTCCAGCGCTACTCCGGCTTAGTTTCTACCGTGGGAGCCTTGTTCGCCGCGACTGGAGTGCGGGCGGTATCCATAGTCAGGCAGTGCTTGGGGCAGCTTTCGATGCACTCGCCGCACACCACGCAGGCATACGGGTCGATCGACCACGTTCCGCCTTTGCGATCGACCGCAAGCGCGCCCGCCGGGCAACGACGCGCGCACATGCCGCAGCAAATGCACACGTCCATGTCATTGACGATATGCCCGCGCAGGCGCTCGGGCGCCGCGAGCTTCTCCTGCGGATAGCACACCGTTACCGGCTGCTTGACCATAGAGCCCAAGGCCGTCTTGGCAAATGTCAGCAAACTCATGCCGCGCCTACCTTTCCGTGCAGCTAATGCAGGGGTCGATGGTCAGGATAATCATGGGCACGTTGGCAAGAAGCACGCCCTGCAGCGCATGCGTCAGACCCGCCAGGTTCTGCGACGTCGGCGTGCGCACGCGGAAGCGGTCCAGGTTCTTGGTGCCGTTGCCGCGCACATAGTAGTACGCCTCGCCGCGCGGCTGCTCAATCACAACCTCGCCGCGCGCGCCGTCGGCCGGCGTAAGCTTGGTACGCCCGCCGATACCGTCGTGCGGGATCTTGCCGACAAGCTCCTTGATGATGTCCATGGCCTGCGTGACCTCGGCACAACGCACCTGGCAGCGGGCATAGCAGTCGCCATCGCTAGCAACGATGGGCTCAAACGCAGACAGGTCCGCATAGGCACCGTCACCGAACATGCGCACGTCATAGTCCACGCCCGAGGCACGACCGAACGGGCCGACCATCGAAAGGTCCAGCGCGTCCTTCTTGCTGATCACGCCCACGCCATGCAGGCGCTCGCCGCAGCTATTGTCGTCCAAAAACGTATGCACCAGGGCCTCGTAGTCGGGACGCATGGCATCGAGCGTCTGGACAATGCCTGCCAGCTCGGAGTCCTCAATGTCGTGCTTAAGGCCGCCGATCTCGTTAATCGACAGAATCACGCGGCCGCCGCAGGTACTCTCGAAGATCTTGAGGATCTGCTCGCGCAGGGTCCACGAACGATAGAACAGCGCCTCGAAGCCAAAGGCATCGGCGAGCAAGCCCAGCCACAGCAGGTGCGAGTGAATGCGCGAAAGCTCGTGCAAAATGGTGCGGATATACTGCACGCGGCCGGGCACCTCGATGTCGAGCATGCGCTCGCAGGCGTTGGCATAGCCATAGCTATGTCCCACGGCGCAGATGCCGCAGATGCGCTCGGCGATGTAGCCAAACTGGTGCATGTCGCGCTTTTCGGTGAGCTTCTCGAGTCCGCGGTGCACAAAGCCGATCTGCGGAATTGCCTCGATGACGCGGTCGTCATCGATCACCAGGTCCAGATGAAGCGGCTCGGGCAGCACCGGGTGCTGCGGGCCAAACGGAATAACGGAGCGATGTGCCATGGACCTTACGCCTCCTTTTTCTGCTTGTCGCGGGCGGCCTTGGCGGCAAGCGCCGCGCGGACCTTGGCCGCTTTCTCGGGATCCATGGCAGCGAGCTTTGCCTCCATCTCGGCGGCCTTGAGCGCAGCCTTCGCAGCAGCTTCATCGTGCTGAGCATCGGAGCCGGCAGCCGCATCGGGCTGAGCGGCAGCCTCCCCCGCAGCATCGCCAGCGCCCGTGGCAGCCTCCCCCGCAGCGGCCGCGGCAGCGGCGGCCTTTTCGGCCGCAGCCTTGCGCGCCTTGGCCTCGGCGGCGGCACGGACCTTCATGGCCTTCTCGCGCGCGACCTTAACCTCGGGCGTGATAACGCTCATGGGCTCGGCAGTCGAGACCTGGTAGAAAAAGCCCTTAAAGTCGATCTGCATGTCGGTAATGGCAAGACCAAATAGGTCGTGCGCCTCGTTCTCAAACGGGAACACCGCCGGATAATACGAGCTGATGGACGGAATCTCCTGGTACTGGTCGATGCCCTCAACCACCAGGTTCTCGATCGCATAGCTGCCATCCTGAGCGATCTGCTCCCGTGCAGCACGAACGTTGATAAACGTATAGACCAGGCGGTACGTGCCGTCGTCGACGTTGCGCTCGGCATGCATTTGCACAAAGCGCGCGCCGACGCCCTTGAGCGCCTGGACATGCGACAGGAGCTCGTCGATCCCGACGGTGGTATAGATAGCCTTTTGCATTACTCGGCCTCCTTTGCAGCGGCGGGCGTCCCAGCAGGTGCGTCGCCAGCGGCGGGCGCGGCGGACTTCCCGGCAGGCGCGTCACCGGCACCGTCAGCCCCGGCCCCCACAGCCACAAACCCGTCCTCGCCCAGCTCAACGCCACCGTCCCAGGTAGCGGCGCCGCCCACGGTAAGCGGATCGCCGCCAGCACGCATCACGGCCTCCTTCTGATCCAGAATGCCGCACGCCTCCACGATGGCATCGATCACCGTCTCGGGACGGATGGCGCACCCGGGCGCGTACACGTCCACGGGAATCGCGCGGTCCACGCCGCCGATCACGTTATAGGCATCGCGGAACACGCCGCCCGAGCACGCGCAGATGCCGCACGCCACCACGCACTTGGGCTCGAGCATTTGGTTGTAGATCTGGCGCACGACGGGCAGGTTCTGGGCATTGACCGACCCCGTCACCAAAAAGATGTCCGCATGCTTGGGGTTGCCGGTGTTGACCACGCCAAAGCGCTCCGCATCGAACAGCGGCGTGAGCGAGGCCAGCACCTCGATATCGCATCCGTTGCAGCTCGAGCCGTCGTAATGAATAACCCACGGCGAGCGCGACATTTTATGATCCATGGATGCCGCCTCCTAAATAAACACGTCGACGAGGATGGGCATAAGGTTGAGCAGGCCAAACACCAGCGCCACGCCCCATCCGAGCTTAAAGCAGCTGCGCCAGGTACTGCGTGCGAAGGTGTTGTCGATAAGCACCTCGACAAAGTACGTCGCAGCCATCACGACCAGGGCGACCACCCAGCTCACCGGGTTGTCCCAGACAAAGAACATGCCCACCCACATCAAAAACAGCACGGTCTCGCACCAGTGCATAAGGGTCATCTTGGCCAGCGTGCCGCCGCTCATCTCGGTGGCAACGCCCTGGACGATCTCCTGATGCGCGTGATGCGAGTACGAAAGGTCAAACGGCGACTTGCGCAGCTTGATGGTGAGCACCGCGAGCAGCGCGAGGAAAATGGGCGCGCTGTACACGATGATGGGGGCCGACTGCCCCGTCACGGCGATGGAATCGAAGCTATCGGTGGCAAGGTACAGGCCCACGCTCATCAGCAAAACGGCGGGCTCGTAACTCATAACCTGCAGCAACTCACGATCGGCGCCAACCTGGGCAAACGGGCTTTGCGTCGAGGCGGACGCCAACACCACAAAGATCGCGGCGAGGGTAACCATAAACGCGCACAGCAGCGTGTTGGAGCCCGACACAAAGATGCCGCCGCCCACCACGGTAAAGATGAGCGCGCACGCCATATAAGTATCGTCCATGGTGTTTACGCTGGCAGGGGCTTTGCGCAGCAGCTTGGCAACGTCATAGAAAGGCTGCAGCAGACGCGGGCCCACGCGGCCCTGCATGCGAGCCGAAAGCTTACGGTCAAGGCCATCGATCAGGCCGCCCACAAGCGGCGCCAGCAAGGCAAACGCCACGGTGCCAATAAAAATGCCCACGACGCCCGAACCCTCGAAATACTTGCCGCGCAGCACCGAGGGCGCACTCATGGCAAGCCGCTCGGGCCCAATCCACGCGCAACACAGCAGCGCAAACAAGATAATGCTGCAGCACACGACGCTACCCGCGGGGCCAATACGCTTCTCGCCAAGGGCGTCCTCCGAGTACCAATTGCGCTTTTCGGCCTTCACCTCGCGTCCCATCGAGCCGCGGAAATGACGATATTTGTCGGTTCCCACGCCCGAAAGGTACACGTTGACGTGCGGCTTATTGCTCACGCGGAACGACGTCAGCAGCACCACGGCAATAAACGCCACGATAACCACCATCAGATACATGGCGTCCTTGCCGATAACGTACGGCACGCGGCCAAACACCATGGCCAAGTAAGGCGACACCAGACCGCTCGAGATAACCGGGAACGCCACGCAGCACAGAATCAGCAGCGCGGCGATGGTGTTGAGCGCCATCCATTCGGTCTTATGAACATTGACCTCAACGTTTTGAGCCGTGGGGTCGACGCCCGAAAGCTTGGCAAGCCACTTGCCCCAGAAGAAGAACGTCGCAGCCGAGCCAAAGGCCAGCACCATGATCATAAGCACGTTGCCAGTCTGCGCAAACGCCACCAGGGCACCCCACTTGGACACGAGCATGCCAAACGGCGCCACAAACATGCCCATGATGCCCAGCATCATCAGGCGCGTCAGGTGCGGCATGCGGCTGAACATACCGTCCATGTCCTCGATATCGCGACTGCCGATATGATGCTCGGCCGTGCCCACGCACAGGAACAGCAGCGACTTGGCCACCGTGTGGAACAGGATCAGGAAGATGGCCGCCCATACGGCCTCGGGCGCGCCGACACCCAAGCAGGCACTGATGAGGCCCAAGTTGGAAATGGTGGAGTACGCGAGCACGCGTTTGGCGTTGCTCTGCGAGATGGCCATGAGGGCAGCGAGCAAAAACGTGATGGCACCCACACTCGTGACCATAAAGCCAGTCACGGGATAGATGGCATAGAGCGGGCTCAGCTTGACCATCAGGAACACGCCGGCTTTGACCATGGTTGACGAGTGCAGCAGGGCGCTCGTGGGCGTAGGGGCAACCATGGCACCCAACAGCCACGTGTGGAACGGCATCTGTGCGGCCTTGGTGAGTGCGGCGAGCGACAGCAGGACGACCGGCATCACCAGCAGCGCGGATTGCGCGGTTCCGGCGCCGGCAAGCTCGACCATGCCCGAGATGGTCAGCGGCATGCCGTTAACGTGCAGATACATGAGTCCAGCCAAAAACGCGATGCCGCCCAGCATGTTGAGGATGATCTGGGTAAAGGCGTTCTTGATGGCCTCGGGCGTGCGCGTGTAGCCAATCATAAGGAACGAGCACACGGTGGTGATTTCCCAGCCGCAGAACAGCCACTCAAGGTTGTCGCTCGTCACGATGACGAACATGGCCGAGAGGAACAGGAACATAAGCGCCAGGAACTGCGGGCGACGGTCGGGCGCGGTCTGCCCGCGCAGCGCAGCCTCGTGCTCATCGTGCGCTTGGAAGTCCTTCATGTAGCCCAAGGCATACACGCAGATTAGGCTGCCGACAATGCCAACGGCGAGGACCATGATCACGCTCATGTAGTCCAGGTAGAGCGGCGTTGCGGTGACGGCCTCGGCCACGGGCAGCGTCATGGCTGCAAAGGCGAGCGAGCCCACCAGCTGAACTATGCCGAGCACCGTGGTGAGCGCGTTCCTGTATTTGTACGCGTTGTACAGGATGACGGCGCACAGGATGACATCGATGGCGGAGCTGATGATCGAGAGCACATGCGAGGCTCCGGGGGCGACCTCAAAGCTCTGCGGGCCCGTGCCAAAAAACATGACGGCGACTACAACTGTCACCGCCATAATGATGCCGGAACCTATGAGCCCCACCGCATCGCGGGCGCGGTCACCGCGCGCGAACAGCATACCCAGCGCCGGTACCAGCGGAAACAGGGTAAGGAAATACAGTAGCGTCATACCATCACTCCCCCATGCAAAAACGCTGCAATTGTTTAACGTTATAGCTCAATTGAGGAGTAGCAGCAGCGGGTTTTCGGTCAACTGGGGAGTTTTAGGCGTACGGGGTAAGGAGTCTGTCCGCATTGGAGTAGAGGGGTGACGCTCCCTTACCGCAGCGGCAGGCGCGCGGGCCACTGTGCGCGGTTTATTGGCCACGTTGGAAGATGTCCCGATAGGCTCGCGGCAGTCCGAAAAGTTGGCGCGGCAAGAAAAATGCGCCCCTGTGGGCGCACCATCCCGTTCGCTATTCCGCCTTTTTAACGCGCGGCTTGCGGCCGCGCGGCTTATCGACCAGCGCGGACTCACCGCTCTCGCGATACTGGCGGCACCAAGCCTTGACTGAAGACTCGCTGGGAATCTTGTGCTTGATCATTGCCTCGCGAACCGTCAGGCCGTTTTCCAAACGGTCCTTAACCACGGCGAGCTTTACGTCGTACGAATAGGTGTGATGACGAGCGCCCGCATTGAGCACGGCGTCGGCACCGCCCACGGCATATGCGCGGGCCCACTGACGAGCCGTGGCCTGGGGAATGCCAAGCTTTGCAGCGAGGGCGCGGTGACCGACCCCCTCTTGGAGGATCTCGACGGCGCGCTGCCTAACCTCGGGCGCATGCGTGCGGGTCCTAGTTGCTTCCGACATACCTGCCACTTCTTAGCCTTAACCGTTAATCTGCTTTCTTACGTGCTTGTTAGATAGTAGCATTTTGCTGTTCCCGCGTAACAGTTAATTGAAAATCGCAACGGCGGCATCTGGGTATTTGCCATTCATTTGCAACAGTTCTTTAGGTTTTATTTACGCAGCTAGTTGGCTCGCGGCTCATTGACGGTGTTTTACCAACCAGATTGGTATCTTTTTGTTTGGCTGGTATGGTTTGTGCAATTATTAACCCCTCGTCAGTCCGCACCTAACATGTCAGCTTTCCACTTGCTTCCCAACTTTCCACTTAACTTTCCAGCTTTCCACCTTAAGTGGTAAGTTAAGTGGAAAGCTGGAAAGAAGTTGGGAGACCGAAGCATGGGCGACGGACAGCCCTACTTCGCGAGTCGATACCGTTGTCGCGGGCTGCGCGGAGGCTCCATCGCCTCAATCTTGCCCGCACCAATCAAGCCTTTTATGTGGTTGGAAACGGCGCTCCTGCTCAAACTCGAAGCGTCGGTGAGCTCCTTGGTCGAGGCCGAAGAATGTGTTGCCAGGTAATCCAAGATTGCCTCGTCCACATGCCCCACAGACGTCACCTGTTCCGCCCGCATTATCTTTCGCTTATCGAACGTCAACGAAAAAGAAACTGTCGAGTTCTTTGGTTCGGGCGGCAACATGTTTGCCCGCTCGAGCTGCTCGCCTATCTCCTGATAACCAGTGCCGCGATTTTCGACCACGTAGCCACCGTCTGGGTACGGCGTGGTCTCGAGGATATTTGAAAGGAACTGGTTTCTGGATGACGAAACCCCAGAAACTCCCAGCGAATCGATCGTTACGTCGCCGTACAGCCCGCCGGGATTGAGAATCTCGACGCGGTCGATATACAAGTTGACCTGCACTTGTGAGCCGCGCGCGGCGGAAGAGTAGTCGCGGTGCATGAGCGCGTTCGCCACCGCCTCGCGCAGCGCCACGGGCGGATAATCGGGCACATCTTTCCGGAACGCGCCCTCGATAACCGCTGCGTTTCGGGTGTTTCTCGCAACGGCGGCAAGCACGTCCTCAATCATGAAAGGGATCGGACCCAAAATGGTCTGAGAATCCACAAAACGCTTGTTATCACTTACTCGCTGCGTTTTTGTGGTCCCGGGGTACGCCGTAAAGGTCACATTGAGACGTGGGAAGAACTTTTGCGGAAACCGTCCCATCGCGACAATTGCAGCAAGCGTCGGCACGATTGCGTCGTCCACCCTTTTGGTCACATGCAGGTCAAGGAGAATCTCATCGTCGCTTCTGGTGCCCAAAAGCCTAGGGTGTAGCTCGCGCTGGCGTTTTATAAACCCTTGCAAAAGATCGGCGTCAAGGTCATCGAGCGTGGCGCCTTCGACCGGCTCGTCGTCGTATGTAGGCTGAACATGCTCCTCCATAAAGCGATCGATTTCGTAGGGAGTCATGCGCCGGTCGCCGTCGCCCGTACGGATAAAGGACGAATCGTACATTCCGCGTGCCGCAATATAGCAGGGTTTATCGCGTGGATGCATTTCTTTGATGCGCGCGCAAAGCACCAGCTTACCCTCGAAGGGGAGCACTTGGATATCCGGCCTCACAACGGGCGTCAGCTTTTCACATGCAGAAGAGAGGGCGTCTTGCATCTTGCGGGCATCAAAACCCTCGACGGGCATAAACCCGTTCTTTTCAGAAATGCCGAGGATGATAAAGCCGCCCTGCGCGTTGGAAAATGCCGAAAGCGTCTCGACGATGCTTTTGGGGAGCGCGCCCTTGGCTTCTTTTACTTCGTACTGCTGGGTGTCGTTTCCTATTGCCCGCAGATGATGGATAACCTGCGCCAACCACTCCTCATTCATGCCGAACCTCCCAACTTTCCAACTTTCCACCTAACTTACCAGCTTTCCACTTAACTTTCCAGCTTTCCACTTAACTTTCCAGCTTTCCACCTTGAGTGGTAAGTTAAGTGGAAAGCTGGAAAGTTGGTGGAGAGCTGGGGCAGCAGTAGGCCAAGCGAACAAGAAAAAGGGCGGCAACCGGGTGGTTGCCGCCCCTCGCGTAGCTAGTTGGTTTTCGTCTCGTGCCGAATGCCCTCGGTGTTGATGCGCGCTAGCGTGTACGTCACGTAGTCGGAGTGCGAATAGCCATCAAGGTTGCTAACGTTGACCGGTGTGTCGTCGACAACGTTGCCGGTCATAATATTGGCCGTAAGCACCAAGCGGTAGTTTGCGTAAGTTTGGTTCTCACCCTCAACATTCGTATTCACTTTAACGCGGAAGGCATGCTTAAAGGCAAGGCTGTTGCCGTCGCGCGTGAGGAACGCGCCGTTGGTCTTGGTGTCGGTGAACACATAGCTGTTGCCGTCGGCGGATGCCGCACCCGTGCCTAGGTAATCGCTGCCGAGCACCGTAATGTAGTTCGAGATATCGCCGACCGGAGCATAGCCGCCATTATCTTGCCGCTGCTCCAGGCTCAGCGTGTAGGTCACCGTGCTTGCGGCGTCGATCTTAGCCTCGGCGCCCGTGAGCTTGCTCAGGTCGTAGGTACCCACCAGAGCGATCTCGCCGTCAGCGGACTTGAGGTCATCGATGTTGATGCCCAACTGGGATTTCTTAGACGCCTCGAGCGCGATGGTCGATGAGCCCACATCCATACGGTAGTAGCCGGCGCCGCCATCGTTGTATGCCGAGTTGCTACTGGTGCTGAGCGTGTCGGCATGCGTGGAAAGGTACGCGCGGTAGTTGGGTTTGGTGTAGCGGTCGGTGCCGCTGTTCTGCGAGGCCACGATACCCGCCTGGCAGGCAGGCTCCGTCATGGTGAGCGCGGCCCTCATGGTAACGGTGAAGGCGTTGACATGGTTCTTGGCGATCTCGCGCAGGCCCGACATGTCGATGGGATTACCCTCAGCATCGGCAAGCACCAGTGACATGTCGCCACCGTTCGCAGTCCAACTAAGGCCCGACACCACTGGGGTCTCCTTCGTGCCGGCCAGACTCCAACCCGACCCGCCCCAGGTGTAGTAGTTATCACCCACCTTAACGTAGAACTCATACGTGCCCTGCGTGCCCGTGGGGTATCCTACCGAGCCCGCGATGACGCCATCGTGATAGGTGACAAGCGACGAATCGAGCTGATAATACAGCGCGTCAGAGCTCGTGTATTGCTGGCTCGAGTCAAACGTCACGGTGTCGCTCACGTTCATGGAAAGCGAATAGGTGGCTTCCTTGAGCTCCATCCGGCTGATGCTGTCCCTGTTGTCGACGAGGTTACGCTTGTTGTCAACGAGGCTGTGCGTGTAGTTTGATGCCACGCTATAGGTCGAGGGCGTATTCTGGTGCCCATCCTCGGCAGCCTTGCCGTCGGCTGCTTTCTTGCCTCGCAGCAGGTAGTTGATGTGCTCGTTGAGGCTCGTGTCCACCGTGGTGGCGGTGTAGCCGTTGACGCCCACGGACCCCGCCGGCGTGCGCACCACCAAGTAGAAGTTTTCGCTCTTGGGCTCTTCCTTATCAACGGAGAGGGTATAGAACGTGCCCGTCGCGTCGGAAGAAGTGCGCGCGCGGTAGTACGCGCCATCGACCTTGGCGCCAGCCATCTTCGCGAGTTCGGCCTGGCTCTTGTCCTTGACCTCGTCATCGGCGAGCTTGACCCAAGCGCCGTCCTTGTCCTCCTTGGCCTCATCGGCCTTCACGCCCACGATTTCGCTCAGCCACGGTTCGGTGTAGTAAGCCTTGTTGCCAGCGTCCACAAACTCGGTGAGCCTGACTGACGTCGCGCCGCCCGTGCCCACCGTGTAGTGATATTCGCGGCTGTTGTTGGCCGTGTCCACGAGTGTGAGCTGTGTACCCTCGGGCAGCGTGGCACCGAAGGTAATGCTCTTGTTGAGCGGACCCATAGAGCCGCCGGCTTCGAGCAGCGTGTTCCAGCCGTAATCGACCGGCTTGCCCCGAGCGCTGCCATAGGTCCAGGTAAGGTAGCCGGTCATGGTGTCGCCGCTGCTCACAAGTACGTGCTTGTCGTATTTTGTCGCATAGTCGGCAGCCTTGAAGTTCGCACCTTCGGAGTAGGTGGCGGTAAAGTCGATCTCGAGCATGCGCTTGACGATGATGGGTACCTGTACACGGTAGCTCTGGCCGGCCTCGCTAAAGGTGACCGTAAGCAGCGTGAAGCGCCCCTGCTCATTGTCCCAGTCGGTGCTCGCGCGGAATGCCATAGAGCTCGTGCCATTGTTGAGCACCTTGAGCGTGGGCGCTTGCGAGGCGGCTACGTCCTTGACGAAGGTGCCGTTATCGGCGAGCGAGAAGACCTCGGCGGTGGCGGTCACATGCGCGGTGCTGCCGTTGAGGCGGCGGGCATCGGAGAAGCCGCCATTGGTCACGATGTTCAGGTAGCTCTCCACCGTCGTGGTATCGTTGCCCGGAATCACGAGCACGGGGAAGTCAGTTTTGGCCTTCTTGTCCGAAGTAATGTTGTTAGCGTTATAGGTGCTACGCGAGCTGTCCGCGCTATAGGTGCTCGTGTTTTGGTATGCGCCGGCATCATTGATGCCGGCGATGTTGGTGTAGGTGTAGCGGCCGGGAACGCGGGCACCCGCTTGGCTTTGGATGGTCGTCGCGGTGTCAATGGCGGCGCCGTCGCCAAACAGGTAGCGGTCGGTGGTGTCGCCGTCGGAGGCACGCACCGCCAGCGTGCTCACGGGCCTCGTGGTCACGTACGGACTCGTTGCCGTGGTAGCAGTATCGCCTGCGCCGTAAAGCGTTTTGTTCTCGTTGGGCGCGGCAGCCGTGCCGTTGTAGTCGCCGAAGGCAATATAAGTTTTCTCGTTAACAGCAGCCGTATTCGTATTGGTCGTGTAAACCATCGGCGGCAGGTCGCTCGTGGTCTTGCCACTACCGGGCTTTACTTCCACGCCCGCTGCGGAAAGGCTGTACTTACCATCCCCCGTGTCAACCTCGCCCAAGAGTACGCCCTGGGTTTTGCCCGCATTGTAGCTATTGCTGTCCATGAGCACGTTTAACAGATGGAACTGGCCGCGCCCGTCGCCCATAATGCCGCCGTTGGACCTTTCGCTAAACGTGGTGTTGGATACCTTTGTGTTGGTAACGTCGATGACGACGGATCCGCTGTTACTCGCGTTATTCGCGCCCAGCAGGCCGCCGCTCCAGTTACCCTTAATCGTAGCGTTCTCGATCGCGATGTTGTTGCAGGCTATATTCACATTGCTGAAGAAGTAGCCGATAAGCCCGCCCGAGCATTTGCCGGTGCCGGCGATGCTGACATTCTTGACACTGCAGTCGTCGAACCAGTACTTGTTGGGGCTACCGCTACTCGTAACCTCACCAATCAGGCCGCCCGCATTGTAGATGCTATTGTTCGTTCCGGCCTTATCGCCGATGACGGCGTTCTCGGTGCCGTTTCCGCCATCAATGCGCACGTTGCTCATAGAAATAACGCCGCCACGGGCGCGTCCGACCACGCCGCCGGCGCCCATATGGTCATCGGAGTTCGACCCGGTGGCTAGCACGTTTACCCCAGAGATGACTGCCGTGCACGACGACTGGGCCGCTGTGGTGGTGCCGATGTTGGTGTTGACCGAGATATCGCTTCTTTCGACATAGCCGAGCACGCCGCCCACGTAGGGCACTGTCCCTGTGGCAGTTATGGTCGAGTTTTTGCCAACGGTCCTTTCGCTCACCCCTGTGCCTGCGGTTGTCCACACACCGCACGCCGAGGCGACCGTACCCACATAGCCACCGACATTCTTCTCGCCCGTGACGTTAAGGCCAGTGTATGAGCAGTCATAGAGATACGCGGGGCCCCACCCGTCCCCGAACTCGACCATATAGGTTCTGTCTTCGCTCGTAGTTCGTCTGGCGCGGCCCGAGCTGCCAAGAAGCCCTCCTACGCTCTTTGCGCCCGACACGGTGCAGTTCTTCATCTGCACGTTGCGGTAGATGCCGCACGTGCCGTCGTCGTAGTTGGCCGTTGCACCCGCCAAAAGGCCGGCACCGGTAAGGTCGTTCGGCGCCTCTCCTGGTTTGGCTTCGCCGTTGGTGTCGATATAGGTGAGCGCTACGTTGCAGTTGCTAAAGGTGAGGTCTTTGACCTGCGCGCCGTCGTTCGCGGTGACGCTCTGCCCCACATTGGTGGAGGTGAACATCACGGTGCTGAATAGACCACCCACGCCCGAGACCTTATAGTCGTCGTCGGCGTATTCGACGACGCCGTAGGCGGTGCCTTCGGTACCCACCGTGATGGTGGCGCCGTTACCGTCGATCGTGGCTACGTGCGGCGTAATACGGTCGCGGTCGGTGCCCGGCTGGTTCGAATTGCAGGCATTGGAATAGTAGCGGCCGTTTAGGCCCACGTACCCCGTGCCGTAGTCGGTCATATCGTAGGTGTCGCCCTGCTTGAACTCCAAGCTCATGCCGATCGATTTCGACGCGCACACATAGCCCGTTTGGTAGTCGGCAGCGTAGGACGCCACCAGGTAGGGCGAATTTACATCGTCATCATGGTCGAGCGGGCCGTGCCACCCCTGCTTGCCGGGGGCCTTCTGGTCGTCGTTTTTGGCGATTTCGAAATCGCCGGCAGCACTCTCAGGCTTGCCCACATTTGCGTAGTTAGCATTCCGTACCTTGCCATATTCCTTGTTGCCAAACAGGTAGCCGCATATCGCCGGGTCTTGCGAATCGCTGCCCCAGTAAGCCTTGGAACCGCGGAACACGCCATTATTGGAGTAGTTGGTATGTGCCGCGCCAGCACCCGCACCCGAGCTGATGATGGCCGAGAGCACCAAAAGGCCCTGGGCGTTTTTCACCATGGTCACAGGAGCCTCGGCGTTAGTGCCGAGGTACTTGTTGTCGGTGCCCGTGGTGGTGACACAGGGGGTTCCTTTTTTTGTGAGCTCGTTAATCTGGTAGTTAGCGTTACCGTTTTCAACCTTACAGCCCTCGCTAAAGGCATAGCCATCAATCACGCGACCGACGTAGGGATTGTTGTAGAGATCAAAGTTGCCCTTTCCCAGACCACGAGATTTGTCACCAGTTCCAGCACGCCAGGAAGATTTTCCGCTTTTGTCCATATTGCGGAAAATCACGCCGCCACCCGCAATGGCACCGACGTAGCCACCAATGGGAACAAGATGCGGCTTGTCGCCACCGCCCGTGACGGTAAATCCCGTTGTAGGGTTTTCGGCCGTCGTCCCATTAACGACCACGCCATCGATAATGTTATCGCCACCAAGGATGCAGCCGACAACGCCACCGAAAAACGCCGTCGGAACGCCGTCGGCATCCTTGGCAGAATAAGTAATAGTCGCCGACGCGTTCACATAGCGAATATTCAGATCGCGCACCACGCTGCCGTAACTATAGGGAATAAGGCCGCGAAGCGAACCCTCGTTATTCTCTATCTTGATGGTTGCGTTTTTATTATCACTGCCAAAGTTGCCAACGATGACGCCCCTAAACGGGTTGGCCCTATTTCCAAAACCGCCAAACGATGCGCCGTCGAGAGTAATCGTATTGCCCTCAGTAGGCTCGATGCTGTAATACGCGCTCTGCATATAGCGGTGCATGGTTTCGTCGCTCAGCGTCTGCGGGGAATTGGTCGACGCGTCTCCGGTCTTCTTCTCCCATTTATTATCGGTACCGTTCGCCTGCTTGTAGACGTACGTAACCTCATTGTCGGTCGAGTGATCGCTGCTGCGGCGAGTGCAGAGCCTACCCTGGTCGGCGACAATGGTGACCTCCCAGCCGTCAAGCGCCGTCATGTTATTAATGTAGTTGGCAATGGCATTCATCTCCGCCGCGTTTGTGACGGAATAAGGATCGCCGTAGGTACCACATCCCATTACCAGCTTTGGAATGCGCTGGTTGACTTTAATTTCGTGATACTGAACGCCATCCTCGGCGGCTTTTCCCTTGTAAACATAAGGAAGGTAGTCACCGAACCAAGGCCTGACGTCACCGTCCTTCTTACCATCAACCGTCACATAGCCGCTCACGGCACCATACGTCGCTTCGTCGTAATACCAAAGCTGCTTGCCCGGGTACTCCGTACTCCCATCAATCTCGGATCCGTAGGTCACCTTGCCCGCATCGCCATCGGCCTTAGTAAAGGTGTAGTCCGCAGAGCCCGTGCTCGTGCTTCCGTAGCCAAAACTCTCCAGCAGGCTCGCATGGGTGAAGATCGTATTGTTCTCTTGGCTGGGCAAGCTGATTTGCTCAAACTTCGCCGTCACCTGATCGGCCTCACTGCCTACACCAAGCTTTCCGAACAGCGACGTAGCCGCCTTGGTGCCACTCGTGTACCCAGTAGTCTTGATATTCTTCGCGTTCAGGCTCACGTACTTCTGCATCTCGTTGATGAGCAGAGGCATATAGGCGTTAGCGTCCGTGGCGCTGTTGGCGCCGTCGACAATCAGATTGTTGAGTGTAAGATCATCAATTGAGATCTTTCTAATCTTGGTGCCATTGCCGTCGCTGGACCCATACACGTAGCGGCACACGAGCGCGCCCGATGAGCTTCCGCCCGCGCCAATAGCGTCAGTAGAGCTCTTTCCGTCATTGATAACGGGCCCAACGGTACCACCCAAAGTGACGTTGCTTACTGTGAGATCGCCGTCTGCCACCGTTTGAAAAAGACCGCAGTGCATGTTCTCGTGCTGGGTGGCATCGGAGTTTAGCTTGTTGCCATTCTGCTCGGCCTTGATCTTGGAGTAGTAGAAGGTGATGGCCGCATTATTAACCGTCACCTCTCCGATCGGTTGAGTGGGATAGTAGCTGTAGCCGGCCAAATCGATTGTGCCCGTTATGGTTATGGAATCATCGAGCCCTGTCGTACCATCGGGAACGATTGTCGAACGAATACCGGCGGGAGCATAGCAGAAAGCAGACCATAAGAGCAGCTTGTCCGCTGTATCGATTTGACTGCCACTAAAGCCGCCTCCACAATTCTTAGAGGCTATGTCGAGGTTGTAGAAGTAGCGGGTATTGCCGTTCGTATTCTGGCTTCGACCGAAAGACGAGCGATTATGGTAGCTGTTGTCTTTTGTGGAATCGCCGTCCATGTCCAGCTTGTTTTTCTGTGTGTGTAGCGAAACGACCGTGTTCCAGTCGGCGTCCATGAGCTTGCTGCCGTTGTTTGGTTTTACACCGCTGCCAACCCATTCATCGAAGGACGTTACGCCCGACGCAACGATGGCCCCCTCGCCGGTGGGCACCCTATAGGCGGTATCCCAATAAGCCCTGTCCTCCAAGTACAGGCCTAGGTAGCTCTCGACGCCATATGTCGTCTTATCATCCACCTTGCAGCCGCGGCAAACTAGAACGCCGAGCGTCTGAGCGGCGCCTGCATTAATCTTTGTGCCCGAGAGATCGATGGCGTAGTTGTTGATAATCCAGTGACCGCTGGCTGCGTATACAAGGCCGCCAAGCTCCTTGGAATCATCCACAGTCGCGATTATAGAAGCGTTGGTCGTTTTCAAAGCATAGGAGTTTTCACTCTTGTTAATGTTGTCATCTCCGATAGTTACGACCGCGTTGCCCCAGCTATAACCCAAGAGACCGCCCACGCCATTGAGCTTATCGCCGTTCTTTCCGACTCCCATCTTGAACGAGTTGAACGAAAGGCCCGTAATGTTAACGTCCTTTTTGGCCGAGTTGGCTATTGCCCCATCAGCCCCATAGGTGCTCTGTGCGATGCAGCCGATAAGACCGCCGACCTGGGCAATCTTGCCGCTGGTGCAATTGCCGGTCTCGATTTTTCCGCTGACCTCAAGGCCCGTAACGTTGAATGTCGAGACATAATTGCCCACATAGCCGATGGCGCCGCCAATACGGCTGTTGCCATTAAGCGTTTTAGTTGCAGTGATGCTCGCTTGAGCCTTGCTACTGTCCCTAAACGTAACCGTAGAAGCTGCCGACACGCCGCCTGCAATACCACCAATGTTCACATCGTTGGTGAACGTATCATCGCATGCGATATTCGTTTCGCACGTTGCGCCAGACAGCGTCAGACCACCCGCAATGGCGCCCGCAAGCGATCCAGCCTCGATTGCCGAGCCGTTATCGAACCTCATGGAGCCAGCGATGGTGACGTTGGAGACAGTCTCGCTGTTGGCGGCTGCGCCGTTGATTGCTGCGAACAAGCCCAGGCGGCCGTGACGGTAGATTTTTCCGTTGCCGGCACTGATGTCGTCGACGCCCAGAGGGGCGTTCCCGCGCATGCCGTAAGGCTCACCGACAGCAAGCTTGATCGTGCCGCCGCCGTTCAACGTACCCGAGAAAACTTGCGAGTCGTTTGCGCGGTCCTGAGTGAAGCCCGTCAGGCCTGTACCCTTGAGGTCAATTGTGCCGTTCACCGTAATGGTCGAGGACTTTAAACCATTCAGATTGTTTTCGGTAACGCCTTCGACCATTGAGTAGTAGCCGTTGGTTTGCCAGGTAATCGCAAGCTTGGCGAAATCCTCAAGCGAGGCTAGAGCATAGACGCCGTTAGTCAGTTCCAACGGTGCCGGTAGAGTCAGCTCGTGTGTCGTCGGGTTCAGCGTAATAAAACTATCACCCAGGCGAATAACCTGGCCGTAGCTGTAGATGTCATCGATCTTGACCGGCTTAGAGGGACGCTTGTATTGCCATTCCGTGGTACCGCCTACGGTGGCACCTCTGTCGCTTCCGCTACCGGCAGCAAAAAACAGTGAATTGAAGTTCTCATAAATCAGCTGCGCGGTGTGATCATTTTCCACGAAGGCGGCATCCGACAGGTCGGTGATACCGCTGAACTTGACGATGCCGAGCCACGACGACCCAACGACTCCGGCAAAGCCGCCGTTTGTGCCGCCGATGGTAGCGCCGCTGGCGGTTTTGACCGTTAGGCCGCGCACTTCCAGCACGTTTTTGGTGTCCACGACGCCCACGGCGCCGCCGTATTTGCCGTTGTTGCTGGCGTAGCCCGAGGTTGCACACGTCACCGCTGCGCCACTGATGACCACGGCGGACACATTGTCGCTCCCGCCGCCTTCACCAAGGTAGCCTACCAGGCCGCCCGCATACGCGAGCTTGCCGTTAGAGCCCACGCCAAACGACACCTCAGCGCCACCCTTCACCGTGAACGCGTGCAGTGCGTCGCCGTATTTCTGGCCCCACAGCTTGCCCACCAAGCCGCCGTAGTTCCCGCGCACGCCGTTGTTGTTGCTGTTGTCCGCGCCGTTTTGCAGCGTGCTTTTATACAATCCGCCGTTTACGGTCACATCGCCGTTCGAGATGTCGAGCACGCCGAACAGGCCACCGACAGAGGGGGCGGCGGTCGTGTTGGCCACACTGAGCGCCACGCCCTCGCCAAAATCGAAGGTGCCATTCTCGATAGTGAAATCGCTGGCAAACGAGGCGTCACCGATAAGGCCGCCGGCATACGTACCGGCTGATGACGACCCAACCGAGTGCGCTGGCTTGATACTGATATCCTTGCCCGAGGCATCTTTTCCGCTGTTGTCCGTATCTACGGCAAGCGTAAGCCTGGTCGCCTTACCGATAAGGCCGCCCGCCGCATTATTACCCGCGACGC
Organism: Collinsella sp. wc0583; assembly: GCF_046116915.1. Classification (NCBI taxonomy): domain Bacteria; kingdom Bacillati; phylum Actinomycetota; class Coriobacteriia; order Coriobacteriales; family Coriobacteriaceae; genus Collinsella; species Collinsella sp. wc0583. The sequence continues at coordinate 115,636 of NZ_JBJXBN010000002.1, read as the reverse complement.
TCAGTGCCGAAACATCGACATTCGAAGCAAGGGTGACGGCAGCCCCCTCGCCTGCCTCGCCAATAAGGCCGCCGGCATTGGCACCAGCGCCCGTAGCATCGATGGTGGGGGTGCCGTTGAAGCTCTTCGGCAGGCCATTCAGCCCCGCGATCGTAAGAGATGCGCCTGCAGTAAGGGTGTTCGCGAGTAGGCCCAGATTGCCCGTGGACGATTGCATGCCAATCGCCAGGGGGCTATTCGCGCTTGTCGAATACGTGGCGTCAAGCGTGAGCTCGCCCGTAACCTCACCCACGAGCGGCGAAGTGAGCTTGACGACGCTCGTATCGCCGCTCTCGGGCTTGTCTACGGTAATGGCAGCGCTGAGCGTCTTGCCCGCGCCCGTGACCTTTGCGGCCACGATGGGCTGAGCATCGGTGCCCTTCCAGGTGAGCTTTACGGTGCCGTTGTTATCGTTGAGCTCGATGTTGTTGAAGAGCGTCTTGTTGGCGGTAAGGGACCTGCCGCCCAGGTCGAGCGTACCCTTGAAGGGGTGGGCATCGCTGCCGAACCCCTGGAACGCGAGATTGCCCAGGTCGCCCACGGCCTGCGCGCCGCACACGTCGAAGTCGACGCCGCTCAAGCCGGTCTTGGAGATGCTCGCGTTCTGGTAGATGGCGGGGTCGGTGTTGGAGATGGCGATAAGGTCGGCGTTGGATCCGAAGGTGATGGCCGTGACCTCGCCAGCGTCGTTCACGGTGACCTTGCCGTCGACCAGCGCGCCATCAAGCTCACCAGCGGTCTTGATGGCGGGGTCGGTGCTAGCCTGCGCAGCCGCATCTGTGTCCGCGTCATCCGCCTGATCTTCGTCGGCGGCGCCCTCATCGGCAGCCGCATCGTCTTGGGATGCGTCGCCCTCCGTTGGGGTATCGCCGTTAGTGGTTCCATCGGTCGTGGAGTCCTGCGATTCGCCAGCGTTGGTAGAACCGTCGCCGCCCTCGGTGGCGCCCGCATCGGCGCCCGGAGTCGTCGCGGCATCATCAGATGCAGCCTGGTCAGCATCTTGCAGCGAGGTGGCCACGGCATCCTGTACGGAGCGGGCAGTATTGCCCGCGGCGCGCGCGGCGGAGACGGACGCCTCCATAACGGCGTCGAGCTCTTGCGCGAACACCTCTGTGGAAGGCGCGAGCGCCTGGAAAATCATGATCGCAGTCAGGCATGCGGTTGTTATGCGCTTTGCCGTTCTCATCTGATCCTACCTCGTTCTATCTCATGCCCCGCGTGGGGTCTCAAAATCTATGCTTGCGGATCGCTTCGGCTAGTTCTGTGCGGCCGAACACGTAACTTTGATGTCGTCGGCATCCCAGCCGGTCGGCTTACCGGTGCCCGCTCGGTAAAAGGTAATAATTTCCGAGCCGGGAGATGCATCATATTCGACCGAGCCGCCGTTGACGGTTTTCTGCACGTCAACGTTCTCGTGGTTCTGCTTAAAGAACGGATCGAGCTCGACCCCGCTTCCCCACGTAAGCTTTACCTTAGTCGTAACGCCCGTAACCGTCACACGATAGTTGTAGGCGTCAAAAGCGCCGGTATCCGAGTTCTCGTCGACCCACTCGCCCGAAACGCCCGAAGCCGTCACCTCTGCACGCTCGGAAGGCGCAATCTTGGCGGCGAGCCATTTTAGGTTGGTGCCAGGGCTATTGGGGCCGACCTGGGCCTTAACGGTGAAGGATGCTTTGTTGAGGTCCGCCTTGGAAAACGTAACCTTATAGGTATACATGGTTGCCCTGTTGGCAGGGAAGGAAAGGCCGACCGTGCCGTTCGCCGTCAGCGCAGGCTCACCGCTTATGCTCCAAGCTTTCGTCGTACCCGTCGCCGTCACGCTCAGCGTCGCGTTAACGTCCTTGTCGTTGACCTTGTTCTTGTCGCCCAGCAGATGGTTGTAAATGCGAAAGGTAAAAGAGCATTTTTCCCCACTCGTGTCGGCGATGACGCTTCGGACGGCAATACCCTCGTCATTCAGCGTCTCATTCGTGTAGCCCGTAAGCATGTCCGAGGCAAACAGCGCCTGCGACGTGCCCGAAACAGCAACCGACTTAAGAAAGTCGCCCGCCAAAAAGGCCGTGTAGGTAAGGTAGGTACCCGTCGCAATCGCGACGGCACACAGCAGCACCGCAACTGCCCATAGGCGTTTACGCACTTTGAAAGCAGGGGCCGCCGTCTCCGCGCAGCAAGGCTCTGCCTTAGAATCATCAACCTGTGCAAAGTGCTTGCCAACAGGCCTCGCGATTTCATTTTGCTCGTTCTTGTCTTTCCGCATCTGGCACCCCTCCCTTCCTACTTATTAGTTATTAGTGCCGCTCATGCCGCGAGCGATTAGATAAACCATGTCGGTCTCTTTGACGTTTGAGACCTTGGCACCACCCACGGTTACGCCATCCGCGTTCCACGTGCACTCAACAATAAAGTTGGTGGCATCGTTGGCTTTCGTGCCATTCCAACCGTCTAGATCGTCTTTTTGGAACACGTGGTACCGATACAGCGGACGGGCGTTTTTCTGGACATTCACGTACGAGCCGTACGTTGGATCGTTTTTCTCAAGCTCTTTAGCCAACGCATTTGTCCCGTCCGCGGAGTTGATAAAAGCGAACTTAATCGGGGTGCTGCTCTTCTTGCTCCATGAGTAGGTGCGGTTGAGCCCGTCGAGGCCGACCACATCTCCCTTCGTTGCCGACGATTCGTTGACCGTCACGTGATACACGTTGATTGTCAGCCCCGTGATATTCGTGGTATTTGCCACCTGCAGCTCAAACGCTTGACCGCCGGCAGCGGGATCGCCATTGTCACTCTGCACGCAAAACGCGCGACGAACGGTCACGGTGCCGTCGTCTTTCTTCTCATCGCCGCGTGACTCGTCATACGAAATCTCGATGGGCTCGATGCTCGTCTGGTTGGGACCCATGATCTTAAGCTGCGCGGGCGTTTGGATCTTGCCCACCGTAGACAGACTTTTGCTGCCCACAAACCACGAGAGCGACAAGCCGATGATAAGAGCGATTGCCGCCAGCAATATCAGGACCGCAAGGGCCTGTGCGCGGTGGTTTTCTATCCAATTGCGGGCATCGCCGAGGCGCGTTTGCATGGTGCTCATGAGCTCACGCCCTCCTGAGCGCTAATTCTAAGTTGGATGTATTTGACCTTATTGCCGATCTGCTCGTCGGCATTGTTGTACAGCGCCGAGCAGATGGCGGTGTCGCTGAAGGACATGCTAGACGAAACCAAGGGGGCGTTGACAGCACTTGTGCCGTTTGCCGCGCCATAGAAGTAGTTCGCTTTATGCTCGTTCATGTCCGCCTGCAGAGCGCCGTAGTCAGACTTTGCGTCGCCCGCCGCCGCAAACAGATTCTTGTAGTAATTCGTGTTGCCGGTAAGGACGAAGTTCTGAAAGTACTCCGGCCATACCCAGTACAGCGTGACGGGAACAGACTGGTTCGTCGGTTTAGCCTCGTTCCCGCCCTCGCAAAAACTGCTCTTTGGAATCGTGATTTGGCTGTTCGTCACGCGCCCCGAGTAATACCCGTTCTCGCAGCTCGTAAAGAACAGTACATGGCCTTTGATCAAGCCAAGGAGTGCCTCTGCCTCGGGCGCCAGCGTTCCTCCGTCCCCAACAACGCCAACAATGTTCGTGACCTTAAGCAAGCGCGACAGATTGATCGTGACCCCGTCCAGGTCACTCACCAGCGGCTTCACCGTAAACGTAATCTTACCTCGGGCACCCGGATACAGAGAGCCGGCGGACTCGTTGTTGAGGTTGGATTCCAGCGTTACCGTCATGGCGTCCGTCGTATCGAGCCTCGTGATGTTTTGCTTTTCGGCGTCCGTGCGCTCGTAATAGCCCACGTGTGCGCCGGACTCACCCTCGCCCGCGGCGGTCAGCGTGTACCGCCCCGCCTTCGCCCCGATCGTACTCCCCGTGGCGCTCACTCGGTTATTTGCGGCAAACCAGGCCAGGCATGCAAAGATGGCAACGATGGCGGCCAGCACAAACAGACCGCTCACCAGGAAATCCTTCCAGAAATCCTTGAGGGTCCGCACGTGCTCGTCGGCAGCTTGGCGGTACTCGGCCGCTGTCATGTGCTGCTGGAGCTCGCTATGTCGGTCCATGCCACTCATCGCTTACGTTTGCCCTGCTTGCGGGCTTGCCATCCTTTTCCGCTCGGTCGCGTTTATCTGTTGTTCGCAGGAGGAGAATTCAGGCAGAATACAACACCATACGATAAGGTAAAAGAATAGCATTGGCCTGCGGTTTGCTCCACAACGCAAACCTTAATGATGTCTTAAAAGTCAAACCCTTGGTGCAAGTGGTCAGGTTACTTCGTGCCAACATGGCGCAAACAAACATGACCACTTGCGCCAATCCCCTTGCACCAAATTCGGATTTTCGGGTGTTAGCGATTCGGATTTTCATGTTCTGAGGATTCGGATTTTCGGGTGCTCAAGATTCGGATTTTCTGAACCCGCTGGTCAGGGGCATCTCTTATTGGCAAAAAGACGGGGAGCACCGATACGGCACTCCCCGTCCACTCAATACGCGATGGCTTTCTCGGCTACAGCTCGTTGGCCGCGTGATACGCCGTGCGAATGGCGCTCGCGATGTCGACGGTGCGCTCGCCCGAGCAGTCGCCCACGCAGGTCACGGGCACCGTCACGCCGTCCAGATCAAACGCGTTGGCCTTGGAGCCCACGGCCATCACCACGTAATCGCAGGCGATCTTCACCGGCTCCTCGGCACCATCTTCGGCGGTGCGAGCAGCCTCCACGCCCTCGTCGGTAATGGCGGTCAGGCGGGTCTTAACATGCTGCTCCACGTTATGCTCGGCAAAGTCGCTCATAATCAGCGGCAGAATGGTCTCGGACTCGCCCGCGGCAATCTTATCGAGCATCTCCACGATCGCCACCTCGCAGCCGTGCTGCAGCAGGTACTCGGCAGTCTCGGTGCCCACCAGGCCGCCGCCAATGACGGTGACGCGGCCCGTAAGCTCCACCTTGCCGGCCAGCACGTCCCAGCTCGAGACGACCTTCTCCGAGTCGGCACCCGGAACGGGGATGACCACGTCGTGCGCGCCCACGGCCACAATCGCGGCGTCGGCGGCGTTGAGGTCCTCAGCGGTAGCGGCATGGTTGAGCTCAACCTTCACGCCCAGGCCGGGCAGAATCTTCTCGTAGTACTCAACGGAGCGCATGATCTCGTCCTTGCGCGGGGGTGCTGCCGCCAGCACGATCTGGCCACCCAGATGATCGCTCGCCTCGTAGACGGTCACATCGTAGCCGCGCTTGGCCGCCACGCGTGCAGCCTCCAGGCCGGCGATACCGCCGCCCACCACGGCGATCTTCTTGTCGCCCTCGCCCGGCTTAATGGCGATGGTCGCCTCGTCGCCGTTCTCGGCATTGAGCACGCACGAGATGTACTTGCGGTTTTGAATCGCATCGACGCAGCCCTTGTTGCAGTTGAGGCACTCGCGGATGGGCTCGCCCGTGGCGGCCTTCAGCGCAATGTCGGGGTCGCACATGAGCGAGCGGCCATAGGCGATGATGTCGGCAGAGCCATCCTCCAGGATCTTCTCGCCGGCCTCGACCGAAACCACGCGGCCGACGGTTGCCACCGGCACGGAGACCAGGGCCTTGACGCGCTCGGCCACGGGCAGCGTCCAGTTGTAGGGCATGGCGCCCATGGGCGGAATGGTGTCGCCCATGTTGCCGGTGTGGTTTGCCTGTGCAACCTGGATCATGTCGATGCCCGCGCCCTCGAGCAGCTTGGCAAACTCGCAGGCCTCGTCGGGCTGCAGGCCGCCCTTGCCGCGCGGCGTGCCGTCGGGGTTCTCCATAATCACAGGGAGCTTGTACTCCACCATCAGCTGCGGCGCGGCTTCCTTAATGGCAGCGACGACCTCGAGCGCATAGCGAACGCGGTTCTCGAACGAGCCACCGTACTCGTCGGTGCGCTTGTTGAGGATGGCCGAGCACAGCGAACCCACCAGGCGGTCGCCGTGGACCTCGATGGCGTCGATTCCGGCCTGCTGCGCGCGAGCGGCCGAGGCAGCGATAGCCTCCTTGATCTGGGTGAGCTGCTCTACGCTCGCCTCGTTCACGAAGTGCTGCATATCGTGGTGCAGCTTGGCATAGGCCTGCTTGCGGATCTCGTTGGACTCGGCCATCTTGGCGGCAAAGGTCTCCTCGTCACCGGCGGCCTTGGCTTCCTGCGCGGCCTTGGCGGCGGCCATGGATCCCATGACCATGCGGCCGACGCCGGGCACGTCGTACTCGGGGTGGAACAGCTGCAGCGCGACCTTGGCACCGTGCTTGTGGACGGCGTCGGCCAGCGCCTTAAACGTGGGGATCTGGGCGTCAGTCGCCAGCTTGGGCGTGGGGCTCGCGGTCATAACGGGAGCGACGTCGCCGATGACGATGTAGCTCACGCCGCCACGGGCCAGGCGCTCGTAAAAAGCCAGGCTGCGCTCGCCAATGGAGCCGTCGCGCTCCTCGTAGCCGGTGGTCAGCGGCGGGAACATAATGCGGTTCTTGAGCTCAAGGGGGCCAACCGTAATGGGCTGGAGCAGTTTGGATGCAGGTGCGGTCATGGACATTCCTCTCTTGTAGGCGCGGCGGCGATGGTGCCGCGTAGTTGTCTAGAGGATATGGCATGAGAGCACGGCGGCACAACGAAAATCGGCGAATATCAGGTGACGGCAGGTGGATGGGACGGGGCGGCCCGTCGGTTTGTCTCAATCTGTAACAGTTACTCGGCAAAACCGGGTCTTGCTGTTACAGATCAAGACGTTCCTCTCAACCCATCCTCAACAATCTAGATCTGTAACAGCTAGGCCCACTTTTGACCCCCACCTGTTACAGATCGAGACAAACCAATCTAGCCTGCCGAAAGATCTCAATCTGTAACAGTTACTCGGCAAAAACCGTCCCTCGTGTTACAGATCGAGACAAATCAATCTAGCCTGCCGAAAGATCTCAATCTGTAACAGTTACTCGGCAAAAACCGTCCCTCGTGTTACAGATCGAGACAAATCAAACCCGCCTGCTAGAAAATCTCAATCTGTAACAGCTGCCCGGCAAAATCCGTCCCTCGTGTTACAGATTTAGACAAACGCGGCCCAAACCGCCGGCATATCTCGATCTGTAACACCTAGCCGCCCAAATCGGGTCTAGATGTTACAAATCGAGATTCTGTTGAGAGGCCGAAAATTGGACCGAAAACACGGTCCCGGAATAACAAAAAAGCTCGCCGGCTTGACCGACGAGCTGCAAGTTCTTGGTCGCGGGGGCAGGATTTGAACCTACGACCTCCGGGTTATGAGCCCGGCGAGCTACCAGACTGCTCCACCCCGCAATGTCTGGGCGCTTCATGTGCGCAAGAAAGAATATTACGTGGGAGTTCGGTAAACGGCAAGGAAAATCTCGTAGAGCATAATTCCTTCATATTTAAACCCCTCAGCCCATATCACTGTAACCGAATCGCAGCCGAGCGCCGTCGACGGCGCGTATACAATGGTGCGCGTCCTTTTATGCCAACACCGGGAGTAGACATGCTGCTCGCTATCGATATGGGAAACACGCAGACGGCCATGGGCCTGTTTGACGGAGACGAGCTGGTGCAGTCGTGGCGCATGCCCACCGACCGCTCCTATACCGCCGACGAGATCCACGTGCGCCTGATGGGTTTCTTTAAGATGTACGGCCTTTCGCTCGACGCGGTCGACGCGATCGCCTTTGCCGGCGTGGTGCCGCAGCTCTCGCGCGAGTGGCACGCCGTGGCCGACCGCATCGCGGCGGACGCCATCGTTATCGGGCCGCAGACGGCCGCCGTAACCAAGCTGCGTGCGGCACGCCCTCAGGCCGTGGGTGCCGATCGCGTCGCCAACGCCGTTGCGGCCGAGACCTTCTACGGCGCCCCGGCAATCGTGGTGGACTTTGGCACCGCGACCAATATCGACGTCATCGATAAGGACGGTTATTACATTGGCGGAGCGATCGCGCCGGGCATCCGCATCTCCATGGACGCGCTTGCCGCCCGTGCCGCCAAGCTCGCCAGCGTTCCGCTCGAGGCGCCGGAGCACGCCATCGGCCGCGATACCGAGGAGTGCATCAAGGTCGGCGCCGTGATGGGCGCCGCCGCCATGGCCGAGGGCCTAGTCGCGCGCATGAAGCGCGAGCTGGACCGCGAGGACGCCACCGTTATCGCCACGGGCGGTCTCGCCGGCATCGTCGCCGATTCGACCGATGCCTTCGACGTGGTCGACGGGCAGCTCACCATCAAGGGCATCTGCGAAATCTACCGCCGCATGCAGGAGCTGGGGTAAGACGGGGCTTAAGTCGAGCACGCCCGATGTCACAGCCCCGCAAACGTTCGCCAAGCCTATTCCTCAAAATCGAAATTTTTTCGATTTTGAGGAATAGGACCGAGATGCCGCCCCACAGTCACACAGAAGCCCTCCCCGGTGCAGGCCGAAGAGGGCTTCGTTGTCATCGTTATCTTTGAGCGCTGGCGCCCCGCGCTACAGCCCGCGAATGCGTGCGGCCTCGGGCGGAAATTCCTGCTCGCCGGCATCGGTCTTGATGGTCGCACGACCCCAGATGTCCAGGCCCGCAAATACACCAACCGCAAGCGGCAAGCCGTTGGGCGACACCGCCGCAACTTGGCGACCCAGCAGCGGCACCATGTCGAAGTACTCGCCCAACACGGGGGCCAGCGGACCGGCAGCGCCCTGCGGCGTGTTGGCAACAGCCGCCCAGGCGTCCACACGGGTCAGCACGGCGGCAGACAACTCCTCGACCAGCGCTTCGTCGGCCGCATCCACACCGAGCTCGCTCAGCGCCGAACGTTCAATATCCACCGTCACGGCACCGAACATGCCCGCAGCACCGTCGCCGCCGTTGACGGTGACGCGCGCGAACGACGTCTCAAACGCAGGCGCACCGCACACGATGTCACTCGGCCACTGGATGCCCACCTTGCCGGCAAGGCCCAGGCCCGGCGTCGACGCCGTGCCCGCGAGCGCGTCCATCATGCCCATCGCCGCCACAAACGGCAGGCCGTGGAAGGCATGCATATTCACGTCCGGGCGCACGACCAGCGAAAACGTCAACGACGCCTCGCCCGCGCTCCAAGCGCACCAGCCCGCGGACACACCCTCGCGACCCGCGTCGCGCGCGGCGTCAAGCTCGGTGCCGGCGGCTACAACATTCATCTCAATCATCTACATACGCCCCAATTCGCCCACGATATGGCCCACGCGGTCCTCGGGCTCCTTGACCTCGACACCGTTGTAGCGGAAGAACCGCGCCGGGTCGTGCATCAGATCCTCGAGCGGCACCAGTACAAAGTCGCGCTCGCCAATGAGTGGATGCGGCAGGCGCAGCTTTTTGCCGCCATGGATCTCGCCGTCCATCCACAGCAGGTCCAGGTCGATGGTGCGCGGACCGTTGACCTTGGCCTTCTTGGAGCGGTCGCGCCCCAGCTCAGCCTCGATCTTCATAAGCTCGTCGAGCAGCACCAGCGGCGCCAGCTCGGTCTTGATCTCGATGACGGCGTTGGCAAACGCATCTTGGCGCGTCTCGTAGGCCGGCTCGCTCTCGTAGATGCGCGAGCAGTTGGACACACAGGTGAGCGGAATCTCGGCGATCATGTCGCGTGCGGCGCGGATGTTGTCGCAACGATGCCCCAGGTTGGAGCCCACGGCCACAAACGCACGGCGCGGCTGCGGCTTGGCGACAGCCCAGTAGCCGTTCAGGAACTGCGCAAAGCCGGTGACGTCGTGCACGCGCACGATGTTGGCACCGGCCTGGATAGCGCCCAGGCACACGCCAAACGTGGCGGCATCGCGCGCGGCGGCCTCGGTCACGCCCGAGACGGCGCCCACAAAACGCTTGCGCGACACGGCGCACATGAGCGGGTAGCCCAGCGACGCCATCTTGGCGGTCTCGCGCTGGATGACGATGTCCTCGTTGGCCGTCTTGCCAAAGCCCGGACCGGGATCGATACAGATGCGGTCGCGCGACACGCCGGCATGGATAAGCGTGCGGGCCTGGTCGGACAGAAAGCCCATGACACGGCGCATGATGGGCGCCGAATCAGGCAGGGTAAAGCGGCGGAGCTGCGAGGTGGGCACGTAGGCCTCCTCGCGGCGGGCACTGCGGCGCATCATGGCTGCCAGGTGGTCATTGGGCTCCGGCGCGGGCTCAGGGGTCGCAACGGCCTCGGCGACAGGGATAGCCTGCTCGGCGGCCGGTGCCTCCTGCTTCTGCTCGTCCGTGGGCTCGGGCGCGGGTTCCGGATCGCCGAACGGCAGCGAGGGCTGCACCACGCCTCCCGGCAGCTTAGCCTCCGTCTTGGGCTCTCCCAGCAACTTGCCGCGACGGCGGCGGGCAGGCTTCTCGGCCTCGCGCGCAGCCTCGGCGGCCGCCTCGCGCGCCTTCTCGGCAACAAACGCCGCGGCCGAGGTATCGAGCTGCACCGTCGCGTGCGTGCGGGTGGGCGCCGCGATCTCGCCGGCGTGCATCACGATGACACCGCAGGTGCTCGTCGCGACAAACTCGACCATCTTGGGGTCGGTGAAGCCCTTCACGTCGTTGACGATCGAGGCGCCGCAGCGCACGGCCGCCTTGGCAACCGCCACGTGGCGCGTGTCGATCGAGACGATAGCGCCCTCTTTGGCCAGCGCGCGTACCACGGGCAGCACGCGGCGAGCCTCCTCGTCGGGGTTGACCGGGGTAAATCCGGGGCGCGTGGATTCGCCGCCCACGTCGATGATGTCGGCACCGGCGTCGAGCATCGCCAGGCCGTACTCGATGGCGACATCCGGGTCGAAGTGCTCACCGCCATCGCTAAACGAATCGGGCGTCACGTTGAGGACGCCCATGATGCGCGGGCGGTCAAAGCTGAGCTCGTACTTTCCGCACCGCCATGTCTTGCTATCGTTCGCCATGAACATCCTCCTAAAATGCCCGCGCCGCCGCGCTCGGGCGCTGGCGGCGGGGTCGCTTTGCAATCAGTCTTTCTATTGTATCCGCGCATACGGGCTAGAACGCAAACGCGGCCGCGATGTCGCAAGAAATCAGCAGGTCGGCATTTGCATCCTGATCGGTGGGAGCAAGATTGCAAATGGCCAGCGTATCGCCGGTAAAGTAGCGCGTAAGGCCCGCCGCCGGATACACTACGAGCGAGGTTCCGCCCACGATGAGGGCATCGGCCGCGGCGATGGCGGCAACGGCACCAGTCAGCACGCGCTCATCGAGCGGCTCCTCGTAGAGCACCACATCGGGCTTAATGCGCCCACCGCACGCAGGACACACGGGCACACCCGCGGCGTCCTCGTGCTCGCGCGAGCAAATCCACTCGGCGCTATAGACCGCGCCGCACGACTGACAAATGTTGCGATGGACCGATCCGTGCAGCTCGAATACGCGCTGCGAACCGGCCATCTGATGCAGGCCGTCGATATTTTGCGTCACCACGGCATTTAGCTTTCCGGCGCGCTCCAGCTCGGCCAGCTTGGTGTGGCAGCGGTTGGGCTTAGCGCCAAGCGCGATCATCTTGGTGCGGTAGAAGTCGAAGAACTCGGCCGGATGCGCCTCATAAAAGCTATGCGAGAGCATGGTCTCGGGCGGATAGGCAAACTGCTGGTGATACAGGCCGTCCACGCTGCGGAAATCGGGGATGCCACTCGCCGTGGAAACACCCGCGCCACCAAAGAAGACCACGCGCTTGTGGGTGCCGAACAGCTCTTCCAGCGCGGCGGAGGCCTGCTTGGGATCCGTTATTGCCTGCGTCATATGAGTCCTCCGTCCTTGTTGGTCGGATGGCGGCGGGCGCTTGCCCGGCGCGCAGCCTTTGGGTCGACACGCGCGGAGCCCACCACCGCCCCTGTTGCGCTAATCTTAAGCCTGCCAACCCCGTCGAAAGGACACCATGCCTCAGACTTACACTTTCGCCTCGTGGAACGTCAACGGCCTGCGCGCCGTGCTCAAAAAGGACCCGAGCTTTATCCAGATCGCGCAAGAACTCGACGTTGATATCCTGGCGCTGCAAGAGACCAAGCTGCAGGAGGGCCAGGTCGATATTGACCTGGCCGGCTATCACCAAACCTGGAGCTATGCCGAGCGTAAAGGCTATTCGGGCACTGCGGTCTTTAGCCGCCAGGAACCGCTGCGCGTGTTGCGCGCCGACGCGCTGCTGCCTTACGCCGGCGAGGGCGAGACGGCCGAGCTCGTCGCCCAAGCCGCAACCGAGGGCCGCGTCTGTGCGCTCGAGTTCGACAAGTTTTGGTTCGTGGATGTCTACACGCCCAACGCCCAAAATGAGCTCGCGCGCATCGATGTGCGTATGGCCTGGGACGATGCCTACCGCGGCTTTTTGAACGCGCTCGAGCGCGAGACCGGCAAACCCGTCGTAACCTGCGGCGACTTTAACGTGGCACACGAGGAGATCGACCTTAAGAACCCCAAGTCCAACCGTGGCAACGCCGGCTTTTCGGACGAAGAGCGCGGCAAGTTTACCGAGCTGCTCAACGCCGGGTTTACCGATACCTGGCGCGCGGCAAACCCCAACGTCGAGGGCGTCTACAGCTGGTGGAGCTACCGCTTTAATGCCCGCAAGAACAACGCCGGCTGGCGCATCGATTACTTCCTGGTAAGTGACGCAATCGCCGGCAATGTGCGCGACGCCGGCATCCGTGGCGATATCTTTGGCAGCGACCACTGTCCCGTCACCCTCACGCTAGAGCTCTAGCCCCAACTGATTCCCTGGGGACGGAGGAAAGGGGATCATTTTCACCTCGCGAGGGCATCCACGCGGCCCATCCGCCACGAAACTGGCCCATCTAGTACGTTTAAGCCACTATCCTCAACCACAGCGAACAACGAAATCAGAACCACCCTTAAAAAGGGTGGTTTGCTCTTAGGGTATAACCCACGGGCCCCGGGCTCGCGTCTAAAGGCGCGGGCCCGGACTTCGTCCAGGCCTAGTGCATCTTGACCCGTGGCGCGCCGGTCGAACCGGCAGGATCACCTCCTCTTGAAGGGGTCCTCGTACTCCTTCACGCTCAGCTTGTCCAGCGCGATGTCGTGGGACTCCTGCTCCCTGATGTACTTGGCGATCGTCGCCTCGTTCAGGCCGACGGTGGACACGTAGTAGCCCTCCGCCCAGAACTTCCTGTTGCCGAACTTGTACTTGAGGTTGGCGTGCCTGTCGAATATCATCAGCGAGCTCTTCCCCTTCAGGTAGCCCATGACGCTCGCGACGCTGTACTTCGGCGGGATCGCCAGCAGCACGTGCACGTGGTCTGGCATCAGGTGCCCCTCGATTATCTCGATCCCCTTGTACTCGCACAGCTTCCTGAGGATCTCCCCTATGTCGCTCCTGATTTGGTTGTAGATCACTTTGCGCCTATACTTCGGCGTGAACACGATGTGGTACTTGCACATCCACTTCGTGTGGGAAAGGCTGTAGGCCTTCTGGGCCATGGCGACCACCCCTTCGACTCGAATTCTTGACGGCCTGAACAATCGTCAATATCGGTCGGAGGGGTGGCTTTGTAAAGCCGTTTGTCTCCACCCGCGTAGCGGGTGGTTCAAAGCTGGCCGCTGCGCGGCCAGCAGACTAAAGTCTTGAAAAAAGAAAACCGCAGGTAGAAAGCCTGCGGTTTTTCATAAAACGCGGTTATGGTCGGGGGTATCAAGCTAAACGTAGTAGATGGGCCAGTTTTGTGGCAAGAGCCGTCAACTGATTCCCTGGGGGCGTCTGGAGACGGAAGAAAGCGGATCGATTTGGCTCTCTGAGGACCACGACGCCCGTCATATCAGCCGACCATTCCAAAACTATGCCGGTTTACGGGGCTGAATCGCGACCCCCCAACCACGCGCAATTCGAGCAAAATAAAACCGCAGGTAGACGGCTTGTCTATTTTCGAAAAATGCCGGTATGGTCGGCCTGCGTCAATCCAGCCCCGTAAACCGGCATAGTTTTGATATGACACCAAGGCAGTATTGATTCTCGTCCCGGCGCAACCGTCACTACAGTCCGTACTTCACGACGACGCGGTTGATCCGTCGACACCAGGCCCTGTACAGGGCGGCTAAGAACACGCAGGTCGCGAGGCCGTGTGTGATATCGAACGGCACTGCCGTGGCAAGACGCGCCACGGCGCCCGCCCACGTGAGCGGCTGCACAAAACCGATGATGTCGTAGGCGTTGATTACCACGCCGTAGAGCAGGCCCGATGCAAAGCCGTACGCCATCAGCGCCGGCATGCGCACGGTTCCATCCGCACGGTCGAACGCGCCCGCATGCGCCAGCGCGCCGCCAACATAGCCAACCAGGCCCCAGGCATACATCTGCCATGGCGTCCACATGCCCTGTCCAAAAAAGAAGTTGCTGGTCAGCGCCGCCAGCGCACCAACCATAAAGCCGTTACGACGACCGAGCGTCGCCCCGGCGATAATGGCGATGGCGCTCACGGGTTTAAAGTCGGGAATGGGGCCAAACAAGATGCGCCCCGCCGCGGCCAACGCCGCCAGAACCAGCGTGGGCATAATCTGGCGCAGGCCCGGTCGCGATGCCTCGTAGCCCGCAAAGAACAACGCAAGCACCAGCGCCACCACGACAAGCATGGCAAGTGCCGCCTGCTCAACGCCTGCCAGCAACGCCGCAGCCATCACTGCGGGAACCGCCAGCAGCAGTGGTATCTCCAGTTTTGCGAGTAGGCGCGCGACGCGATAATCCGTCATCCCATCACGCCCTATAAAACACATTGTCGGCAAAGAAGTCGGACGGCGGCTCCATGCAGGCAATCTCGCCGTCGAACATCATGGCAATGTCATCGGCAACCTGCTCGGCAAAATCCAGATCGTGCGTGGCCATGATGACGGTGCCGCCAGCCTTCGCATGGTCACGCAGGGCGCGAGCGATGATACGGCGGCTGGCCAGGTCCAAGCCCTTGGTGGGCTCATCGAACAACAGCAGCTCGGGGCCAATCAGAAGCAGTTTTGCCAACGCAAGCAGTTGACGCTGCCCGCCCGAAAGATCGTACGGGTGGCGCCCATCCAGGCCGTCCAATCCCAGCTGCGCCGCGCGCTCCTGGGCCGCGCCCTCGTCATACCCGCAGGTCGAAGCCCATTCCATCAGCTCATCGCGCACTGTCTCGGCAACCAGCAACGCCTTGGGATTCTGAGGCAGCAGTGCCGCCGAGGCAGCCCCGCGCTCCATATGCCCACGCTGCAACTTGACCGTCTTGGCCAGCACCGAAAGCATTGTCGACTTACCACAGCCGTTACCGCCCACAACCGCATGCACCGCGCCTGCCGAAAACGACGCATCGAGTCCGCGCAGCACCCAGCCGGACGCCCGATCGTAGCGAAACCAGCTCCCTGCCAGGGTGGTAGCCGACCCAGCGTGCATTTTTGGGAGAATTCGGCATCCACCGGCGCGCGATGGCGCCCCCGAGTCGTCTTGCGGCGGTATTTGCGCCTCAAATTCACCCGATTTGTCCGATTTCAGCCATTTTTCTGCACCCGGAGCGCCCGCGCGCGGGTCCAAAGAGCCCGGCTGGCCACTGGCGCTGCTGAAAACTCCGTTTTTTGCACGCCGCGAGGCACCCCACCCTGACGCCTCGCCAGAAAACAGCTCTTCACGATGCCCCAGGGAGGCAATGTCGGCCACCTCGCACACGCGTCCGTCTTCAATCCGATACGCGCACGTCGCGTATTCGAGCATCGGACGTGGCTGATGCGTTGCCACGACAACCGTGCAGCCCAGCTCGCGATTCACGCGGAACAGCGCATGCAGAAAACTCTTCTCGGCAACGGGATCCAGTTGGGACGTGGGCTCGTCGAGCAGCAGCACGCGTGGGCGCAGCGCCAGCACAGCCGCCAGCGACAGCAGCTGTTTGCGTCCACCCGAAAGCGTATCGGTATCGCGGTGGAGCCAATCCTCCAACCCAAAGAAATAGCTGGTCTCGGCCACGCGACGGCGCATCTCGTCGCGCGACATGCCTAAGTTTTCCAGACCAAACGCCATCTCGTGCCACACGGTTTCGCACACGATCTGGTTCTCGGGGTCCTGAAACACATAGCCCACGCGCTCCGCGGACGCCCGAACATCCATGTCGGCAACGCTCTCGCCCAGCACGCGCAGCTCGCCAGCGCATTCGCCCGTCGGCGAAATCTCGGGTTTGAGCAGCGAGAGCAGCGTCGACTTGCCCGATCCGGTACCGCCAACAAGCAGCGCAAACGCTCCTTGGGAAACACGCCAATCGAGCCCCTCGAACACCGGTGCCTCAGCCCCGGGGTAGGCAAAGCGCAGACCCCGCGCTTCAATCGCCGGCGTATCCGAGCCGCACACCATGCCCGCCATCATGCTTCCGTCCAACCGGGTCATCAGCCAAACCTCTTCTCGTCAATCGCGTGCAGCACACAGGGCAGCGCCATCCAGGCCACGTATACAACATAGCCCGGCCACGGCGCCGGCGCCGATAGCTGCGGGTAAAACGAATACTGCGTCGTCGCGGTCCATGCCACCGCCACCGCGGCGGCACCAAACAACGCAAGCCCAACCAGCGCGGCAACATCGCCGCGCCCCAGCCGATACCGCGCGTACGTCGTTCGACGCGTCGCAGCACCCCATCCGCGCGAGCGCATGGCGTCCGCGCGCTCCAGCGAATCCTCCATGCCCCAGCCCATCAACACACTCGATGCACGCAAACGCGAACGCACGGGGTCGGCCGGCGCGCGCCCCGGTACATCAATCGCATCCTGTACCGCCAGTACCGTACGACCGCGGCGCAAAAACTGCGGGATAAGCCGCATACACATCGAGATCATGAGCGCGATCACCGGCGCGGCGTTACCCAAAAGCGCAAGCACCTTGTCGTAGCCAAGCATCGATGCCGCCGCCTCAAACCACAGCACGCTCGCCACAAACAGCCCGCCCATGCACAGGCCGTAAACCATGCTCTCTAGATACACCGCACGCATGCCAATACGGAACAGCTCCGTCGAGCCCGAGGCGCTAAACAGCGGATTGAGCACCGCGATGATCAAAATCACCGGCAGCTGCCAGCGAAGCGCCCCCAACGCGCGCGCGACGCCGCGCGTCGCAAACCCGTACGCCAACCCGCCCGCAAGCGACAGCGCAATCAGCACCGGTTGCATCGAGAACATGGTGAGTCCCAGCGTCAGCACCGTGTAGAGCGCCGGCACCGCCGGATGCGACATCGAAAATGCCGCGACGGGTTCGTTGCCCGATTCCTCTCGCATGATATCCACGGGCACCTCCCATCCCCTCGCGCAAAACGCCAACGCCGCAGCGCCGCCGCCATGCACAACCAGCGCAAACACCACGCCGGCGGCAGCGACACCGGCCGTCACGCGTCAATCGTTACGCGCTCATCATATGCCTGCGGTATCATATTGTGCCGTGTATCGTTTCCAAACACACGTCTCTATAACGTAACAGGAGATCACATGGACGCAACCGCAATTATCCTCGCCGCCGGCGAGGGCACCCGCATGAAGTCGAACCACTGCAAGGTTTCGCACAAGATCCTGGGCAAGCCCATGGTCCAGTGGATCGTCGACGCCACCATCAAGGCCGGCTGCAGCCGCGTCGTGGTCGTCATCGGCAGCCACGCCGACGAGATGCGCACCCTTATCGACGGCGCCTACGCCAACAGCGCCACCAAGGTCGAGCGCATCGAGCAGACCGAGCGCCTGGGCACCGGCCACGCCGTAAAGGTCGCGCTCGAGGCCTGCGGCATCACGCAAGGCCCCGTCGTCGTGCTCAACGGCGACCTGCCGCTCATCACCGCCGACACCGTCGCCAAGTTCGCGCAGACCGTCGCTACCGGCGAGCTCGCCTGCACCGTCATGACCATGACCCCGCCCGACCCCTTCGGCTACGGCCGCATCAAGCTGGGCGCCGACGGCCAGATCGAGCGCATCATCGAGCAGAAGGACTGCACGCCCGAGCAGGCCGCCACGCTGCTCGAATGCAACGCCGGCTGCTACGCCTTCGATGGCGCGCAGCTCGCCGCCCACATTGACGAGATCGGCAACGACAACGCGCAGTCCGAGTACTACCTGCCCGACATGCTCGAGATCCTCAAGGGTCACGGCCAGGCAGTCTCCATCTTCCACTGTGACGACTACCGCGACGGCCTGGGCGTCAACAGCCGCATCCAGCTCGCGCAGCTCACCGCCATCGCGCGCGACCGCATCAACGAGCACTGGATGGCCGAGGGCGTTACCTTCATCGACCCCACGCAGGCCTGGATCGGCCCCGATGCCGTTATCGGCCGCGACACCGTCGTGTGGCCGCAGACGCATCTGATCGGCCACGTCACCGTGGGCGAGGAGTGCCAGCTCGGCCCCAACAGCCGTCTCACCGACACCACCGTCGGCAGCGGCTGCACCATCGATGAGACCATCGCCATCGAGGCCGTCATCGAGAACGGCGTCGACTGCGGCCCGCGCGCCTACCTGCGCCCGGGCACCCACATGCTCGACGGCTCCAAGGCCGGCACGCACGTGGAGATCAAGAAGTCCACGATCGGCGAGGGCTCCAAGGTGCCGCACCTGTCCTACATCGGCGATACCACCATGGGCTCCGGCGTCAACGTGGGCGCGGGCTCCATCACCTGCAACTACGACGGCGTTCACAAGCACAAGACCGTCATCGGCAAGGACGCCTTCATCGGTTCCGACACCATGATGGTCGCACCCGCTCAGATCGGCGACGGCGCGCTCGTTGCCGCCGGCTCCGTCATCACCGAGCCGGTCCCGGCAGACGCGCTCGGCCTGGGCCGCGCCCGTCAGGTAAATATTGAGGGCTGGGCCGCCGATTACCGCCGCCGCCTGCACGAGGACGACGAGGCATAACGTTTTACCAAGCACAAAAGGAGCTGTTCCCATGGGGACGGCTCCTTTTTCTATCGTGACCTGCGCGACCGGATGAGTGGTCGGTTCGTGTCCGTTGACGGTAAAGACGTTATCAAGACTCAATAAGCCCCGTCGCGCGGTTACAATGCAACAAGGCATCTATATGGCATTCGATGTATAAAGGAGAAGGGTAATGCCGATTAATGATCCCGAGAAGTCGGAGAATATGCGCAAGTCCATCCGCGTGTATTCCGGTTCCTCCAACCGTCCCCTCGCTCAGAAGATCGCTGAGTACCTTGGGGTCGAGCTTTCGGGCCTTACGCTAAAGCAGTTCGCCAATGGTGAGATTTACGCCCGCTACGACGAGACCGTCCGCGGCGCCGACGTCTTCCTGATTCAGTCCGTGGCCGGCGGCAACGTCAACGACATGCTCATGGAGCTGCTCATCGCCACCGACGCTGCCAAGCGCGCATCCGCCCGCTCCATCACCGCCGTTATCACCCACTACGGCTATGCCCGCCAGGACCGCAAGGCCGGCCCGCGCGAGCCCATCACCGCCCGCCTCGTCGCCAACCTGCTCGAGCGCGCCGGCGTCGACCGCATCATCACCCTCGACCTGCACCAGGGTCAGATCCAGGGCTTCTTTGATATCCCGGTCAACCACCTGTCCGCACTGCCGCTGTTTGGCCAGTACTACAACGCCATGAACTTCGACACCGACAACCTGGTCGTCGTCTCCCCCGACGTGGGTCGTGCCAAGGCCGCCAAGAAGCTGTCCGACATGCTCGGCTGCGACCTGGCCATCGCCCACAAGGGCCGTCCGCGCCACAACGCCGCCGAGGTCATGGGCATCATCGGTGACATCAAGGGCAAGACCTGCGTCATCAATGACGACATGATCGACACCGCTGGCACCCTGTGCGCCAACGTCAAGGAGCTCAAGGCCATGGGCGCTGGCGACATCTACGTCTGCGCCACCCACGGCATCTTCTCCGGTCCGGCCATCGAGCGCCTGAACGACGCCCCGATCGTCGAGTGCGTCGTCACCGACGCCATCCCCGTCGAGGTCGGCGGCAAGATTAAGACCATCTCGGTCGCCGAGGAGTTCGCTCAGGCCATCTCCGCCGTTTACCACGAGGAGCCCGTCTCCACGCTCGTCGGCGGCGACTTCGCGCTGTAGTCGCATCGTCCTTGCAACCCGGCGCATCGCCGTCGGAACAGAAGAAACCCCCGCGCTCCCCCTTGCTTCGCAAAGGTCGCGCGGGGGTTTCTTCTGTTCCGACGGCTTGCTCTGCTGCGGCCGTGCTTTTGTCTGGTGGGATTTCGCTGAAACGAAGTCTCGCCTTCGGCGGGCGTGGTAGCCTTTGTCGTTGATTGAACTATTTGTGTAACGAAGGGACAAATATGGCAGCTGCACAGCCGCTTAAGATTCGCATGGTTGCCGGACTTGGCAACCCTGGCGATGAGTATGCCGAGACCCGCCACAACGCTGGCTTCAAAGCAATCGACGAGTTGGCCCGTCAGGCCGGTGTCACGTACTGGAAAAACCAGGCCGGCGGCGAGGTCGCGCTCATCAACATCAACGACCCCGAGGAAGAGGGCGGCAAGCGTCAGATTGTGCTGGTCAAGCCACAGTCGTACATGAATACCTCGGGCGGTCCCATCTCCAAGCTTTGCCGCGAGTACAAAATCAAGGCCGAGGAGCTGCTCGTAATCCACGATGAGCTCGATATTCCCGCCGGCGACGTACGCGTTAAGGTGGGCGGCGGCCATGCTGGCCACAACGGGCTGCGTTCCATCATCGACAAGATGGGCAGCCGCGACTTCAGCCGCATCCGCACCGGCATCGGCAACCCTCCCGGCAAGATGGCTGTCGCCGACTACGTGCTCAAGCAGCTGCGCGCCCGCGAGGCCGAGGACTTCCAGGATACCTGCGCCCGCGCCGCAGACGCCGCCGGCCTGGCGATCGTGCACGGCGTAATCTACGCCCGCGATCACGTCAACGGCGCCGCTTCCGCCAACGGCAAGCACTAAAGCCTACCATTTAGGGACAGGTTTATTTTGGCAGGTTTTATCTGCGGAAACACCTCAGTTGCGGCATCGCAATCAACCGCGCGCCGACATACACACATAGCGCCCCAAAGGGGGCCGGCCTCATCACAACCCGAGGCCGGCCCCCTTTGCCGTTTTACCCGATAAAACTGACCAAAATAAACCTGCCCCTATTTGGTAGGCCAAAGTGGATAGACCCTGCTCCCAACCGCCGAAGATACACGTAAGCGACATGTCCATGAGGGTATAATTTGCACCGTATGTCTGCACAACGCCTGTGCGCGTACGGTTTTATTCGGGCTACCGTCCATTTCCGTGGAGGCACGGTTCGGTCGCCCTAACAAGAGAGGGGTTCTATGTATAAGATCCTGGAGAAGACGCAGTTCTCGGAGAAGGTGTTCAAGTTCCGCATCGAGGCGCCCGCAATCGCCAAGCATGCGCACGCTGGACAGTTCCTCATGGTTCGCGCCAATGAGACGGGCGAGCGTGTCCCGTTTACCTTGGCCGGCTGGAACGGTGACGAGGGCTGGGTCGAGTTCATCTTCATGGTGATCGGCAAGACCACCGAGATGCTTTCCACCTACGAGGCCGGCGAGTCGCTGCGCGACGTCGTGGGCCCGCTGGGCGTTCCCACCGAGATGGCTGAGGGCCCCTGCGCCGTCATTGGCGGCGGCGTCGGCCTGGCAATTGCCTTCCCGGTCGCCAAGCACCTGGTCGAGACCGGTCACGAGGTGCACGCCATCATGGGCGCCCGCACCAAGGACCTCCTGCTCATGGAAGATCAGTTCCGCGAGCTCCTCGACGAGGACCACATCCACATCACCACTGACGACGGTTCCTACGGCGAGCAGGGCGTTGTCACCGCTCCGCTGGAGCGTCTGCTGCAGGACAAGGCCGTGAGCCAGGTCTTCTGCGTCGGCCCCGTTCCGATGATGAAGTTCTCGACCCTCACCGCCCAGAAGTACGACACCCCCATCACCGCGTCGCTCAACCCCATCATGGTTGACGGCACCGGTATGTGCGGCTGCTGCCGCGTCGAGGTGGGCGGCGTGACCAAGTTCGCTTGCGTCGACGGCCCCGACTTCGATGCCACCCTGGTCGACTGGGATGACCTTCGTGCCCGCCAGGCCGCTTACCGTTCCGAAGAGGGCGCGTCCCTCAAGGCCTATGAGGAAAAGAGCTGCGCATGCCACTAGTTAACGGTCGTTTCGTTGCCGATATGAAGTCGCCCCGCACCCCCGATAACGAGGAGCCGGCTGCCGAGCGCGCCTGCGACTTCCGCCCCGTCGACAAGGGCTTCACCGAGGAGATGGCGCTGGCCGAGGCCGAGCGCTGCCTCAACTGCAAGAAGCCGTTCTGTGTTGAGGGCTGCCCCGTCAACATCAACATCCCCCGCTTTATCGAGCAGATCCGCGCGAAGGACTTCGGCGGCGCCCTCGATACCATCCGCGAGGACTCCATGCTTCCCGCCATCTGCGGTCGCGTCTGCCCGCAGGAGAACCAGTGCGAGGGCAAGTGCATCCGTGGTAAGAAGTCCGAGCCCGTGGCCATCGGCCAGCTCGAGCGCTTCCTGGGTGACCGCCCCGAGCTCGCCTCCACGCCCAAGATGGCCCCCAAGAACGGCAAGAAGGTCGCCGTCGTCGGCTCTGGCCCGTCCGGCATCACCTGCGCCGGCGAGCTCGCCCGCAACGGCTTTGACGTCACCGTCTTTGAGGCCTTCTTTACCGGCGGCGGCGTGCTGGTCTATGGCATCCCCGAGTTCCGTCTGCCCAAGGCAGTCGTCAAGCGCGAGATTGACGGCCTGGAGGACATGGGCGTCAAGTTTGAGTACAACTCCGTCGTGGGCAACATGGCCACGGCCGAGGAGCTGTTCGAGCAGGGCTTCGACGCCATCTACGTGGCGACCGGCGCCGGCCTGCCCAAGTTCCTCAACGTCCCCGGCGAGAACCTGCCCAACGTCTTCTTCGCGAACGAGTACCTCACCCGCGTGAACCTGATGAAGGCCAACAAGTTCCCCGAGTACGACACCCCCACCAAGCACGGCAAGAACGTCGTCGTCTTTGGTGGCGGCAACGTGGCTATGGACGCCGTCCGTACCGCCAAGCGTCTGGGCGCCGAGCACGCCATCATCGCCTACCGTCGTACCGAGGACGAGATGCCCTGCCGTCGCGCCGAGCTGCACCATGCCAAGGCCGAGGGCGTCGAGGTTCTGCCGCTCGTCTCCCCGCTCGAGTTTGTCGCCGGCGAGGACGGCTCCGTGTGTGCCGTCAAGGTCCAGAAGATGGAGCTCGGCGAGCCCGACGAGTCCGGTCGCCGTCGTCCGGTGCCCATCGAGGGCGCCATCGAGGAGATCCCCTGCGATGTCGCGATCTCGGCTATCGGCACCAACGCCAACCCCTTCGCAAAGAAGATCGGCGGCAAGATGGAGCTCAACAAGTGGGGCTACATCGTTGCCGACGAGGAGACCGGCCAGACCACCGATCCCCGCATCTGGGCCGGCGGCGACATCGTCACCGGTGCCGCTACGGTCATTCTGGCGATGGGCGCCGGTAAGAAGGCCGCCGCTTCCATCACCAAGAGCCTGCTGGGCGAGTAATCACCTACAGCACTAGCCACCAAACGGCAAAGTCCCCGTCGAGCACACGCCCGGCGGGGACTTTTTCTATACCGACCGCCCCAACCACCACGATGGGGACAGGCACCTTTGTGGTGGTTTGGGACCTGGTCGGTCGTTTTGTCTCAATCTGTAACAAATAGACCCTGTTGAGCCTCGTAGTTGCTACAGATCAAGATATTGTGCGAACATCCGCCTGTTCATCTCAATCTGTAACAGTTAGAGGCCAAATTCCTCGCTAGATGTTACAGATCGAGACGTTAGGTTGGCGGCCGAACAGTTCGTCTCAATCTGTAACACCTGGAGCCGTTTCGGGCAGTTTGGTGTTACAGATTGAGATTTTGCTGAGGCCGAGAACGAGAGCCGCTACCCACCCCTAACGCTTGTGACGCTTGGTTGCGGCGACACCGGCAGCGGCAACGGTTGCACCGGCGATGCCTAGGGCGGCGACCGTCATCGCGGCGGAGTCACCCGTGCCGGCAAGCTCCGTGCCACCGGACTTCTTGCCGTTCTTGCCCTTACCCTTGGACTTGTTCGTCGTCACCGTGGTCGTCGTCGAAGCCGAGCCGCCCGCAGGTACCCCGGTGCCGCCAGAGCCATCCGCACCGCCGCCCTGCTCGCCGTCGCCAGGCGTCGGGTCCGGCTCGGGCGTCGGCTCAGGCGCCGCCTCATCGGTCACCGTAATCGTAATGTTCAGACGCTCGGAATACTCACTGTATGACATGCCAGGGCGCTGTGCCGCAATGCGCACATACATGTTGCTATCGAGCGCAATAGGCTCGATGTACTTTACGCGGCCTTCGTCACGGCAGGGACAGGTGTCGTTGGTGGTGTACCAAATCGTCGCGCCATCCTCGGCCGAAAGCTCCAGCTTCGTGCCCTTGGGCACCGTAATGTAGTTCTCCTTGGGCGACCATGCACCAAACGTCGTCGCACCAATCGTCGCCACCGGTCGCGCCGGTCGCACTGCCTCGGCAGACACGCGAACGTCGACCTGCTTGGACAGCGCCGTACCGTCCACCGCCGCCGTCAACGTCGTCAAACCGGGCAGAGCACCATGCAGTACAAACGTCGCCGCGCCGTCCTCGCCCGTCACGGCCTGGGCGGCATCGACAGAGCAGATAGCCGAGGACTCCAGCCCAACACTAACCTTTGCGCCCGCAAACGGCTTACCCGCCTTATCGGTCACGTGCGCCACCAGCTCAAAGTCACTGCCATCAAGCATGGTCACGGCCTGCTCCACGTTGAGCTTGAGCTTGTCGGCACGAACGCCCACGACAAGCTCGCCACTTGCCCAGCGCGCCATGGCCGTGCCGGCGTAGTTGCGAGCACCGTCGAGCTCAAACGCCACCGTCGAGCCCGCCTCACGCGCATCGGCATAGCGAATACGCAGCACGCGCGACAGCGGCTTGCCATTAGGATCGTCCTGTTTGTCGAGCCACGTATACGTCGCGTCGCCCAAGCCCTGCGCGCACAATGCGACCAGGGCATCGTCGCTCGCATCCATATACTGCGCAAACTCAATCTCGATGCAATCGGTATAGGCATGGGCCGAAGCCACCTCGGGCGCCGTCGTCGACACCAAGCCAATGTTCACCTCAGTCTGAATCGGCGGCACGCGCAGCCAAGCCGAACGCGCCTCCTCATACCCGTCCTTGGTCACGCGCACCTGATACCAGCCGGTCGGCGTATTCCAGTTGTACGCACCGTCCGCACCCGTTGCAAGCGGATTGTCCTGCTCATACTCCTCGGCATCCCAACGCACTGCATTTGTACCGGCCGCATCGTCGGCGCTCCACAGCTCAACCGTCGCGCCTTCAACCGTATTGGACAGCAGGCCCTCGTACACCACGCCCGCAGGGTCGGGTGCAGCCTTGGCAGCCACATTGCGATAACGCGCCTCGAAGATCGACTGCATCTTCTCGTCCGAGATCAAGCCGTCCTTGTTGGCCTTGTAGACCTCGGCATCGGTCAGCTCGCCCCAGTTGACCGTAATACGATTCTGGCACGCGCGCTCCACCTGCTCGCAGGCAACATCGTAGGCGCATTCAGCATTGGTCAGCTTAATCGCGCGCTCCGAACCTACGCTGGTCGAAGCCGCGTCATAGGCAGCGCCCACCACGGTACCCGCCGAACCGGCCGTCAACACGCCGGCGATTGTCATAATGGAGCCCACTGCCACATCGGTGCTGTCGTGGCAGAGTTGGCGATACAGCAGATCCTCAAACGCACGCGCCTTCTCCATGGCGTCACGCAGCGCGTAAATGCACTTCCAATCGTCCTCGGTCTTCTCGGGCTTGGCAAGCAAGCGCGTGTGCTGAAGCTCATAGCCCTCGCGCTCGCCCTTCACCTTCTGCATACGGACGTTCACGTTCTCCCAGTTCTTGCTGGCATCGTTCACGCCGTAAATGCCGGTAAAGATGCCGATGCCCTGGGTCGCCGCGGGAAATGCCTGGCCGGCCGCCTTCCACGCATCGGTCTTAAAGACCTGTCCGAACATCTCGCATTCGATCTTATAGCTCTTGAGCGAACGGATCGTGCGGATGAGCTTCATATGGGCGCTCACGTCGCCGTTGCGCTTCCAGGCCATGAGCCATCCGCGCACCTTGGAGTTGTTGAGGCTATGGACCACATTCCAGTTGTCGTACAGGTTGTCCAGAATGTCGCACTGCATGGCGATCGAGTTAAACAGAAGCGCCTGGTTCTTGTTGTTATTGGAGTTCTCGATAAATTCCGACTCGATATAGGCCGTCTGCTCGCCATCGGGCGCGGCGACCTTAAAGCCCTTGACGGTATCGTCATCAGCCGCCTTGTAGCTCAGCGAGCTGCCGAGCACCTGGCCCAAATCGTTAAACCCGCTCGTCGACTGGCCGTTGTACTCGCTGGCCTTAATGCCCGCACACTTGTTGAGCGCCGCAGCGGTTGCGTCATTCCAGCTTCCGTATTGGTTGAGCTGGCCGATACCCATCGACTGGCCCACCAGATCCTCGGCCTGCTGGGCAATAAACTCCGCTCGCGATGCATGGTCGACGAGCTCCTTGATGGCGGCCGCATCCGCAGCGTTCGCGCCCTGGGCCGCCGCGAGTTCCTGATACCAATCCTCGCTGGTGCCGTAAGCATCCTCAAAGATCATCTTGTCCACATTGACGCCATAGCTGTCGCCCTGCTGGGTCAGCAGCGCCGACGACCCGCCGACCGCGGCCTTGAGCTCAGCCGCAAACTGCGCGGCCTCGTCGTTGCCAGCACCATCACCCTCGCCGTCGCCGGCGGCAGGGGCGCGACGAGCCTTACACGCAGCTCCACCTTGGGCTTCGTCCTCTTTACCGTCCTTGTCCTCTTCGGCAAACGCATCGGCGACCATCTGGTCAATCGCGTCGTTAAAGACCTCGTCGACATCATTAAACGAGTTATCCATCATATACTCGTGCCACTGCTGCACGGCATTCGAGAACTCCTGCTGGCGCTCCTCGGCCGCGGCGGAATGCTTTTTGGCCGAAGCTTTGGCGTCAAAACTCAGCATGGTCATAAGCTGGGCATTGGAGATGCGGTAGGTCTGCGGCATAAAGATTTGCTCAAAGTTGCCGCAGTTCACATAGGTCGAGTCATTCGCCTTGTTAAACTCATTAAGCAGCTTAAGGTAACCCTCGTCCACATACTCCGCCGCATAGCGCACGCGGGTGCCCTCGCGCGACTTTTGAGCCAGAGGAATCGTCACCGTCTTGCCATCCACGCAGTCCACGTACAGGTCGAGCGTGTCGGCGGCCTCTTCGTTTCCCACCTCGAGCGTGATGTCAAAGGTCCAGTAGGCATTCTTCTTTTGTGGCAGATGATGGAAGGTCCACAGGCCCTTGCCGGTGTCCTTGCCGTCCTTGACCAGGTTTTGCGTACCGCCACGATACGTCACATCAAAGTTCCAGACCGAAGCACCCGGAACATAGCGCACATAATTGCGAGCCGTCACCTCTGCGGCAGCGGCGGCGACATCGGTCGAGCCCACGCGCGCTTCGAGCGTCACACGCTCGGCGGCAAGCGTATCCTGCGGCAGTTCGTATTCAATCTTGGCACGGCCGAGTTTATTGGTCTTGCCGGTGTACTTTGCAGCCGACGAGCCCGTCCCCACGGTGAGCTGCACGCTCTTGCCCGGCGCTGCATAAACGTAGGCCACATTGCCCAGCAGGCTGTGAACGTCGGTGTTGTCGACCTCGATGCGCGATCCGCTAACCTCAAGCGTGATGCTTCCCAGCGGCAATGTCACCTCGCCCAGCGTAATAAGCGGCGAGACGGCATAGATGCCCGCGGCCTTAGGCTTAAAGCGCACAAACACATCGGCGCCCGCACTCTTCTTCATATCGAGAACGAGGTTGTCGCCCTCCCAAGTTGTGGCAGCCCACATGGCATCGGAGCTGGCGCCGGCTTCGCGAGCGCCTGCGGACACATCCTCGACGGCATCCTTGGCCAGAGGAATCTCAATCTTGGCAGCCTGGCTGTCCTTGAGCTCGTAATGAATGCGCAGCTCGGTCTCCGCGCCAACGACCGCGGACGAATCAGCGATAACCGAGCCCGCCGTCAGCCCGCGCTCGGCACGATACGTCTCCACGTCAAACGTGGGGACGTCGAGCGTCACGTCGAGCTGTTTGCCGTCCTCAATCTTCACCTGCTTTTGCGCGATATGCTTACCCACGGTCAGCCCTAGGCGGCTAAACGTGGAATAGCTCGTCGCTTGGATGTCGTAGCTCGTCTTGTTAAAGGCGACGATGGTGTACGAACCGGCCTTAAGGCGCGGCGTCTCGGCCTTCATGATAGGCGTGGTGCCATCGTCTTCGTAACCCATCAAATAGGTGACGCCGTCGGCGACTAGCTTGCCGTCGGACGTACGGAACACCAGCACGCGGTTGGCGCCCTGGTAGTCGCCCTTGGTCGTGACCGTCGCCGTGCCCCAGGGTTTCAAGTCGATATCGACCTTGCCGGCCGAAGGCTTCGCCGTCGCCGTCGCCCCACCCAGCTTGAGGCTGTCTTTAGGCTCGAGCGTTATCTCCAGATCCTGGTCCGCGTCGGCAATGGCCTGCGACACCACGAGCGCTGTGCCCTGGATACGGAAGTCGTTTTCCTTGTCACCCTTGGCAGGCTTAAGCGTCTTGCCGCCGCTCTTCACCGTCAGATCGATGTTATCGAGACTATCGAGCTCAATGCGTTCGGTCTTATCCTGGCCTGCGACCGGTTCGAGATAGGCCACATTAAGTTCAATCGCGCGCGAAGCCGGAATCTTGGTAAAGTTCTCAGCCTTAATCTCTCCGATATTCCATGTGCCCGTCATCTGGTCGCCCGGGCGCGCCAGCACCATGTCATAGTAACCGCTGAGCGAAATGCGCAGGGTGGCTGCTGTCTTGGAGAGAGCGTCCGCTGTAAAGCTGCCGTCATCGCCAACCGCCAGCGGCGTGGACTGCCCCGCCTGCATGAGTGTAGCCGTCGCGCTCTGGGGAAGTTTGCCCGTCACCTGGGTCGCCTCGCCCATCCACTCAAACGTGTAGGCAGGCTTCGAGGAATCGACGGAGTCCTTGCGATCGGCCACGGCATCGGCAAGCCTTTTGACCATCGAGGGGTTGCCAGCCGAATCGGTCGCATAGGCATAGATGGTCTGGCCTTCACCAAAGGGAATCGCATACGTTACGCCATCGATTGTCACGCGCTCATTATAGTCTCCCGGATAGCCCGCCTCACCAAACTGAAGATCGGGGTTCATCACGCGCAGGGCAACGGCATTATGGTTCGTCTCGTTTCCGTATCTCGTGTTCTCAAAAGCTCCCCACTCTATCATTTCCACGCTTTTGGGTAGCACAATCTCTTTGCCGGCAATCGCAGGATCAAGAGAGGCGAACGCGAGCGCCCCGATAGATTTGACACCATCGCCAATCGTCACCGACGACACAAAGGAGCACCCGTCAAAGGCATAGCGCTCAATCCGCTCCACCGTGCCCGGCACGTTGATCTGCGTAAAGGTGAGTACCGTTGTGTCCGAGACATAGAACTGCGGCACGCCACAATTGGCGAAGGCACGATAGTCGATAGTCTTAACCGAAGGCGGCAGCGTTGCCACCACATTGTCGTCAAGTTGTTCGCAGCCCTCAAAGGCCTGCTCGGGAATCGTGGTAAAGGCCGCGTTATTGGGCCAGGTCACCGTCTGGAGCGTCTTGCTTCCGGTAAACGCATTCCAGCCCAGTTCCTCAACCGAATCGGGCAGTGCGATTTCCTTGATGCTGCTGCCGCCCAAACCGCCCACAGAGCAGATATGCGAATCGGGGGCAAACGTAATTGATGTGAGCGCAACGTTTCCCATGCCCTTAAGACTCACGACATTTTTGCCGTCGATGGTCGAGGGCACCTCCAACGTGGTAATGCCCGCGTCGCCATACTCGATAGAAATTTCGTTGGTGAGGTTATCGATCGAGAAGTAGTACTGCGCGGGGGTCTGCTCGCCGGCCACGTAGCCATCGTCGTATTCACCCTTTACGCCCGTAGTGCCCTTCGAGGTTGCCCAGAGTCCAAGTTCCTCGTTCCAGGTTGCCTCGGCACCGGAAGCCTCCTCTTGCTTCTGCTGCTCGGCGAGTTCCTTGCCCTCGACAAGATCAGTGGCGAGCGTACCCGCAGGTGTGCTCTCGGTCTGCCCGGCGCCCGTTAGGCCCGCCGCCGATGCAATCTCGGAGGGCGGGGGCGTAGGGGTATCACCGCTATCGAGCACTGTGGGGTCGGCGGCGCCGGCATCGGGCGCGGGGTCGGCGGAAGCAGAGTCTGACGTTTGGGCGTCAGCCGAATCGGCGGGAGCGGCGTCGGCTGCTTGGCCGTTATCCGTCTGCACAAAAGTGCCGTCGGTGTTGAGGGCCTCAGCAAACGCGCCCGCGGGAAACGAACCCGTCACCATCGCGAGGGTCACCGTGGCAACCGTCAGCCGTCGGCAAAGCGCTCGAGCAGTAGCCCACCTCATGGTCGTTCCTTTCCTGCAAACCAAAAGTCATCCAGCGTAATCGTTGTTCAAAAACAAAGCGAACGGTAGGTTCATATATACGAACCTACCGTTCTACCTGCGCAAACCACCGCAAAGGGGACAGGCACCTTTGCGGTGGTTCTGGACTCGGCCGGCCAGTTTGTCTCGATCTGTAACAGTTAGAGGTCAAATTCCCCGCCTGGTGTTACAGATCGAGACATTAGATTGACGGCCATTCGGTTCATCTCAATCTGTAACATCTAGGGCCGTTTTGACTGGCTTGGTGTTACAGATTGAGATTTTGCTAAAGCCGAGGATGGGCGCCGCCGCCAAAACCTAACGCTTGCGGCGCTTGGTTGCGGCGATGCCGGCGGCGGCTACGGTTGCGCCGGCGATGCCTAGGGCGGCGACCGTCATCGCGGTGGTATCCCCCGTGGTAGCCAGGACAGCATCGCCCTTCTTGGCCTGCGTGGTTTTCTCAACCGTCTTGGCCGTGGTGGTTGTCGTGACCGGTTTAGCCGCGGGCTTGGTCTCGGGCTTCACCTCGGGCTTGGGCTCAGGCTTGACCTCAGGCTGCGGCGCGGGCTTTTCGGGGTCGACCGGAGCCGGCGTGGCCTCGGGCGTAAACGTCAGATCGGTGTTGAGCCACAGAGTGAAGATACAGCCGCTCTCGGGATCAACTACACTCGCTTCGCCCATCTGGTAGCCGCACTCCTGGCCGTTGATCACCAGCTTGGTGTTGGGCGTAAAGTAGAATCCGCGCGCGGGCTTGAGGTAGATACCGTAGCGATAGGTCACGCCAGGTTTAAAGGCGTCGATGTGGTTCGTGATGTTCTGATCCCAGAACTTCTGAGAGTTCACTTCGCTGCCGTCGCTACCCGTCCAGTACTCACACTGAGGAAGGGAGTTGGAGCCCGTCGGAACATTCGCCGTAAAGACCGGCTTATCGCCCGCCCTGAAGGTGGTCGTGGCGCCGTTGATCTCTATAACGTCGATGGCCCGCCATTCGTCGATCGGCTGCTCGCACAGCATATTGTCAGCGTTTGGCGCGAAGACGCCATTGACGGTCTTGATGTGGTGCGTCCAATGGCCGTTGACGTACATCATGCAGTCATTGCCCACGGTATTGTCGCCCTTGAGCCTCAGCTCGACGGAATACATGTAGAACTTGCCCTCTTCGAAGTGTTCGATCCTCCTCGCGCCCGTCGGATACTTGGCGGGATCGGAATACCAGAAGGCAACGGGCGTGAGCTCCGCGGGGTCGCTGCCATCCATCTCCTCCCAGCACTCGTAGGCGATCTCGTACTTGTCGGCGTCAGCAGCGGGAATCGTCGCGGTCGCGCGGGGCGCCTCGCCGGGCGCGTAGTTGGTCTTCACGTCGTTGACGTTCAGGTTATGGAGGGCTTCGTTTTCTGACGCAACGAGCGTAATTTCGCTATTGATGGCGTAGCGGAGGTAATAATCGTACCTGGTTTCGTTGAGGATAGTCGAGCTGCCTTCATAGTCAGTTCCGGTATACTCCAGTGCCGTGCCAATATAGAGAGCCTCATTGCGCGTGAGTCGATACGAGCCGCCTGCCGCGCCACCCGTAAAGGTCAGCGTCAGCCTCATGTGATTGCCAACGGGTTCGAAGCGAGCCGTCACGTCGGACATGGACGCATCCTGAACTTCGACCAGAATGCCCGAAGCGGCATCGGCCCTGTAGTACTTAACCTCGACGACTTCGCTCGCAAGCGTTTCTGGAATGCCACCCTCTACATCGAGAAAATCGTGGGTATACGGCTGGCCCTTTTTGAGTGTGACCTTGCTCGGAAGCGCGCAGTCCGTATAGTGGGGGACCACGGTCGTGTTGACCCTAACGTCGCTGCCGCCAACAACATCGGTCACACCGCAGGGCATGATGGCGTTGTTTGCCGGCGTGGCGGCGTTGTCGCTGGGAGTATTTTGTTCAGCGGGTGCCGCATCGTTGGATTCATCGGTGGCGCCAGTCGGGGCCGTCTGCTGAGGCTCAGCGGTGGCTTGCGCCGCCGGAGCAGCATCGGTTGCAGGCGCGGTCGTTGCGGCCGCATCCTCCGCAACCGTCGGCGTCACCGGAGCCGCGGCAACCTCATCCGTCCCAGCGGCGGGATCGGCGCATTCCGTCGACAGCGCCACGCTCGGCAGCAGCAACTGACCGACCATAAGCGCACACGCGCCGGCGCAAGCGATTTTGGCACCCACACAACGCCAAGTACCGTGAACCAGCGAGCAGGTGCGCTCACGCTGAGTTTGCTTATCGAAGTGACTTCCGTTCATAACGGCCTCCTTGGTCGTAGGGACATACCGCCACAAAGGTGCCTGTCCCCTTTGCGGTGGTTCTGTACCACCAAGATGTGCCAAATGACTCCGTATGCCTAGGTTCGTAGATGTGAACCTAGGCCTCTACCTGCGGTTTAATTCAATATGATTTCGCCATCGCCACACTCGTCCCGGGAACGCTACAATCGAGGACACGATTATTCGTCCACCCAAAGGACCGTCCTTGAACCTGAGCAGGTCTAAAATCAACGCGCTTCTGGCGCTCGCGCTCTTCACCTTCGCCTTCCTTGCCGCCGAGTTTCGCTTCGATATCAATATCGGGCTACTCGCCGGCGCCGAGCGCGTTGTGCTCGCACAGGGCTTTATTCTGGGCGCGAGCGTGCTCGGCTTTATCGGGTACGCTCCGTTGCTTGAGCACGCGCAGCACAAAGGCCAGCCTCAGGCAGTTGTCAGTGCCGCCGTCCCCATCGCCATCTTGGGGTTGACTCAGATTCAGTCCCCCACGAGCCCGCTTGCCCTCGAGATTCTGGGCTGCCTCGCATTCCTCGGACTCGGCCTGTTGGGCGCCGCTACGCACTACGCCTTTTCACTGGCGTTTCAAGACGATCCCAAGCTCGCCACCGGCGCGGGAGCGGCCTATGCCGCGGGCATCCTGATGCAGTTCGCCGTCAACCTGCTCAATTGCGGCGGCATCGCAGAGCTCATCGTCCTTGGCACAGTGACTATCGCCATCCCCGCCCTCAGCGCCGTTCCCCTAAAGGCTGCCGAGAGTCCCAATCCCACCGTCAGCCCCTTTGCCGAGCCCTCACACGCCCTCGCCAAGCAGGCATGTTGGAGCATCGCGCTCGTCATGATTCTTGCCTGCTTGTTCTCGACCCTCGACAACGTGGTCACGCTCTCCAACGCCCACGGCACCATCGCCGTACAGACCTGGCCGCGCCTCTTTTTGGCGGCAAGCGGCCTTGCCGCCGGTCTTATCTTTGATCTTGCCGAACGTCGCTACATGGGTCTCATCATGCTCGGCGTCACGGCACTTTCCACCATCTCGATCTTGGCCGTGGAAGCCGGCGCCGACCCCAACCTGGGCCTTGTCGTCTTTTATCTGAGTTCGGGCTTTTTTGTCACGTTCTTTACCGCCACGTTTACGCAGCTGGCGCCGCGCATGCATACGCCCGCACTGTGGGCTGGCATGGGCCGCGCAGCCAACAACGTGTGTGCGTTCACTACGTCGGGCATCTCGCTGGCACTTGTGACCTCGGGCAATGTCGCCCTCATCATGATCGGCGCGCTCATGCTGCTTGTGGCGGCGAGTGTGGCGTTTGTAGCCGCGGGCCTGTTCCGCCTGCCCCAAACCGAGCAGGAGCGCGAGCGCGAGCAGCTGGCAGAAGAAGCACTCGCCGCCCCCACCATCGAGGAGCAACGCCAGGCCTTCATCGCCAACCACGCTCTCACCCCGCGCGAAGTCGACGTGCTCATAGCCGTGACCCAGGATGAACGCCCGCTCAAGCAGGTCGCCGAGGAGCTCGGTATCTCGATGCGCATGGTGCAGCGCCACCTGAGCTCTATCTACCAAAAGACCGACACGCAGACGCGCGCCGGTCTCACCAAGGCCTTCCCCTCCGCCTAAAACAAAAACCACCACAAAGGTGCCTGTCCCCTTTGTGGTGGTTTTTGGTCGGTTAAGCCTCGAGTTGCGCCACTTTGTAGCGGTAGGCGGCGGCGATAACGTCTTTACAGCCCTCGCGTCCCAACTTGGCGCGGTTGACGACGATGTCTTTGCCGCTCGTCATCTTCCACTTTCCGGCGCTGTAGCGCTTGTAGAACGCCTCGCGCGCCTTCTGCTGCTGCTTGACCAGCTTGGCGCCCTTCTTTTTGTTAAGTCCACGCTTCTTGCGCACGATCTCGACGCGGTCCTCAAAGGGTGCGGTCACCAACACGGCAATATGGTTGGGGTTGTTACGCAGCAGGTAATCGGACAGGCGACCTTCAATAATGCAGCTCTCGGTCTCGCCCAGATCCAAAATCACCTGGCTCATCTTTTGGAACAACTTGTCCGAGTACGAGCGCGCATCGTAGCGGTCAGGCAGGAACGCCATGTTCTCCACGGCCAGACGTTCGTCATAGGCGGCCATCTTATCGAGCGACTCGCCCGCGCGCAGAGACGCGCGCACCAGCAGCTCGTTGTCGTACAGCGGAATCCCCAACTCGTCGGCAAGCATGCGACCAATCTCGTGGCCCTCGGCGCCAAAGTCGCGCGCGATGGTAATGACCACAGGATTCTTCTTGTTCTCCAGATCGCTCATCGCGATTCCTTTCTCTATGTGGCAAAGGGGCTGTCCCTTTGCCACATTCTACGCTGCCACCATTCGCCTCTGATATGCGCGAACCAGCAGCGAGATACCAAAGTTGAGCACAAAGTACATCGCAAACACCAGGCCGTAGAGCATAAGCACCTGCGACAGGTCGATCGCGTGGGCCATCACGACGTTTGCCGTGTACATGAGCTCGGCCACGTTAATGCCCGAAAGATACGAGCTGTCCTTGATGACGGTCGTGCACTGGCTAAACAGCGCCGGAATGATCGTCTTAAATGTCTGCGGCAGAATGATGTAGCGCATGGTGGCAAAGAAGCCGAAGCCCTGGCTCTGCGCCGCCTCAAACTGGCCGCGCGGAATCGAGTTGAGGCCGCCGCGCACAATCTCAGCCATAACAGCGCTGGTAAACAGCGTAAAGGCGATGGTCGAAATCACAATGTCCAAACCCTGCACCGTAAAGTAGATAAACAGAATCCACAGCAGGTTTGGCGTGCAGCGGAACAGCTCGATATAGGCGCTCACCAAAATACGGAACGGGCGGGGCGCATAGCTCTTAACAAGCGCCAGCACCGTGCCAAAGATGAGCGAGAAAAAGATCGACAGCGCCGAGATCTCGATCGTCTTAACAAAGCCGCCCCAAATGTAGAGCAGGTTGGTCGCGTTGAAGATTTCCATGCGCTAGGCCTCCTCTACGTTGTCGAGCCCCAGCTCGGCCAGGCTCACGCCGCGCGGGCGCTCCTTGGAGCGGCGCTCGAGCCACTGCACCAGCATGGCGAGCGGAAAGCAGATGATGAAGTACATAAGGCAGCAGACGATGTATCCCTGCAGGTAACCGTACAGACTCACAAAGTTGTCGGAACGGTACATAAGGTCGCCGCCGGCCACGAGCGCCAGCACCGACGTGTTCTTGACCAGGTTGAGCGCCTGGTTACACAGCGGCGGCAGAATGATCTTGAACGTCTGGGGCAGCACGATGTACCAGTACGCCTGCGCACGGGTAAAGCCCTGGCTCTGGGCCGCCTCCATCTGACCGCGCGGAACCGCCTCGATACCAGTGCGGATGACCTCCGAAATGTAGGCCGCGTGATACAGGCCCACACCCAAGAAGCCCAGCACGAACGGCGCGATGCGCACCGGCTGGTCGGCACCGGTTATGGCCTGCAAAAACTGCGGACCGGCCATGTACATAAAGAGCACCTGCACGGGCAACGGGGTGTTCTGGTAAAACTCCACGTACACGCGGCTTATGGCGCGCAGCACGCGCGAGCGAGTGGTAGAGAACACGCCCAGCAGCGTGCCCAGCACCAGCGACAGCAGCAGACCGGCAACGACCACTTGCAGCGTCACGCCAAAGCCCTCCCAGAAGGGCCCCATGTTTTGAAATGTCGTCGACCAACGGTCGGCGTCAAATAATCCTTCGAGCATTTGATTCCTTCCTTGGACGATGCGCCTATACAAGACCCCAGGTCTTGACCTCTTGGTCGAGCCAGCCATCGGCCAGGCGATCGCAAATCACCTGATCGACCACGGCCGAAAGGTCGCAGCCCTTCTTGGTCGCCACGCCGTAGCCTTGCTCGCCAAACTTGACCTCGGGCTGCAACAGCTCAACGGTCTCGTTCATGTAACCGGCCAGCGTGGAGCGGTCCATGGCAAAAACGTCGATATTGCCGGCGTCGAGCGAACTCTTGATGATGGGGTAGCCGCTAAAGGCCCTAAACTCGGGCTTGCAGCTAAAGCCGTTGTCCTTGATCATCTGCTCGATCAGACCCTGCGTGGTAGCACCCTGGCTCACGCCGATGATCTTGCCGTCCAGGTCCTCAATCGAGGTAAAGCCCGAACGCTTCTTGACCATGAGTCCCACGTAGTCGGTGCGGTACGGCGTCGAGAAATCCCAGCTCTTCTTGCGCTCGTCGGTGATGGTGTAGGTCGCAGCGACCACGTCGAGTTGGCCGTTATCGATCAGCGGACCGCGTGTCTTGGGCGTTACGTCGGTAAACTCGACAAGCTCCTGGGCGCGGGCCTCCTTATAGCTCACGCCAAAGACGGCAGCGGCGATCTGGTAGCACAAATCGACTTCCATGCCCTCAAAGCGACCCTTGGCGGTGTCGTAATAGCCATAGCCGGGAACGTCCTTCTTAACGCCGGCATTCAGATGGCCACGCGACTTGATGGCCACAAGCTTAGAGCCCTTGTCGGAGCCCTCGCCGCTGGTGGAGTTGCCGCAACCGGTAAGCGCGGTCCCCGTCAGCGCAAGCATGCTGGCGCCAGCCAGCTGCAAAAAGTGACGGCGCGACACGGCCGCCCTCGTCATATCCGTCATGTCCATCACCGCGCCTAGTGCAGAATCTTGGACAGGAACTCACGGCAGCGCGGGTTCTCGGGGTTATCGAAGAAGTGCTCGGGCGTGCCCT
Source organism: Collinsella sp. wc0583 (assembly GCF_046116915.1). Classification (NCBI taxonomy): domain Bacteria; kingdom Bacillati; phylum Actinomycetota; class Coriobacteriia; order Coriobacteriales; family Coriobacteriaceae; genus Collinsella; species Collinsella sp. wc0583. The sequence goes on along the minus strand of NZ_JBJXBN010000002.1, from coordinate 78,049 downwards.
CCTCCAGGATGCGGCCGTCCTCCATAAAGATGACGCGGTCGGCCACCTGGCGCGCAAAGCCCATCTCGTGCGTCACGCAGATCATGGTGATGTCCTCCTGCGCGAGCTCAATCATAACGTCCAGAACCTCCTGGACCATCTCGGGGTCGAGCGCCGAGGTCGGCTCGTCAAACAGGATGATGGGCTGCTTGGTGCACAGGGCACGGGCGATGGCGATGCGCTGCTGCTGACCGCCCGAGAGATTCTGCGGATACTCGCCGGCCTTATGCGCCATGCCGACGCGCTTGAGCGCGGCGATGGCGATCTCGGTCGCCTCCTCCTTGCTCTTCTTTTGCAGCTTGATGGGCGCGAGCGTCAGGTTGCCCAGCACCGTCATGTTGGGATACAGGTTGAACTGCTGGAACACCATGGAACTATACTTGCGAGCCATCTCCAGGTGATTCTTTTTGGTGAGCGGCGTACCGTCGATGACGACCTCGCCCGATGTGGGCTCCTCCAGATAATCGACGCAACGGATGAGCGTCGACTTACCCGAACCGGAAGGCCCGATCATTACGAGCTTCTCGCCGCGCTTGACGGTGAGATTGATATCTTTGAGCACATGCAGGTCGCCAAAGTACTTGTTGAGATGCTTGATCTCGATCATGTCTGCCATGAATGTCCCTTCCCTGCGTTTACACGAGTTGAACTATTGTACGGAAAGAACCACGTTTCCGCAGCCCACACTACATTCCCGTAAAGAACCCGCAACCTTCCACCCACTCATTGGGGACAGGCTTAAATGAGTACCCGCTCATTGGGCACTCATTTAAGTCTGTCCCCAATGAGCGCCAAAATAATACAACCGCCCTTGTTGAGCATAAGTCAGACACTATGACCCAATCCGAGGGCACTAAAAAGATAGGAGCCCCCGCTCGTGACCGCGGGTCGGGGCTGCGACAATGATGTTGAAGTGCCATAGGCGCAGCCGCGCCGCAACGAGGTTGGGAGGCTCCCATGCCAAAGTATTCTACCGCGTTCGGGATGGACGTCCACCTGAGGTCGACCACCGTCTGCGCCCTCGACGCGGACACCGGCGAGGCCGTGACGAGGAGGTTCCCCGGCAACCCCTGGGGCGAGATCGCCGGGTGGATGGATGGGTTCCCCGGGCCGTCGCTCGCGGCCTACGAGAGCGGCTACCTCGGCTTCGCCCCGCAAAGGGAGCTCGCCGGGCTCGGCGTCGAGTGCGTCGTCGCCGCGGTCTCGAAGATCCCCAGGTCGGCCGCCGACTCGGCCTCCAAGAACGACAGGAACGACGCCGCCAGGATGGCCAAGGCGATACTCGCCCACGACATCTCCCCCGTATGGATCCCCTCCCCCGAGGTCGAAGGCATCAGGGACCTCGCCGGCGCCTACGACGGGGCGACCGCGCGCCTGGCGACCGCCAAGCAGCGGCTGCTCGCCTTCCTCGCAAAGCGAGGGTTCGTCTACGGCGGCACCACGCCCGCCGGCAACCCGAGGAAGTACTGGACCTACGACTTCCTGAGGTGGCTCGACAAGGTCAGGCCGGAGGACGATGGCGGGGTTCGGACGCTCGCCGCCCTGAGGAACGAGGTCGAGGCCGCGGCGGAGGCCCGGGCGGACCTGCTCTCCGAGTACAGGGCCGCCGTGGATGCCAGCCCGATCGCCGCGGAGGTGGCCGCCCTCCAGTCGATCAAGGGCTGCGCCTTCGCGCTGGCCGCAGCCTTCTCGGCCGAGGTCGGCGACTTCACGAGGTTCCGTTCCGGAAGGCAGGTCACGGCCTATTTCGGCCTCGCGCCGAGTCAGAGGTCGAGTGGCGACTCCGTGCGGCTCGGAGGCATCAGCGGTGCGGGCAACGCGCTCGTGAGGAAGCTGGCCGTTGAGGGTTCATGGTGCTACGCCGCGGCACGGCACCAGCCGAAGCTCATGCCAAGGGACACGGGCGTGCCCCTCGAGATAAGGATGCACGGGAGGAAGGGGTCCGAGCGGCTCCTGCGGCGGCGCAAGGAGATGCTCGCCCGCGGCGTGCCCGCGGCGAAGGCCAACGCGGCCACCGCGGCCGAGCTCGTGAGGTGGCTCTGGGCCCTCGGCATGATGTGCCGGGAGGGCGCGGAATAGACATAGCCCCCGTCCCGGCGAGCCGGGCGGCCTTCGGGGATACCCCCTATTTCGCTGTGCGCGCGGAGCCCTCCGCATGCGCCTCGACAGACTTGGGGAACCCCGCCGAAGGAACGGAGTGCGGGCCGACAGAACGGTATCCGCGGATATGAGACTGAGCCGAAGGCGTCGACGACATGCCGGGGGCGGACCGGGACGGGTTCAACGGCAGGCCCCGCCGACCGATTGCAAGCGGTCGGCGGGGCCATTGTGGCTCTTGACAGCGGATTGGGTCATATGAGCGAAAGCCCGCCAGAGCGAGCAAGGTGCCTTGAAGCGAGGAGGCATTGACCTTCTGGTCATGCCGCCGAAGCTGAACGTCAGATTGCCGCGTGTACGGGTTTGCAGCGTCGAGCCGTTACGCGGTTTGGTAAAACCGCGTAACAAATTACGCAAGTTTGGCGCCGACGATCTTTGCCGCGGCAGGCTTATCGAAATTGCCACCGGTGGCCTTGCCGAGTGCTCCCATGACCTGGCCCATCTGCTTCTTGGACGTGGCGCCCAGCTCAGCGATGACCTGCTCGATCAGAGCCTCGAGCTCCTCGCCCGAAACCTGCGCGGGCAGCAGGCTCTCCAGGATCTTGACCTGCTCGGTCAGGTTGTCGGTACGCTCCTGGTCGGTACCGGCCTTAATGGACATCTCCAGCGTCTCGCTCGTCTGCTTAATCAGACGCTTGATCATGCTGTTGACGTCTTCCTCGGTCACGTCGCGGCGCTCGTTAACCTCGATATTCTTCACCTCGGCCTTGACCTGGCGAATGATAGACAGGCGAACCTTGTCCTTGGCCTTCATGGCCGCAATCATTTCCTTCTGCAGTTCTTCGTTGGTCATCTGCAAATCCTCCTCAATAGTGCGGTCGGCACTCGCACGAGCGCCGCCCCATGATTACTTAGTCGTCGACGAATCGTCGGTCGAACTCTTGGTGACGCCCTTTAGACTCACGTTATAGGGTACGTCCTTGGGCATGGGGTTGACGGTAATGTCGGCGTCCTTCTTGTACTGCTCCAGCCACTCGCTGTATGCAGTGCTGGCCGCCTGCGTCTTCACCACGTTGGAGATGTACTTCTTGATGTCCTTGGGCACCTGCTTAATGTCATCGACCTGGCTATCGACATGGAAGTAGTCGGTGCACTTGATGATGTGATAACCATAGGTCGACTCGACGACGTCGCTCACATCGCCCTTGTTTAGTCCCTCGAGCGCCGCCTGGTAGCTGTCGACGAAGGTGGTGAGCTTGTCCCAGCCCACATCGCCCTTCTTCTCCTTGGAGCCGGTGTCATCGGAATACTGCTTCACGGCGTCCTCAAAGCTCAGTTCGCCGGAGTTGATTTTGTCCAGGCACTCCTGCGCCTTGGCCTTGGCGGCGGCCTTGTCCTCGTCAGATGCGTCGGAATCAACCTTGATCAGGATGTTCGACGAGCGGCGGGCATCGTTGTAGTTAGACAGGTTCTCGTTGATGTAATCGACGATCTCACTGTCCTTGGGCTTACTGGTGGGCGCCACGGCGTCCTTAAGCTTTTGCTGTGCCAGGTTCTCCTTGAGCGAGTCCTTGTAGGTGTCCTCGGTATAGCCGTAGGTCTTAAGGGTCTTCTTAAAGGCCTTGGCACCGCCCGCGCTCTTGCACGCGTCCTTCCATGCCTTCTCGACCTCCTCGTCCGACACCGTCACGCCGTTTTCCTTCTGCGCCTGCTGGAGCAGAATCTGCTGCGTGTAGGAATCGATGAGCTGCTTGCGGTACTTTTTGGGCGTCAGGTCGTTGTCGACCAGATACTGCGCCCAGTCCTTGTCCTTGGTGTAACCGTAGGACGTGCGCATGCTCATGATCTGCTTGGTCACGGTGTCCTCGGTGAGGTTGGTGCCGTTGATGGTGGCGGCGACACCGCCGGTAAGCTTGTAGCTCGAGGTATCCTCTGCCTGCGACATGAGACCGGAGCATGCCATGGCCGAGACGGAAAGCAGCATTGCCAGCACGCCGATAACCACCAGGACGATCTTGACGGTCTTAGACACGTACGTCTTGCGCTGCTTCTTACGAGAGCTGGAGGCAGCGCGAGCCTGCTGCTCGGGCGTCGGCGCGGCCTCGGAGTTCTTTTTCTTGTTTGCCATAGTTGGCCTTTCGCATCACGAATCGAACAAACGCCATTGTGTCACAACGCGGACCCCGCGACACACCTGGTGCATGGGGGACAGGTCAATCTGCACCATTTTGGTGCAAAGGGGGCTCTTCTGGCTGTCGGCAGTTAGGGACATTCCTTTTCTGCCGGCAGTTGGGGACAGTCCCCAAGTGCCGGCCCTAAAAGTGGCGACGGATGGCGTCGACCATGCCCTGGCATGTGGTCTGGCCGAGCACATCGGCTGCGGCGGCGGCATCCATAAAGATATTCATAAGCGATTGCAGGGCCTCGACCTGGCCGCTCGGCTCGGCGATGCCCAGATTGATGATGATCTGCGCCGGCACGGGGGCACCCATGCCCGCCATTGCACTGAACACCACGGGCGCCGCGGGCTTTACCACCGCGATATAGGGCTTAGCCACAAATCCGGGATCGGTGTGCGGGATGGCGATGTTGGCCGCCGGCATGGCAAGACCCGTGGGATAGGCATCCTCGCGCGTGCGGACGGCATCGAGCCAACCGGGCGCAATGTAACCGCGAGGTGCAAGCTCGTCCTCGAGCCGAGCAAACACCTCATCCGGCGTCGCGCACTCCCAATCAAAAAACACCAGCTCGGGCGTAAACAGCGCTTCGTTATCCGCCATGCGCTCACCTCTCTCACCTAGTCACCTGCGACGTTCTTAAACGACCAGTCATTCAAGAACGTCCCCGATGACTACCCAAAACAAAAGGTGGCCACGCACGCCTTGGCGCCAATGACCACCCTGACCACTCAGCTAAATTGTACTGTGCGCCGCTAGCCGCGAGGCGCGTCAATTGCCACCTTGCCGCTCTCCAGCACGTGGACGCGGCCGTCGGCGAGCATCTGAACTACCTCGGGATACAGCACGTGCTCAATCGCGTGGATATGCTCCTCGAGCGTGTCGACGTCCCAGCCCTCCTCGACAGCCAGCGCGCGCTGGGCGATGATGGGGCCGTTGTCGTAGATCTCGTTGGCGAAATGCACGGTCACGCCAGTTACCTTGACGCCGCGCGCAAAGGCATCGTCGATCGCATGCGCGCCGGTAAAGCTCGGCAGCAGCGCCGGATGCAAGTTGACCACGCGGTTGGGAAACGCCGCCAGCAGCGGCGTGTGCACCATGCGCATGTAGCCGGCCATGACCACATACTCGCAGCCGCGTTCGAGCAGCTCGTGCGCGATGATCTCGTCGGCGGCAATAGGGTCGGCGTAGACATCCTTGGACAGCGTGAGCGTCTGGATGCCCGCGCGCTCAGCGCGCTGCAAACCCTTAGCCGAAGGACGGCTCGACACCACAAGCTCAATCGAAGCGTTGAGCTTGCCGGCGGCGATCAGGTCGATCAACGCCTGCAGGTTGGTACCCGAACCGCTGATGAGCACGCCGATTTTGAGCGGCTCGGCCGTATCGGTGCCGGTCGGACGGGTATAGGACACAAAGTCCAGGCCCTTGGCGGCAGCCATCTGCTCGTTAGCGCTCATCGGAGTACACGACCTTACCGGAACCCTCGACGCACTCGCCCACGCGGAACGGCTTCTCGCCCAGCGCGACCAGGGCCTCGGTCACCGCGGCCTCGTCCTCGGGAGCGACGATCAGGCACAGGCCGACGCCCATGTTGAAGGTCTTGCATGCCTCGTTGGGCGCGAGCTCGGCCTGGCGCGACACGTAGGTGATGACGGGCGGAACATCCCAGCCCATCTCGGCACCGTTACGGGTGACCACGGCGTCAACGTCGTCGGCAAGCGCGCGGTTGAGGTTCTCGGTAATACCGCCGCCAGTGATGTGGGCGATGGCGTGCACTGGAGCGCCGCCGCGGAGCAGCTCAAGAACCGGCTTGACGTAGATGCGCGTGGGGGCCAGCAGGGCGTCAGCCAGCGAAGCGCCACCGAGCTCCTCGAGCGGACGGCTCAGCTCCTCGGCCTTAGCGGCGGCCTCGGGCGTACCCGGCTTAATGCCGTCGACGCCGATGACCTTGCGCACGAGCGAGTAGCCGTTGGAGTGCACGCCGGTGGAAGGCAGGCCCAGGATCACATCGCCCGGGCGGACGTTTGCGGGGTCGAGCATCTTGGGACGGTCGACGACGCCCACGGTAAAGCCGGCAAGGTCGTAGTCGGCCGGAGCCATGACGCCCGGGTGCTCGGCCATCTCGCCGCCCACGAGCGCGCAGCCCGCGAGCTTGCAGCCGTCGGCCACGCCCTTGATGATCTTTGCCATGTGCTCGGCCTCGATGTGGCCGATGGCAACGTAGTCCAGGAAGAACAGCGGCTCGGCGCCCGAAGCCAAAATGTCGTTGACGCACATGGCGACCAGGTCCTGGCCCACCGTCTCGTGACGGTCCATGATCTGGGCGAGCACGAGCTTGGTGCCCACGCCGTCGGTACCGCTAATCAGAATCGGGTCTTCCATATCCTTAAGCGCGGCGGCCGAGAATAAGCCACCGAAGCCACCGATGCCGCCGATGACCTCGGGACGGTTGGTGTCCTTAACCATTTGCTTAATAGCGTCGACGGCGCGGCCGCCCTCAGCGGTATCGACGCCGGCATCCTCATACGTCACATGCTTGCTGTCGCTCATCTGAGCCTTCCTCTCCCACTACCGTGGCGCCGCGCGTGCGCCAAACGGTGCTCATAGTTGCGTTCATTTCGGCGCGCGCCATAACAGCACGCGCCGCCATATCAACAAAACAGCAGGTAAAACCTACCAAAATAAACCTGTCCCTACATGGCAGGTTTTAGGCCTCGCCGTGCTCCTCTTCCCAACTGCGGTCGTCGTATTTCTCGACCACGGCGTCGTCATCAACATGCAGCGGCTTGTCCAGGTTGCGGGGCTTAAAGCCCTCCATGAACTTGTCGCGGCCAAAGCTCTCGGGAATCGCCACGGGGTAGCGGCCGGTAAAGCACGCATCGCAGTAACCGCCTTTGGGCATGACCTTAAGCAGGCCCTCGACCGAAAGGAAGGCCAGCGAATCGGCGCCGATATACTCGCAAATCTCGTCGACCGTCTTGTTGGCGCTGATAAGCTGCGACTGCACGTCGGTATCGATACCGTAGAAGCATGGCCAGATGACCTCGGGCGAGTTGATGCGGATATGAATCTCCTTGGCGCCAGCGTTGCGCAGCATCTTGACGAGCTGCACCATGGTGGTGCCGCGCACGATGGAGTCGTCGATGACGACCAGGCGCTTGCCCTCGATGTTGTCGCGCAGCGGGTTAAGCTTCATGCGCACGCCCATGGCGCGCAACTCCTGCGTAGGCTCGATAAACGTACGGCCCACGTAACGGTTCTTGATAAGGCCCTCGCCAAAGGGAATGCCGCTCTCGTGCGAATAGCCCTCCGCAGGCGGCAGGCCGGAGTCGGGCACGCCGATGACCAGGTCGGCCTCGACGGGCTCTTCGTGTGCCAGCTGACGACCCATGTCGTAACGGCAGGCATAGACGCTCTTGCCGTTCATGATGGAGTCGGGGCGGGCAAAGTAGACCTGCTCAAAGATGCAGTTTGCGGGCTCTTCGGCTGCAGGCACGCCCTGCTCGGATACCAGACCCTCGGCGCTGATGCGCAAAATCTCGCCGGGACGGACGTCACGGACGTACTCGGCGCCCACGATGTCGAGCGCGCACGTCTCGGAGGCAACGACCCAGCCGCCGGCGCGCGTGACATGGACGGCGGAGTCGACCGTCGAGGCACCGTCTTGCGAGGGCAGCTGCGAAACAGAAGCGGCATCGGCCTGGTCCAGACCTTCGTCCACCAGCTTGCCCAGCACGAGCGGGCGAATGCCGTGCGGATCGCGGAATGCGTAGAGCGCCTGCTCGTTGATGAGCGTCATGGCGTAGCCGCCGCGCACGAGCTCCATGGTCTTGCGAATGCCCTCGCGCAGATGACCCGTGCGCTGGGTAAAGTAGCCGATAAGCTTGGTCGCGACCTCGGAATCCGAATTGGAGAGGAACGGCACGCCCAGCTCGATCAGCTGGCGGCGCAGCTCGTCGGTGTTGACGAGGGTACCGTTGTGAGCAAGCGCGATAATGACGCTGTTGATGGTGGAAAGATGCGGCTGCGAGGCTTCCCAGCTCTTGGCGCCGGCGGTGCCATAGCGCACGTGGCCCACGGCCAGCTGGCCGGAGAGCGTCGACAGGTCGGCGTTGGAGAACACACGGTCGAGCAGCCCCAGATCCTTGCGGACCATAACCGTGCCGCCGTCACCCACGGCGATTCCCGCCGATTCCTGGCCACGGTGCTGCAGCGCACGCAGGCCAAAGTACGTCAGTCGAGCCACATCGCGATCGGGCGCCCATACGCCGAAAATGCCACATTCCTCATGCAGCTGGTCGGAGTCCGGATCATACGTCGACATGGTCTTCACCTGTCCCGCGGCGCGCTCGGCCGCGCAGATGGTTTCTTGAGACATGGCATCCCCTCAGAGCCTCGTATTTTGGCGTTACCCGCCTTATTATACGCACGGCGCGACGCGCTCCCCAGCGCATGAGCAGCGCTTTTTAAAAGCCCACCGAGCTAATAATCAGTTTTGTTGCCAAACATTTATTTGGCTTCACGACGTGGGTGGCAGTGCCACGCCGACCCTCACTACGCCACGCTTCGCCCGCCGTTAGGACTTACATTGTTGCAATTGGGACGTTCGTCCTGTCTTTTGGCAGGTCGGCGGCGTATCCTTGTGCCTACAGCAAAACGAGAAAGGTTATGTATGGATCGAAACGAACTCGACCCCAGCGTCCCCAGCGCCACGGAGGTCAAGAAGATCCCCCTCATCATTAAGGTATACGCCGTCCTGTGCATCCTGTCCGGCGTGGGCACGCTCCCGTCGGTCGGCGCCTTTATGTGGCAGGTCATCACCGCACTCATCAACGGCAACGCCGCCGCCAAGCTCGGCGACAACACGCTCGTCGCGGTCGGACTGATTGTCGCCGGCATCATGCTCTCGGCTGCCAGTGCCGTCATCTTGATCATCTTTGGCCTGGACCTCATCAAGAACCAGCGCCGCAATGCCGCCCGTCTGTCCTATACCCTTATCGCGTTTACCGTCGTCGAGCTTTTGGTTGACGTGATGCTCCAGGGCATCGGGCCCTTCTTGCTGCGCCCTGCCATCCAGCTCGGCATCCTCGTCGCGCTTTCGGCCACCGTCGACCCCACACTGCGCCAGGAGCGCGAGCTGCAGCGCCGCCTGCAGGAGATGCTCGACCGCGACGCCGCCGCCGAGGGCATGCTCGGGCGCGATGAAACCGGCGAGGGCTACATCAAGCTCAACTACTTCAACCTGTTCTGGGTATTCTTTGTCTGCTGCGTGCTCGGCCTGGTCCTGGAGGATATCTGGCATATGACCGTCAACGATCCGGGTGTCTACCAGGACCGCGCCGGTATGCTGTTTGGCCCCTTCAGCCCCATCTACGGCTTTGGTGCCGTGCTCATGACCATGGTGCTCAACCGCTTCTATAAAAAGAACCCCATCATCATTTTCCTGGTGAGCGCCCTGCTCGGCGCCAGCTTTGAGGTGTTCGTGGGCTGGTTTATGCAGACCGCGTTTGGCGTGGTCTCGTGGAGCTACTCGCACATAACGCTGTTCGGTATGCCCGACCCGCTCGTGGTCCTCACGGGCGGACGCACCTGCACGGGCTTCGCCTGTCTGTGGGGCCTGGGTGGCCTCATCTGGATCAAGCTGCTGCTGCCGAGGCTGCTCAAGCTCATCAACATGATTCCGTGGAAGAGCCGCTACTCGGCCACCGTCATCTTCACCATCATTATTCTGGTCGATGGCGTTATGACGCTGCAGTCGCTCGATTATTGGTATCAGCGCGTCAACGGCACGGAACCGGATATTCCCGTTGCGCAGTTCTACGGCAAGTACTTCGATAATGACTTTATGGAGAATCGCTTCCAGAGCATGACCATGAGCCCCAAGGACGCCACACGCGTATAGCGCTGGCGCTGCTGCAGGTCGGTTCCAACGGACAAGTAAGCCCGCTGGCAGTTCAATCTAACTGCCAGCGGGCTCTTGCTACAGATGGGCTCGAATCGATCGCAAAGCCCTATGCCTCGCGCTCTACCTCGTTCACGCATTCATTCTTGATGGTGCCGACAAGCGACTGCAGGGCATCGACCACGTGCGGACGAATGTCTCCGCCAATGAGCACGAGCATGATGTCGTCACCCACGGCGAGCTCGCCGCTTGCCAGCCACACGCGCACATAGCCGATACCCGGCATCGCGCTCGTGGCCTCGATAGCAGCCTGCACCTTCTGAGCATCGAAGCCGAACACCATGCCGCCCACCTTGTGGCCCGGCGCCACGCCATCGGTCTCGACACCGCGCGCCTCGGACTTGGGCGTCGCGCGCACCACACCGTTATGCGTCAGATACATCCCACAGCCTGCCGCCGAAGCATCGGCCTTGGCCTCGCGCAGCCAAGCATCAACCGAAGGCATCGTTTTGCCATTCTCGAGCATCATTTCCCCTTTCACCGTCATTGAGTAGCCCATTATCTATTCCTCGACCGGCGTGAGCACCATGACGGCGCGCGTATTGCTAAATGACAGCGAGCGACAGGTCACGAGCGTCACGACCTTGGTTGCCGAAGCAGCGCGATTGCCTGCATCACTCGCCACTGCCGAAGCACCGTCGAGCATCTCGGACAGGTAGTTCTTGAGCCCGTCGTCACCCTCAAAATTAGGCGTGCGCGCCTTGGCATACGTATCCTCGACGACCTTGGTCGCCAGCGGTCGCAGCTTATACGTTGCATCGCGCGTGATGTAATACACGTACTCGATGCTATCGAATGTCGCTTGGTCGGTGGTGTCCGAAATCACGTTGAACATCGACCCGTCATTCATGTGGTGGCCGTAGATCGTGGTCTGCTGGTCAACCATTCCCGGCGCGGTGTCATCGCTATCCAGGAAAATGGCCCCGGACGCATTGGCCGTACCGTCGAACAGCGTGTTGAGGTATTTGGAGTTGTTGTTGGTCTGCACCACGGGATAGTTGATGTTGGTTCCCGGCACGTAAATCCAACCCACAATCTCGGGGTTTGTCTGAGCAAGCGCATCGAAGTCGATAATCGGCACGCCGCTGGCGTCCTTATCGCTTACATATTGCTTCTCGATTTTCTGGTATGAATCGCTCGCCTGCTTATAGCCAATCTGAGCATTGATAAAGATGGCGGCGGCGGCGACAATCAGACCGATGCCCACGATGATGAGCAGAATGGGGATGATGGAGCGGCGCTTCTTACGCGGCGGCTCGGTGTAGCTGGACGGAGCGCCGCTCGGTTGCCTCGTCGTCCGGGTCCGCTTCTTTGCCGTGCCATATGACGAGGGGCGATACGCAGCCGGTGTATCCTGACGGCGATGGGACGTCGGCGTTACGGGGCGCGGTGCACGAGCCTGCTGAGGAGAGAATGCCCGACCCTGCTGCATGGAGCGGGCCGATCCCGACTTGGATGGATCGGGGATCTGAGAAGCCGAAAAACGTTTTCCCTGATAGTCGGACATGACTCTCCCTATGATTACAGCGGAACGGCAAGTCGCTTAGGCGTCGGCCATCTCCTGCTTCATCTTCTCGATAACCTTGCGGTACTCGGGGTCGCAAGCACCCAGAATCTGCGTGGCATAGATGGCGGCGTTCTTGGCGCCGTTGATGGCAACGCAGGCCACGGGCACGCCCGAAGGCATCTGCACCATCGACAGCAGCGAATCCATACCGCCCAGGTCACTCGTCTTCATAGGCACACCGATAACCGGCAGCGGCGTAAAGGCAGCCACGACACCACCCAAGTGAGCGGCCTTGCCGGCGGCGGCGATAATCACTTTAATACCGCGATCGGCAGCAGTCGAGGCCCACTCGTGGACCTTTGCCGGCGTGCGGTGTGCGCTCGCAATGACGAGCTCATAGGGCACACCAAGCGCCTCGAGCTCGGCGGTGCAGCCTTCCATAACGCCCAGATCGGACTTGGAACCCATGATGATCCCGACGACCGGCTTTTGATCTGCCATAAACAAAGACCTCCTGTTGAGAGCGGCGACGCGGCGGATCCGCGACCCTTAACTACTGAGAGTAGTATAGCTGCTCCCGTCCCTGCGGTCCCCGGGTGCCCCGCGGCGGGCTGGGTTTTTATCTTCGCTCCCCTTGCTTCGCAAAGTCGCTCAGATAATAAACCCAGCCCGCCGCGGGGCACCCGGGGACCTACCGGGGATTGCTATGACGTACGTTGGCTGAAATATTAACGTGGGCTCCGCCGTTCGAACGAACGGCGGAGCCCACACTCACTTTTTATTCAGCCCTAGTCATCGCGCAAAGCCCCTTCTGCAGCACACGGTGCAGCCGAGTCACCGCAGGCTGGGGCGGGGGGCGGTCCTTTCTCTCGGAAAACTTCGCGAAGCCCAGTTTCCGAGAGAAAGTGTCCGGCTCCCGCCCCGGCCGGACAGCTCGACCTACACCGTGTGCTGCGGCAGGTCCTGCAGGGCGATGACGTCCATGCCCATGTCGTTGGCGCTGCCGTGACCCTGCTGGTCCTCACGCACCGCCTCGATGGCACTCACGTACGTGTTGGCGGCAGACATCGCGGTCACGCAAGTCACGCCGCGGCGCACCGCCTCGGTGCGCAACAGATAGCCGTCGCCACGCGAGCCCGGGCCGTACGGTGTGTTGATAATCACCGCGATCTTGCCATCGGCGATGAGGTCACCGATGTTGGGACGCTCGCCGTCGTGCGGGCCGCTGATCTTTTCCACGACCTCACACGTCACGTTGCCTCCGCGCAGCACGCGCGCCGTACCCTCGGTAGAGCAGATGTCAAAGCCCAAGTAGCGCAGGATACGGGCGACCGAAAGGATATGGCGCTTATCACGATCGCACACGCTGATGAACACCTTACCGCAACTCGGGTCGGGCAGCTTGTAGTCAATCGCCAGCTGCGTCTTGGCATATGCTTCGGGATAGCTCTTGGCGATACCCATGACCTCGCCCGTCGACTTCATCTCGGGTCCCAGGATAACGTCGGCTCCCGGGAAACGACCCCAGGGCATAACGGCTTCTTTCATGCAGAACCAGTCCAGCTGACGCTCGTCGCTCGGCAGGCCCAGGCTCGCGATGGAATCGCCCGTCATGATACGCGCCGCGCACTTGGCCAGCGGCACGCCGGTGGCCTTGGAGATGAACGGCACGGTACGGCTGGCACGCGGGTTGGCCTCGATCACGTAAACAGTCTCGCCCTTGATGGCATACTGCACGTTGACCAGACCGCGGACTCCCAGCGCCATCGCGATGCGGCGCGTGGTCTCGCGAAGCTTCGCCTGCAGGCTCTCGCTAAAGCTGAACGGCGGAATGCAGGTCGCAGAGTCACCGGAGTGGATACCGGCCTCCTCGATATGCTCCAGGATGCCGCCGATGTAGACCTCCTCGCCGTCGCACAGGGCGTCGACGTCGGACTCGATCGCACCCTCCAGGAAGCGATCGAGATACACCGGGTAGTCGGGGCTAATGCGCGCAGCCTCGGCCATGTAATCGCGCAGATGCTCGGCATCGTAGGCGATCATCATGCCGCGACCGCCCAGCACATAGCTCGGACGCACCAGCAGCGGGTAGCCAATGTGCGCGGCAACGGCTTCGGCCTCCTCAAACGAGGTGGCCTGGCCCGCCGGCGGGTACATAATGCCCAGCTTGTCGAGCAGGGCGGCAAAACGCTCGCGGTCCTCGGCAAAATCGATGGCGTCGGGCTTGGTACCCATGATGTTCACGCCGCTCTCCTCGAGCATGCGTGCCAGTTTAAGCGGGGTCTGACCGCCGAGCGTCACTACGACGCCGTCGGGACGCTCAACGTCGATAACGTCCATGACGTCCTCGTAGGTGAGCGGCTCAAAGTACAGGCGGTCTGACGTGTCGTAGTCGGTCGAGACGGTCTCTGGGTTGCAGTTGACCATGATGGTCTCGAAGCCGCGGGCCGCCAGCGCATAGCTCGCGTGCACGCAGCAGTAGTCAAACTCGATACCCTGGCCGATACGGTTGGGACCGGCACCCAGAATCATCGCCTTGGGCTTGCTTGCCGGCGTGGTCTCGTCGGGGGCAACGCACTTCTTGGCGATCGGGCTCGTACGGTAGATGTTCTCGTAGGTCTTATAGTGGTATTCCGTGGCACTCGAGAACTCGGCGGCGCAGGTGTCGACCGTCTTCATGCTGGGAACCACGCCCAGACCCTTACGGTAAGCGCGAACAAAACGCTCATCCGAGCCGGTCAGCGCGGCAATCTCGGCATCGCTCGTGCCATACTGCTTGAGCAGGCGCATCGCGTCGGCGTCAACGTCCTCCACGCGCAGGCCGCGAACGCTCTCCTGGACCCGCACCATATCGTTGATGCGGTTGAGATACCACGGATCGATACCGCAGATGGCGTGGATGCGCGCAACATCCCAGCCACGGCGCAGGGCCTCGACCACAAAGAAGATGCGGTGCTCAGTCGGGGTGCCCACGGCCTGGGCGAGTTCATCGTCGCTCAGCTTATCGGCGCCCTCCTTGCCACCGGCGCAAATACCCTGGTGCCCGTCCTCCAGCGAGCGCATGGCCTTGCCAAAGGCCTCCTCAAAGGTGCGGCCGATCGCCATGATCTCGCCCACGGCCTTCATGCGCGTGGTGAGCGTGGGGTCGGTGCCCTTGAACTTCTCGAAGGCAAAGCGTGGCACCTTGACCACACAGTAGTCGATCGTGGGCTCAAAGCAGGCGGGCGTGGCCTTGGTGATGTCGTTGACGATCTCGTCGAGCGTATAGCCCACGGCCAGGCGAGCGGCGGCCTTGGCGATGGGGAAACCCGTGGCCTTGGAGGCCAGCGCGGACGAACGGCTCACGCGCGGGTTCATCTCGATGACAATCAGGCGGCCGGTTTGGGGATTCACGGCAAACTGCACGTTGGAGCCGCCGGTCTCGACGCCGATCTTCTCCAGGATGGCGAGCGAGGCGACGCGCATGCGCTGATACTCAAGGTCGGAGAGGGTCTGCGCCGGCGCCACGGTGATGGAGTCACCGGTATGCACGCCCATGGGGTCGAGGTTCTCGATGGAGCACACGATGATGCCGTTGCCGGCGTGGTCGCGCATGACCTCCATCTCGTACTCTTTCCAGCCCTCGATGGACTCCTCGACCAGCACTTCATGGGCAGGCGAGAGTTCAAGGCCCTGGCTCACGATGGAGACGAGTTCCTCGTGAGTATGCGCGATGCCACCACCGGCGCCGCCCAAGGTAAAGCTCGGACGCAGCACGCAGGGATAGCCCACACGCTCGGCGATGGCCTCGGCGTCAGCCACGCTGTAGGCATAGCCCGAGCGCGCGACCTCCAGGCCGATCTCGGCCATGGCCTCGTTAAAGAGCTTACGGTCCTCACCGCGCTCGATGGCGGCAAGGTCACAGCCGATCATCTCGACGCCGTACGTGTCGAGTGTGCCGTCCTTTGCCAGCTCGACGGCGGCATTCAGACCGGTCTGGCCGCCCAGCGTGGGCAGCAGCGCGTCCGGGCGCTCCTTCTTGATCACGCGCTCGATAAATTCGGCAGTGATGGGCTCGACATAGGTGCGGTCGGCCAAGCCCGGGTCGGTCATGATGGTCGCCGGGTTGGAGTTGACCAGGATGACCTCAAAGCCATCCTCCTTGAGCACCTTGCAGGCCTGGGCGCCGGAGTAATCGAACTCGCAGGCCTGGCCAATGACGATGGGGCCCGAGCCAATGACGAGGATACGCTTGATGTCGGTACGTTTAGGCATGTTAGTTCTCCTCGGTCTCGGTCGCGGCGGAACCATCGTCGGCGAAATTCCAGCCCTGCAGGCGGTCCTTGGCGGTATCGATGTCCAGATAGTTTTCCTCGCCGTCCATGAGTCGCGTAAAGGCGGTAAAGAGATAGTGAGCATCGGTGGGGCCAGGTGAGGCCTCGGGGTGGTACTGCACCGAGAAGCACGGCGCGTCGAGCAGCTGGATGCCCTCGGCGGTGCCGTCATTGAGATTCACATGCGTCAGGCGAATGCGGCCGAAACGCTCGTTCATCACGACCGGCGCGATACCGCGGCGCACCCAGACGCGCAGATCGCCATCGGCCGCGTGCTCGGTCTCGCCGCCCGAAAGCTCGGGGACAAGCTTGCCCAAGCTGGGGAACAACAGGCCAAAGCCGTGGTTTTGCGCGGTGATCTCCACGCGGCGGCTGACCAGATTCATAACCGGCTGGTTGCCACCACGGTGACCGAACTTAAGCTTTTCCATCTGAGCGCCGCACGCCAAGCTGATCATCTGGTGACCGAGGCAGATGCCAAAAACCGGCACCTTGCCGATCAGCTGCTGCACCTGCTCGTAGGTCTCCACCACGGCATCGGGGTCGCCGGGGCCATTGGACAAAAAAACGCCATCGGGATTCATGTCGAGCACCTGCTGGGCGGGCGTATCCCACGGCACGACGGTCAGGTCGCAGCCGGCACGGACCAGGCCCTCCAGAATGCCGCGCTTCACGCCGCAGTCGTAGGCAACCACTTTGTGGCGGGCAGGAGCGGCAGGGGCAAGCGCAAAGTCATGCGTAGCGGGCAGGTCGCTCGCAGCAAAAGCGTGGGGCTCAGGGCAGCCCACGGTCTTGACCAGGTTCTCGCCGACCAGCGTGGGCGCGGCGGACAGGCGTTCAGCAAGCTCGTCGACGTCGAAGATCTCCGTCGAGATTATGCCCATCTTGGAACCGTTGTCGCGCAGGTGGCGCACGAGAGCGCGGGTGTCGACGCCCTCGATAGCGACGATGCCGTATGCACGCAGGTACTCCGGCACGCTGACAGTCGAGCGCCAGTTAGAAGGCGTGGCGCACATGTCGCGGACGACCATGCCACGCATGGCGGGAGCGCTCGCGGGGCGAGCGGTATCGCCGGGGAAGGCCGACTGGACGTCGGTCTCGTCAATGCCGTAGTTGCCGATCTGCGGATAGGTCATGGTTACGATTTGACCGGCATAGCTCGGGTCGGTCATGACCTCAAAGTAGCCCTCGAGCGACGTGTTAAAGCAGACCTCGCCGGTTGCGGTACCCTCGGCACCACATGCACGGCCATAAAAAATGGTCCCATCCTCAAGATACAGGATGCAGGGACCGCAGGTGCCCTTGCTGGTTTTAGCCAGCATACGCTGGCACAGCTCGCTGGGCGCGATGGTGCGGGCGGCAGCGCCCGCAATATGGTTGTTCGCCATAGTTCTCCTTCCCGGTCTCACAGGACCGGCTTAAAGGTGTGTAGTTAGGCCTCGCGGTATTCTAACCGCAAGCATCGCCCATGGCATTAATTACATAGAATTGTTTACAAAATGATAATTATGACTTCCTGTGCATAATGATTTTTCTGGGACGGGGATTAAAAAATCATTCTGAAAGCAGGGCTTTGTCGCCAACTGCATACATGACAGAATGATTTTTTAATCCCCGTCCCAGAAAAATCATCCCGCGTGGGCTTGCGGCTCACGCGGGATGACATCGTTCTATGTGGCTGCGGACTACTTTTGCTTGTCCTGCTCCAGCAGCTCGGACGGCGTGCGATCGAGCTTTCCGCCGCGGAAGATCTCTCGACCGTGCAGACGATGCTCAAGATCGCGCTCGGCCTGCTCCTCCGTGATCTTGGTCTGGCTCACCACCGGGTCCTCGATCAGCGATGAAACCGAGTTGACCTGTTTTTGAATGCGCTCGGCAATGGTGTCGTCCATGCTTACGATGCGCATCTTCCAGTCGATACTCGTGGCGTTGGACGAGCTCTTGGTCCAAACGAACGTCAGGATGGCGCTTTGGTGCCCCTGAGCAGGAAACATGCCAAAGAAGGAATCATGCTGGATCCTGCTGTCCTCGTCGATATAGGCGTGAACGTTATACACCACACGGTCGATCTTGTCGTTGAGCAGGGCATTGGTTGCGAGCGCCGCCGCCTGAATCTGACCGTTGGACAGCAGCTCGAGTTCATTGGCAGAAGACGTGTCCAGCACCGTCACCTCAACCGTGCCCGTGCGCTCATCTGCCTCGTCGACGGTAAAATCGAGCGGGAACTGCGTAAAGCCATTGCCCCATTCAAGTCCACCCTTGAGCGCGGTCGAAACGGTATCCACCGAAACACTTTCGGAAAGGTTCGCGGTATTCAGACGTCGCATCACGCCGTAGCCAATCTGCATGCCAACAATCAGCACCAAAATGCCGATAACCACGGCCATGGCGGTCTTCGTAATGGTATGGCTCACCTGCGAGCCCGAAGGGTCGTCCTCGGACAGCGGGTCGATATGTTTTGCCTGGCTCGCGCGATCCTCGCTGCGCAGCCGCGCCAGCGTCGCCTTGTCGCCGCGCTTGACGGCGGCCTCTTTCTCGCGCATGCGCTCGGTGCGCTTTTTGGCGAGCGTAGGATCCAAGACGCCGGATGCATCGATTTCGGAGAATAACTCCGTCACTTCTTCCGGAGTCAAAGGGTTCTTATCAGCCATGATCTTCCTGTCATATCAATCAGTCGAGCTCGTGCGCACGCGCACCTTCGAACTGCATTCGATAGTAACGGGCATAGGTGCCGCCACGGGCGAGAAGCTCCTCGTGCGTGCCACGTTCCACAACGCGACCATGCTCAACGGTCGCAATCTCGTCAGCATGCTTAATAGTCGAGAGACGGTGGGCGATGATGATCGTGGTACGGCCGCGTGCCAGCTCTTCGAGCGACTCCTGCACCGCTTCCTCGCTCTCGTTATCCAGGGCACTCGTCGCCTCATCCAAAATAAGGATCTTGGGATTCTTGAGAAAAACGCGCGCGATGGCGACGCGCTGCTTTTGACCACCCGAAAGACGGCTGCCGCGCTCGCCCACCACGGTGTCGTAGCCCTGCGGAAGCGATTCGATAAAGGTATCAATATTGGCGCGGCGGGCCGCTTCGGCGATCTCTTCTGCCGTGGCGCCCGGCTTGCCGTAGGCGATGTTCTCGCCGATCGTTCCATCAAACAGGTACACATCTTGCTGCACCAGGCCGATGGCACGGCGCAGACTATGCTGCGTCACGTCGCGCACATCCTGGCCGTCGATGCTAATGGAGCCGGCGGCAACGTCGTAAAAGCGCGGCAACAGCGAACAAGTCGTCGATTTGCCGCCGCCCGAGGGACCAACCAAAGCGATGGTCTGACCGGGCTTGATGGACAGGTCCATGTGGTCGATAACAGGGCGTCCGTCGGCGCCGCGCTCGCCCAATTCAACATCCTCGTAGCTAAAGCACACGTCGCGGTATTCCACAGCACCAGCCGTCACCTGCAGATCCGCAGCACCCGGCTTATCCTGAATATCGGGGACAGTCGAGAGCACCTCATCCATGCGCTTAAAGCCGGCGATGGCTTTCTGATACGTCTCGGCCGAATTAACGAGCGTCTCGAGCGGCGTGCAGAACAGCGAAATGTAGAGCGCGAAGGTTGCCATATCGACCGCCTGCAGCTGACCCTGGGCAACGAGCCAACCGCCGAGGAGCACCACGATCACATAGAGCACGCCCGAGAGCAGGCCATACGTCGCGGTATAGACGCCCATGGCGTGATACATGTTCTCCTTGGACGAAAGGTAGCGATTGTTCGAGGCACGAAACTTAGAGCGCTCGGTCTGCTCATTGGCAAAGCTCTTGACCACACGCATGCCCGCCAGCGAGTCCTGCAGTTGCGCGTTGATGCCGCTAATCTTTTTGCGGTTATCGCTAAAGACCTCGCGCATGCGCATATTCTGCCAAAACATAATGACCGCGAACACCACCGTAACCACAGCCATGGCGAGTGCGAGCACCGGCGCGATGGTAAACAGAATCACAAACGAGCCGATAATCTCGATGCCGCAAATAATGATCCATTCGGGCACGTGGTGCGCCGCCTCGCAGATATCGAACAGGTCATTGACCACGCGGCTCATCATGTCGCCCGAGCTGTTGCGATCGAAGTACGCAAAGCTAAACCGTTCGTACTGATCGAACAGGTCCTCGCGCATTTTGGACTCCATGCGCGCGCCCATCACGTGGCCCCAATAGCTCACAAAGTAGCGGCAGGCGCAGCGGATGACATACATCAGCACCAGTCCCACCGCGATCATACCGAGCGCCTGCATAATAGCAGCCTGACCCTGGGTAAAGAGCCCGCCGGTCAGATTGCGCAAGATAATGGGGAACGCCAGGTCAATGGCGGCAAGCACCAGAGCACAAAGAGTATCAGCAACAAAAAGCCCCATCTGGGGCTTGTAATACGAAAGAAACCTCTTAAACATAGTCACCTTACGCGGTTTTACCAAACCGCGTTTCGTCTCGACGCTGCAAGTGCTCCATTTGGACAATCTGGCCTTCAATCGTCGGTCGCGTATATCCATACGCTTCCCTCCTCTTTTAGGCCACCTTGCCTCAAATGGAGCACTTTCGCTGATTTACACAAACCTGCGGGGTCATCCCCGCTCGTTAAAGTTCCGCTCCACCCAAACGATGAGCAATGCTGTCGCAAGCCAAGGCACCCACGACGGTCTTGGCGTCTTCGATCTTGCCGTCGAGCACGGCGTCGATCAGCTCATGCAGTGGCACCAGGTCGACGTTGACAAACTCGTCATCGTCGGGGTCGGGCGCATCAAACTCGAGCTTGGTGGCCAGGTAGATGTGAATGATCTCGTCGCAAAAACCGCAGGTCGTGACAATCGACGTCAAAAAGCGAATGCGACCAGCCCTAAAGCCCGTCTCCTCATGCAGCTCGCGCTTGGCGCAATCGAGCGGGTCCTCGCCCGGATCGAGCTTGCCGGCGGGAATCTCGACCGTCACGCGGTCGATGGCGGTGCGATACTGACGTACCAGCACGATCTTGCCACTCTCGGTCAGTGCCACAACGGCCGCCGCACCCGGATGGCGAACGATATCGCGGGCGCTGCGGTGACCGTTGGGCAGCTCAACCTCAAGACGGTGGACGTCGAGGATCTTGCCCTTCCAGGCGCACTCCTCCGAAAGAATCTTCTCGTGCAGCAGGGCGTCATGCGGGTCTTCGTCCCCCAGCACCAGCGCCGGCTCGTCAGCGACCTCGCCACCAGGCTCGCCCTCGGCGTGCCCATACACGCGGCCGTCTTCCTCGACGATCTGCGCGTCCACGAGCTCTTCGTTCTTCTCGTCCATCCGTCTCATTCCTCTCGGATTTTGGGCATCCCAGGCATCGCGGCCGCGCAGTGCGCGCAGACCAATGTCGTGACGCAGGGTCTTGCCCTCAAAGTTGATCTTCTCGCAGGCCTCGTAGGCAAGGTCGCGAGCGTTCTCGAACGTATCGCCCAGTGCGGTCACGGCGAGTACACGACCGCCGTTGGTCACGAGCTTGCCGTCCACCACAGCGGTGCCGGCGTGGTACACCGTCACGTTCTCCATGGCCTCGGCATCCTCGATACCGGTAATGACCTTGCCCTTCTCGTAGCTGCCGGGATAGCCCGCGCTCGTCAGGACAACGGCAACGGCCCACTCGTCACGCCAATCGAGTTCAACCTGATCGAGCTCGCAGTTGGCGCAAGCCAGCATGACCTCGACCAGGTCGTTCTTAAGGCGCGGCAGCACGACCTGCGTCTCAGGATCGCCAAAGCGGGCATTGAACTCCAGCACCTTGGGGCCGGCAGGGGTGAGCATAAAGCCGCCGTACAGGCAGCCGCGATAGTCGATACCCTCGGCAGCGAGCTCTGCCACGGTCTGCTCCATGACCTTCACCATGGTGGCGTGCTCCTCGTCGGTCACGATGGGCACCGGGCTGTAGACGCCCATGCCGCCCGTGTTGGGGCCCTTGTCGCCCTCGAGCGCACGCTTGTGATCCTGCGAGGTGGCCATGGGACGCACGGTCTTGCCGTCGGTAAAGGCCAGCAGCGAGCACTCGGGGCCGGTCAGCATCTCCTCGATGACCACCGTGTTGCCGGCATCGCCAAAGGTGCCGCCAAAACACTCACGCACAGCCTCCTCGGCCTGCGAAAGCTCGGTTGCCACGATAACGCCCTTGCCCGCGGCAAGGCCGTCGGCCTTGACGACCAGCGGAGCGCCCTGCTCGCGCACATAGGCAAGAGCCGAAGCCTCGTCGGTAAATGAGCCATAGGCTGCCGTCGGGATACCGGCGCGCTCCATGAGCTGCTTGGAGAACAGCTTAGAGCCCTCCATCTGGGCGCCCTCGGCACCCGGGCCAAAGCACGGGATGCCCGCCGCGCGGACGGCGTCTGCAACGCCCGCCACGAGCGGAGCCTCGGGGCCAATCACCACGAGTCCGCATCCATGGCTCTGGGCAAACGCCGCCACGGCCGCAGGATCGCAATCGTCGAGAACCACATTCTCGCCGCAGCTCGCGGTGCCGCCGTTACCCGGCGCGATGTAGAGCTTGCCGGCGCGCGGTGATGCTGCGAGCTTGGCTGCCAGAGCATGCTCGCGGCCGCCGCTGCCCAACAACAGGATGTCGATGGTTTGAGTGTCCGCCTTCAAGGGTGCCTCCTCTATGGATTACCGGCCCGCTCCGCGCGGGCCTATTACAAGCAAATATACCCCTCGGCCGCCCATCTGGACTGCAAAGGGGTATATCGCAATAACCAAATAACGCCGATTACTTCCAGAATCGGTTGATGATCTGCTCGCGACCGGCGCCAACGCCGATGAACGTCACGCGGGTGTGTGCCAGATCCTCGATAAACGCCACGTAGTCCTGAGCCTCCTGCGGCAGCTCATCAAAGCTGCGGCAGCCGGTGATGTCGCACTTCCAGCCAGGGAGCTCCTCGTAGATGGGCTTGGCATGCTCAAAACGCACCTGGTGCTCGGGCACGCTCGTGTAGCGCTCGCCGTCGACGTCATAGGCAACGCACACCTTAATGGTGTCGAAGGCCGAAAGCACGTCGAGCTTGGTCACGGCGATATCGGTGAGGCCGTTGACGCGCGAGGCATAGTTGGCGATAGGGCCGTCAAACCAGCCGCAACGACGACGGCGACCGGTGGTCACGCCGTACTCGTGGCCCTCCTCGGTCAGCGTGTGGCCGGCCTCGGTCTCATAGGAAAGCTCGGTGGGCATGGGGCCCGAACCGACGCGGGTGATATAGGCCTTCATGACGCCTAGCACGCGGTCGACGTTCTTCATGCCGACGCCGGAACCGGTAATGGCGCCGCCGGCGGTGCAGTTAGAAGACGTCACGTACGGATAGGTGCCGTGATCGATGTCGAGCAGCGTCGCCTGGGCGCCCTCAAACAGCAAATCCTTGCCCTCATCAATCATGTTGTTGAGCAGCAGGCTCGTCTCGGTGATGTAGGGGCGCAGGCGCTCGGCCATAGGCAGGTACTCGTCGCAAATCTGATCCACAGTGTAGGTGGGCAGGTGGTAGATGAGCTCCAGCTCGGGGTTCACGCGGGCAAGAGCGGTCTCCAGCTTATCGCGGAACAGCGCCTCGTCCAGCATGTCCTGCATACGCAGGCCGATGCGGGCCATCTTGTCTTGGTAGCACGGACCGATGCCGCGCTTGGTGGTACCGATGTTCTTCTTGCCGAGCTTCTGCTCAAAGGCGCCATCCAGATCGATGTGGTACGGCATGATGACATGCGCGTTGCCGCTGATCTTGAGATTCTTGGTGGTGATGCCGTCGGCCTCGAACATGTCGATCTCCTCAAGGACGACCTTGGGGTTGACGACGCAGCCGTTACCGATCACCGACACGTGGTCGGAATACATGATGCCGGAGGGCACCTGGTGCAGGCCGTACTTCTTGCCGTTGACGACGATGGTGTGGCCGGCGTTGTTGCCGCCCGAATAGCGCACGACGGCATCAAAGTCGCCGGCGACCAGGTCGCAGATCTTACCCTTGCCCTCATCGCCCCACTGGGCACCGACCAAAACGGTTGACGGCATGTTTACTCCTCACATTCATGGACTGTCCGCACACCGCAAGTGCGCAGAAGCACAAAACATTCCCAGTATACCCGTGCAACGGGCGCCTGTCCTACTCCTCGGTATGCGCCCCATCAAGCTCATAGAACTTGGTGGATGCCGGCAGGAACATCAGGTCGACGTCGCCAATCGGGCCCGAACGGTTCTTGGCCACGACGATACGCGTAACGCCCTCGTCGGGTCGGTCGTCGCGCGAGGCCTCGGCCTCGTCGGCGGATCGGTCCAAGAACATGACGATATCGGCATCCTGCTCGATGGAGCCCGATTCACGCAGGTCGGACAGCTGCGGGCGCTTGCCGGTACGGGATTCAACCTGACGCGACAGCTGCGACAGCGCGATCAGCGGAATCTTGAGCTCCTTGGCCATAATCTTCAGGCCACGCGACATCTCGGAGACCTCGACGGTGCGGCTCTCGGAACGACGTCCCGGCGGGGGGCTCACCAGCTGCAAGTAGTCCAGGATGATGATGGCCTTCTCCTTGTTATGGAGCATGCGGCGGCTCTTGGCGCGAATCTCGGTCACCGTGGTGCCGGGCGTATCGTCAATCAGAATATCGAGCTTGGACAGCGTCTGCGTGGCCTCATTGATGTTGGCCCACTGCTCGGGGCTAATGCGACCCGTACGGAAGTCGCTGATCGAGATCATGGCATAGGCGCAAATCAGACGCTGGGCAATTTCCTTGCCCGACATCTCCAGCGAGAAGAAGCCGACGGTATAGCCAGCGGCGGCGGCATTGAGTGCCAAGTTCAGGGCGAACGACGTCTTACCCACGGCGGGGCGGGCGCCGATAATGATGAGCTGGCCCTCGCGGAAGCCCATGAGCATACGGTCGAGCGACGGGAAGCCCGTGGGCACGCCTGCAGCCTGACCGCCAGCCTTGCACACTTCCTCGGCCTCGTTATAGGCCTCGACCATAAACTCGGTCAGCGTCTTGTAGCTCGACTTAACCTCACGCGCCGTGACCTTGAGCAGTTTGCTCTCGGCCAGCTCCACGACCTCTTTGGTGTCGGTGGGGGCGTTGTAGGCCAGCGCGTTGATCTCGTTGGTGGCGCCAATCAGCTCGCGCAGCATCGAGTCGCGGCGAACGATGGCGGCATGGTGCTGCCAGTTGACGAGCGACAGAGTCTGTCCCATCAGCTCCAAAATGTACGCCTCGCCGCCCACGGCATCGAGCTTGTTGATGCTTCGCAGGTAATCGATCAGCGAGATAGAGTCAATGGGGATGCGACTGTTATACATATCGACCATCGCGGTATAGATGGTCTTATGAATGGGCCGGTAGAAGTCATCGGGCTGCAGCTCGACCTGGGCCTCTTCGACCACATCGGGCGAGAGCAGCATAGCGGCCAGCACGTTGGCCTCTGCATCTTGGTTTTGGGGGAGACCCAACTTGGAGCCACGGTCCTCGACCGTCAGCCCCGTCTCCCTATCGTCATATGCCATGAGCATCCTCATTCATATCGCTTGCGAGCATCCATAGTATCAGCCACGGCTATAAATCGAGCCGCGCCTTGGCAATCATCACCGAACCAAACGGATGAACGGTCCTATACACGGGACCGCATCTCAATGACTGCTATGAACTCACCCGGCGCAAAAAATAAAAGGGCGCCCTGGTCTCCCAGAGCGCCCTTCTTAGAACAAGATTGTTGCGTTGCAGCAAATGCTACTCGGCAGCAGCCTCGGTCTCGACCTCGGCGGTCTCGGTCTCGGCGACCTCAGCGGTCTCCTCAACCTCAGCCTCGGCAGCGAGCTCCTCGGCGGTAACGCCGACGAGAACGACAACCTCGGCCTTGATC
Organism: Collinsella sp. wc0583; assembly: GCF_046116915.1. NCBI lineage: Bacteria > Bacillati > Actinomycetota > Coriobacteriia > Coriobacteriales > Coriobacteriaceae > Collinsella > Collinsella sp. wc0583. Next base: position 52,061 of record NZ_JBJXBN010000002.1, on the reverse strand, counting down.
TCGCGGTACAGCGAGATAGCGACGGTGTGGGCACCGGCAACCTTGATGGGCTTACCGAGCTCGACGCGCTTGCGGTCGATATCCATACCGAGCTGATCCTTGATGGCGTCAGCGATCATAGCGGCGGTAACGGAGCCAAAGAGGATGCCCTCGTCGCCAACCTTGACGTCAACGGTGACCTGCTTGCCCTCGAAGGCAGCCTTGGTCTCGTTGGCGGTAGCCAGACGGACGGCCTCGCGCTTGGCGATGTTGTTGCGACGCTCGTCAAGCTGCTTGAGGTTGCCCTTGGTGGCGGCAACAGCGAGCTTCTTGGGGAACAGGAAGTTCTCAGCGTAACCCTGAGCGACCTCTACGACGTCACCCTCGCCGCCCTTGCCCTTGATCTCATCGAGAAGAATAACCTTCATGATGCGTCTCCCTTCTTAGCCGCGGTCGCGGTTGCCACGAGAGGAAACCACGGGGACGGTGTACGGCAGGAGAGCCATCTCGCGGGCGCGCTTGATGGCGTTGGCGATGTCATGCTGATGCTGCGTGCAAGCGCCAGTGACGCGACGGGGCTTGATCTTGCCACGGTCGGTCATGTACTTACGGAGAAGCTGAGTGTCCTTATAGTCGATGAACTCAGTGTTCTCCTTGCAGAACTGGCAGTACTTACGACGCGGCTGACGTGCAGAATAATCATTAGCCATGTCAAAATACCTTTCGTTTGGCAACTTCGGCGAGCCGAAGCCGCCTCTCACTCAAAAATAGGTGAACAACCCTTAGAACGGGATGTCCTCATCGTAGACGTCGACCGCGGGCGGCGTAGCCACCGGTGCGGCAGGACGTGCTGCGGGCGCGGGAGCTGCGGGGGCGTAACCGCCCTGATCGTAGCCACCCTGGCCACCACGGGAGCTCATAAACTCGATCTCATCGACGATGACCTCAAGCTTGCTCCTGCGCTGACCGTCGCGCTCCCAAGAGCTGTAGCGCAGCTTGCCCTCGATCGCGACCTTGTTTCCCTTTGCCAGGAAACGGCTCACGGCCTCGGCGCGGGTGCCGAACATAGTGCAGTCGACAAAGTTGGGATAGTCCTCCCACTCGCCAGTCTGCGCGTTGCGGCGACGATCGTTCACGGCGACGCCAAAGGACAGAACCTGGGTTCCGCCGGCGGTGGCGCGCAGCTCGGGATCGCGGGTGAGGTTACCGGTGATGTTCACTCGATTGATGCTCATAACTCACTACTTCCTCTTGGGGCACAAGCCCAGTCCAAAACGACAGTCTTACTCCTGGTCGTCGCGACGGACGATCATGTGGCGGACCACAGCGTCGGTGATGCGCAGGACGCGATCAAGCTCGGCGATCTGGGTAGGATCTGCGTGGAAGTTGATGAGGGTGTAGTCACCATCGGTGAGGTCGTTGATCTCGTAGGCGAGCTTGCGCTTGCCCCACTCGTCAACGGAGTCGACCTTGCCAGCGCCCTCAGCGATCGTGGTATCGATACGCTTCATAACAGCGAGACGAGTCTCGGGGTCGAGCGACGGGTCAACAAAGAACAGCAGTTCATAAGCCTTCATATTGTCACCTCCTCTGGGCAAATGTGGCTTCAGGTCGTGAAGGTGCGCCTGAAGCAGGAAAAGACTTGGTAATAATATCTTTCAACCTCCCAGGCTGCAAGAATATACAGCTACAACCTCATGACCTCCACATATACCCATGCTTACACGGCACTTCTCGCGTATTCCAACCAAATGCTGACCAAGAGCTTGACAAATTCGATAGCAGGATACGCTGCGGCGAGGACAACCTGAGTCAAACCGCAGGTCGCCGATTGCAGGGTTGTGGTCACGAAATGCATACCACCGGTTCGATCGATTGCCTCAAAATTTTTAAATTCGCTGCCACGTCATTCATGAATACCTATTTTGAACAGATCATCGAGCGGGATCTGGCTGGTCAGGATGCTTTTTTAGTACTCATCTGGCACATGCCGGATACGGGTGCGGAGCGAGCGCTTTAAAAAATGCCAAGTTTTCTGTTTGCACTTTTCGATTCCTCGTGTATACTGACTTTCGCATTTAACGGAGAGTTGTCCGAGTGGCCGAAGGAGCACGATTGGAAATCGTGTAGGCGTCAAAAGCGTCTCCAGGGTTCAAATCCCTGACTCTCCGCCAGTTAATTCCAAAGCAGGCCTTAGTGCCTGCTTTGTTTTTACCCCACGCGGAGGGGTGGCAGAGTGGTTGAATGCGGCGGTCTCGAAAACCGTTTGGCCTGTATAAGGTCACGAGGGTTCGAATCCCTCCTCCTCCGCCATTTTGGTTGAGAAAGCTCCCGGGAATGGGGGCTTTTTTGTTTTGAGTCCCTTACAAATAAATACGGCGGAGGAGGAGGGATTCGAACCCGCCAGGGCGCGGAGCGTAAAGAAAACGCGCCGGTGGCGCGTTTTTAGCGCAGCGCGGTCGGCGCAAGCCGACCGAATAAATTTTGAGCTCCGCTCAAAATTTGGACATCCCTCCTATTCAGCCACGCCCCCATCGCATTCAGCATCAACCCAGATCCCCAAACACGTACATCACCCTCCAAAAACGGCATTGTTCGACATCTTTGGAGGGTGATGTACATGCTTGGGCCCTATGACCGTACCCAGTCCCGACCGTTTGCCGAGCAATAGGGTCGCGATCGTCGCCGAACATGTACTATGTACGGGCATTGTCCAATCCCGTAACTCAAAGGACCCCATCTTGCCCGTCGTCGCCGCCATAACCGTTACCTCACATGCCTCGGATGCCATGGTCGCTATCCCATTTTGGCTCGAGATGTTCGCCGTTGTCGCCGCATCGATCTCGGGTGTGCTGGTTGCGCGCGAACACAAGCTCGACCTGGTGGGCGCGGTCGCACTCGCGGTAGTCTGCGGTCTGGGCGGCGGTCTTTTGCGCGACATGACACTCCAGGTCGGCAACGTCTACATCCTCAACCAGCCAATGGCGCTGCCGCTCTCCATCGCCACGGCGGCCATCATTTACATCTTCCCGGCAATCGTCGATAAGCCCGACAAACTCATCCCCCTGCTCGACATCATCTCGGTCGGCATCTATGCGGCAACCGGCGCAGACAAGGCACTGGTCTACGGATTTGCACCCGTCGTTTGCATCATGATGGGCTTTTTCACCGCGGTGGGCGGCGGCATGCTGCGCGACGGCTTTATGGGCGTGGTTCCGGGCATTTTCCAACGCACCAACTTTTATGCCATCGCGGCCATCGCCGGATCGGCAAGCTATGTAAGCCTCGTCATGAGTGGCTTGGTCAGCAATGTCGCCGCGCTGGTCGTATGCGTTATCGTGACCATGGGTCTGCGCTGGCTCTCGCTGCGCTTTGACATCAAAAGCCCCACCGAAGAAGACATCGCGCACTTTTTACATCGCAAAAAGTAGATAGCACGGCACGACCTTTCGAAATGCAACCGAGAGGTTCTTTTAGAGCGCTCGCACGTTGGGTACCCTGTTAGATATATGCCGAGTATCTAACGAAGGATTCACTATGCCTTGCAACCTAGAACCGTCGACCAAGCGCCACAAAGCGCAGGCCCGCATCGCCCTCCTATTCGTACTGATTGCGCTTGCGCTGACCGTACTTCCCACGGCGTCGTTCGCCGGCACAGACACCGCGGGCAACGTACTCGCAACCGAAGCTGACTCAAATCCGTCTGGCGCCGAGGGCGACCTGTACTGGGCTGGCCAAAGCCTTAACCTGGACGATGCCTCCATCGGCCGCGATATTATCGCGGCAGGCGACAGCCTATCGATTCGCGACTGCACCGTAGGCGGCGCCATTCGCCTGGCGGCGCGCACCATCGATATCTCCAAAACCGCAATCGATGGCAGCGTGACGGTAGCCGGTCAGCACGTCGTGCTCAACACCGGTAGCACCGCCAACTGTTTTTACGCGATGGGCGAGACGGTTGCCCTGCGTGGCTCCGCCAAGTCGGCAGCGCTCGCGGGCAGTACGGTAACCATCGACGGCACCGTCGATGGCGATATCGAGGTCTGGGCCGATAAGCTCGTCTTGGGCAAAAATGCCCGCATCACCGGCACGGTGAACGCCCACATCTCCGAGGATCCCGAGCGGGCCGAGGGCGCTCAGGTCGGAGCCCTCAAGATCGACCGCACCGAGAACGAGGACACCTCAACGATTAACGACACCATCGGCGGCATCGTCGCCGCGGCGCTTTCTACCTGCTTTGTCGCAATCCTCCTCGAGCTCGTCCTTCCGCGCGCGACCGCCAGCGCCGCCGGCATGCTTCGTCAACGACCTACCCCTCTGTGGGTGAGCGGTCTTTTGGGCACGGTGGCCGCCGTTCCCGCCGTCCTGCTGCTCACCATCTCGATTGCAGGTCTGTCGCTCGCCGGAGCTCTCATGTGCGCCGTGATCGGCATCGCTCTGGTCTCGGCGGCATTTACGGGCACCGCGATCGCACGCATGGTCGGACACAACCAGAACCGCTACGCCATGGCCGCCATGGGCGGTATCGCCGCGGGCGTACTCACGGCACTTCCCCTTATGGGCAGCTTTGTCAGCGGCGTAGCCTTCGTCTTTACGCTCGGCTACGTCATCCAGATCATCTGGCGCAACGCCCGCCTCAAGCCGCAACAAGCCTCCAACACGCCAGGACTCCCCACCGCCTAGCCGTCAGCCCCACAAAGGGGACAGGCACCTTTGTGGGGGTGCAGACCAACTCAATCCCTGTACACAAAAAAGGGCACCGACCGCGATGGTCGGCGCCCTTTCTTGTTAGTCGCTATAAAGCTCAGCGCTTATTTGTTGACCTGACCGGCGCGGACGGCGGCCTTCTTGCGGTCGGTGGCATTGAGCAGACGCTTGCGCAGGCGGATGTTCTTGGGAGTGATCTCCACCAGCTCGTCGTCGGCGATGTACTCCAGCGCCTCCTCCAGCGAGAAGGTGCGGGGCGGCACCAGCTGGACGGAGATATCGGAGGTCGAGGAACGCTGGTTGCCCAGGTTCTTGGTACGGGCGATGTTGACGACCATGTCGCCGGCCTTGCTGCGCTCGCCCACGATCATGCCCTCGTAGCACTCGGTACCCGGCTCAACAAACAGCTGGCCGCGCTCCTGCAGCGTGCCCAGAGCGTAGGCAACGGCTTTCTCGGTGGTCATGGAGATCATGGCGCCGTTCTGGCGGTTGCCGATCTCGCCGGCATAGGGGCCGTACTCCAGGAAGGTGTGGTAGAACACGCCCTCGCCGTGAGTGACGTTCATGATGCGGTTCTTAAGACCCATGATGCCGCGGGTCGGGATCTTAAACTCGAGGTGCGTCACGATACCCGAGGTATCCATGCTCGTCATGATGCCGCCGGAGGTGCCGAAGACCTCAACGACCTTGCCCGAATACTCGTCCGGGCACTCGACGACGGCCTGCTCGACGGGCTCCATCTTATTGCCGTTCTCGTCCTTCTTAAACAGAACGCGGGGACGGCCGACCTGGAACTCAAAGCCCTCGCGACGCATGGACTCCATCAGGACGGACAGGTGCAGAATGCCGCGGCCCGAGACCTCGACGCCGCTCTTGTCCTCGAGCTCCTCGATCTTCATGGTCACGTTGTTCTCGGCCTCGTTGAACAGGCGCTCCTTGAGCTGACGGGCACCCACGATGTCGCCGTCGCGGCCGACGAGCGGGGAGGTCGAAGCCTCAAAGACGATGGACAGGGTCGGCGGGTCGATCTCGATGGGTTCGAGCTCAACGGGGTTCTCGGGATCGGTGTAGACATCGCCGATATCGGTGCGGTCGATGCCCACGACGGCGGCGATATCACCGGCGCCGACTTCCTGGCACTCGGTGCGACCCAGGTAGTCGAAAGTAAAGAGCTGCTTGACGGTAGCGGTAGCGCTGGAACCGTCGTTCTTGACGACCAGGATCTGATCGCCCTGGTGAATGGTGCCGGAGTACACGCGACCGATACCGATGCGGCCAACGAAGTTGGAGTGGTCGATGGTCACACACTGCATGGCCAGCGGGGCGTTCTCGTCAACCTCGGGCGCGGGCATGTCGTCGATGATCATATCGAGCAGCGGATACATGTCCATGTTGCCGTCGTTGGGGTCAAGGCGGGCAAAGCCATTCATGGCGCTGGCGTAGACCACGTGCTCCATGGCGAACTCAAGCTGGTCGTCGGTGGCGCCCAGGTCGGCCATCAGGTCCAGGCAGTCGTTGTAGGCCTTCTCGGGGTTGGCGCCCGGACGGTCGATCTTGTTGATGACGATCATGATCTTGAGGCCGGTGTCGATGGCGTGACGCAGCACGAAGCGGGTCTGGGGCATGGGGCCCTCAAAGGCATCGACCAGCAGCAGGGCGCCGTCGGCCATACGCAGCACGCGCTCGACCTCGCCGCCAAAGTCAGCGTGGCCCGGGGTGTCGATGACGTTGATCTTAACGTCCTTGTACTCGATAGAGATGTTCTTGGCGAGAATCGTAATGCCGCGCTCGCGCTCCTGGTCGTTAGAATCCAGGACGCGGTCCTCGACCTGCTGGTTGGCACGGAAGGCGTCCGTGGCACGCAGGAGCTTGTCGACCATCGTCGTCTTGCCGTGGTCGACGTGAGCGATGATGGCGATGTTCCTCAGATTGTCTACGCGCATGTAGTTCCCCTATCTTCTATCTATATACAACCGGCACGCGTATGCGACCCGCCCAGCAACACAACGTTCGGCGGGAATTTTGAGCCTTTTACCGAAAACTCGTTTATTTTAGCGATTTTAGATAAGAGGGGTTTCCTCGCCTGCAGGTTCAGGGTCGCTCCACATAAAACCATCGCCGGCGCCCACACCCTCGTACAGTACGTATGCCGAAAAGCCGCTCTCGAGCGTCGTCTCAAAGAAACTCACAAGCAGGGCGTCATGGTAGCCGCCATCGATCTCGACACAACCGGTGTAGCCGATGGCGTAACGGGCGATGCGACCCAGGCCCTCGTCCTTAAGGCCCATCTTGTGCTCGGAGATAAAGTTGGTGGCAGCCTCGAGGCATGCCTCCTCGCCGTCCTCGTCGAGTGCCGCCAGATAGCGGTTGGACACGGCGTCTTCGATCGCAACGACAACGCCGGGGTTCTCACCAGCGGCAAGATCGTCTAAAAATGCCCCGATGAGGTCGCACACCATGGCGTCGAGCTCGGCGGAGACGTTTCCGGCGTCCTGCATATCCTGTGCCATTTTTAGACCTTCCCATCGAGTCCGGCGTCGTTACATCTCTTGTGCCTCGGCAGCGATCTTGGCGGCGGCGTCGCGGGCGCGCATCATATCGGCGGCGCGCTTATCGAGTACCTTGATCTGGTTAGTCAGCATCACGGCATCGACCACGCCCCAGATGACCAAGCCCGTCGAAATCGAAAACCCAAGCGCACCAACTGTACCACGAAGGCGCGATGAGATTACCGCGACAAGTGCGGAGGCGGCAACCATCTTGATAAAGGAGGCACGGCGCTCGCGAAGTGTGCGGGCCTGCGTCACATAGGCAATGCGTGCGGCCTCGGATGCCTCCGAGCGCATCTGGGCCTCGCGGGCAATGGCGGCGGCCTCGGCTGAAACGCCGCGACCCATCAGTGCACACTCCGTCTCATGGCTACTCGTCATTTAAAAATCATCGGGCGAGAGCGTATGGACGAACTCGTCGAACTTCTCAAATTCCTGCTCGTCATCGACTTCCTCGGCAACCGGAGAGACGGTCCCCAGGCGGTTCATGATGTCGTCCTCAACAAACATGGGAGCATTGCTGCGCACGGCGAGGGCGATGGCATCGCTCGGACGCGCATCGATCCTATGCTCGTTGCTGTCGGCCAAAACAACGACCGTCGCATAGAACACGGGAGGCTCGGCACGGACAATCTCGATGCGCTCGAGTTTTGCATCCAGGGCATCAAGCGTGTCGAGCAGCAGGTCATGGGCGATCGGGCGCTCGGCACGACCGCTGTCGATACCGCGGCTAATAGCCGCAGCCTCAAACGAACCAGTTTGGATAGAAAGGGAGCGCAGCGGCGCAGGGGAGTCCGATTTGCTGCAGCGCTCGCGAAGTACGATAAGCGATGGCACGGGACCGGCGGCCATGACGATGGTCTCTATGTCGACACGAACCATGGAACACCTCCGGTACGTAGCGGTTAACACGCGGCGCCTTCGCCGCATTGAATAGCTATACTACCCAATCTTTCGCACAGCACACAAAACCAAAATGAGTTTTATCACACACAAGAAAAAAGCCCCGAGGCCATGCCTCGAGGCTCTTCACAGTTTTGATGGTGGACCTGACAAGATTCGAACTTGTGACCTCCCGGTTATCAGCCGGACGCTCTAACCAACTGAGCTACAGGTCCATCATGGTGGAGGTTAGGGGGATCGAACCCCTGACCTCAGGCTTGCAAAGCCCGCGCTCTCCCAGCTGAGCTAAACCCCCACGGAGACAGTAATAAACACCCCAGCGGCGACTCGGCTCTCGCTGGGGTGTTTATTGCGAAAGAAAGTGGTGGACCTGACAAGATTCGAACTTGTGACCTCCCGGTTATCAGCCGGACGCTCTAACCAACTGAGCTACAGGTCCATCATGGTGGAGGTTAGGGGGATCGAACCCCTGACCTCAGGCTTGCAAAGCCCGCGCTCTCCCAGCTGAGCTAAACCCCCACGGAGACAGTAATAAACACCCCAGCGGCGACTCGGCTCTCGCTGGGGTGTTTATTGCGAAAGAAAGTGGTGGACCTGACAAGATTCGAACTTGTGACCTCCCGGTTATCAGCCGGACGCTCTAACCAACTGAGCTACAGGTCCATCGCGCAAGGGATATATTAGACGAGTCGTTACGCGCGCGTCAACAACTTTTTTGAAAATCTTTGGAGGGTGTTCGCCCCGGCCGCACGGCGGCATGTGAAGTCGCCTGCTCGGACAGTCCCGACTCGCGCAGAGAGCACATTAAGTGCTCTCTGGCTCGTGCGGAACTCGCGATCGACTTCACATGCCGCCGTGCGGCCGGGGCGAACGCGAGTCCCGAGGTTTTCAAAAAAGCGGTCGGCGCGCAGTGCGCCGACCGCCGATATATGGGGTCTGATATTTTCTACCAGCTAGGGCCTCTTACTCGTCTAGGAGATCCTCTGGCATGTCGTTGCCGTCGCCTAGGTCGACTGGGGTATTTTCGGCATCGACCGTTGCCTCGGCCTCGGCGCCTTCGCCTTCGGGCTTTTCCTTAGCTGCCGTCATGCGGGCGACAGCGCACACACGGTCGTTGTCGTCGACGGTCATCATCTTGACGCCCTGGGTGGCTCGGCCGGTCTGGCTAATCTCATCGGTCTTGACGCGAATGACCGTCGCGCCTTCCGTCACGATGAACAGCTCGTGCTGCGGACCCACCGTCTTCATGGCCGCGAGGTTTCCCTTACGCTCGGTCATCTGGATGGTGTAGACGCCCTGACCGCCGCGGTTCTGCTCCGGATAGTCCGCGACCGGCGTGCGCTTGCCGTAGCCGCGCTCGGTGATGACAAACAGGTCGCCGTTGCCGTTGGTAACCTCCATACCCAAAACGCTCACGCCGTCCTTCATGCTAATACCGCGAACGCCGCTGGTGTCGCGTCCCGTGGCGCGAACCTGGTCCTCGGGGAACATGATCGCCTTGCCCGCAGTGGTGGCCAGGATGATCTTGTCGCCCTCGCGCACACGGCGCACGGCGAGCAGCGCGTCGTCGTCTCTCAGATTGATGGCGATCAGGCCATCACGGCGGCTGCGGTCGTAAGCGCTCATCACGGTCTTCTTGACCATGCCGCTCTTGGTGGCAAACATCAGGTACTCGTCGGCGGGGAACTCGCGGCAGCTGATGACGCTCGCGATCTTCTCGCCTTCCTCAAAGGGCAGCAGGTTGACGATCGCGGTGCCACGCGCCTGGCGCGTACCCACCGGCAGCTCGTGTACCTTCAGGCGGTAGACCTTGCCCTTGCTCGAGAAGAACAGCACGTACTCGTGCGTGGATGCGATAAACATCTCGTCGATGACGTCGTCCTCTTTAAGGTTGACGCCCGACACGCCCTTGCCGCCGCGCTTCTGGGCGCGGTAGGCAGCCACCGGGATGCGCTTCACGTAGCCGGTGTGGGTGATGGTCACGACCATGTCCTCGTCGGCGATGAGGTCCTCGACATCCAGATCCTTTTCGACATGGCTGATCTCGGTGCGGCGTTTGTCGCCGAACTTTTTCGAAATCTCACGCATCTCCTCCTTGATGACGCCCAGGATCTTCTCCTCATGCGCCAGCAGGTCCTCGTAGTAGGCAATGGCGCGGCGCAGACCGTCCAGCTCTTCCTGGATCTTGTCGCGCTCCAGGCCAGTCAGGCGGCGCAGCTTCATCTCGAGGATGGCCGTGGTCTGCTCGGGCGTAAAGCCAAAGCGCTCGATCAGGCGGCCGCTTGCCTCGGAGTCGGTCTGCGAGGAACGGATAATGCTGATGACCTCGTCGATATGGTCGAGAGCCATCAAGTAGCCCTCGAGGATATGGGCACGCGCCTGGGCCTTCTTAAGGTCAAAGCGAGTGCGGCGGGTAACGACGTCGACCTGGTGGTCGATGTAGTGCTGCAGCATCTCGCGCAGGCTCAGGCATTTGGGAACGCCATTGACGAGCGCCAAGTTGTTGGCGCCAAAAGTCGTCTGCAGCGAGGTGTACTTATACAGGTTGTTGAGCACGACCTGCGGAATGACGCCCTTCTTGAGCTCGATGACCAGACGGATGCCCTTTTGGTTGGACTCGTCGCGCATGTCCGAGATGCCCTCGATGCGCTTGTCGTTCACGAGCTGGGCGATCTTCTCCTGCAGGGTGCCCTTGTTGACCATGTAAGGGATCTCGGTAAAGACCAGGCGGCTGCGACCGGTCTTGGTGGATTCCACGTGAGCCTTGGCACGCACGGTAATGGAGCCGCGACCGGTCTCGTAGCTCTGCCTAATGCCGGCGCTGCCCATGATGATGGCGCCGGTGGGGAAGTCCGGACCGGGCATGATCTGCATAAGCTCGTCGACGGTGGCGTCGGGATTGTCGATCAGGTAGCAGGTGGCCTCGATCGCCTCGGTGAGGTTATGCGGGGCGATATTGGTGGCCATGCCGACGGCGATGCCCTGACTACCGTTGACCAGCAGGTTGGGAAAGCGCGCGGGCAGCGCCACGGGCTCGGCGAGCGACTCGTCGTAGTTGGGCTGCCAGTCGACGGTATCCTTTTGCAGGTCGCGCAGCAGCTCCATGGCAGGCTTTGCCAGGCGGCTCTCGGTATAACGCATGGCCGCCGCGCCGTCGCCATCGATGTTGCCGAAGTTGCCGTGGCCATCGATGAGCGGTGTGCGCATGGAGAACCACTGCGCCAGACGAACCATGGCCTCGTAAACCGCGAAGTCACCGTGCGGATGGTACTTGCCGATAACTTCGCCGACCGTCCAGGCCGACTTCTTATGCGGGCGGTTGGGGTAGATGCCGCTCTCGTTCATGGCGTACAGGATGCGGCGGTGCACCGGCTTTAGGCCGTCGCGCACGTCCGGCAGGGCGCGCGCCGTGATGACCGACATCGAGTACTCGATGAACGACTGCTTCATCTCGCGGCCGAACTCCGAAATCTGGAGCTGACCGCCGTTGATATCCTCGCCGGCCGAGGCGCCACGATCGACCGCACCGAAGCTCTCCTCGAGCTCGGCGTCGTCATCCTCATCCTCTTCATCCTCGGCGTCGGGGTTATAGGAATCCGGATCGCCGTCCTCGCCCTGCTCAGCGCGGGCGAGCAGGCGCTTCAGATCATCGGGCATGCCGGCGTCGCCGGCCTCGTCCATACCCTCGTTGTTGTTGATATCGTCTGCCACGTTACCTCCTCTTAAGCGTCAAGGAATCGTGCATCATGCGCATGCTTTTCAATGTACTCACGGCGATAGCCGACCTCGGAACCCATGAGCTCGCGCACGGCGCGGTCCGCCACCACGGCGTCCTCGATCGACACGCGCTGCAGGATACGGGTCTTGGGGTCCATCGTCGTCGAGGCAAGCTGCTTGGGGTCCATCTCGCCCAGGCCCTTGTAGCGCTGAACGGTATAGCCCTTGCGCTTCTTGGTGATCTTGCCGTCCTTGGCCTTGCCGTCCTCGTCGTTGTCGTCGGGGTTCAGGCCCAAGCTCTGAATGGTGTCGCGCAGAATCTCGTCTTCGGGCTGGCGGCCGTTGGGATACACGTAATGGATCTTGTTGCGTACCTTAATGCCAAAGATGGGCGGGCAGGCAACATAGACATAGCCGGCATCGATCAGCGGGCGCATGTACTTGTAGAAGAACGTCAGCAGCAGGATGCGGATATGCGCACCGTCAACGTCTGCATCGGTCATGATGATGATCTTGTGGTAGCGCGCCTTGCTGATATCGAAGTCGCCACCGTCGCCGGCGCTCGTCGTGACGCCGCAGCCGATCGCGGTGATCAGGGATTGGATGGTGTCGCTCGAGAACGCGCGGTGGTCACCCACGCGCTCGACGTTCAAAATCTTGCCGCGCAGGGGCAGAATCGCCTGGATGTCTCGGCGACGGCCGTCCTTGGCCGAACCGCCTGCCGAGTCGCCCTCTACGATAAAGAGCTCGGTCAGCTCGGCATCGCGCACCGAGCAGTCGGCGAGCTTGCCGGGCAGCGACGCCGTCTCGAGCAGACTTTTGCGACGGGTCGCCTCGCGCGCCTTGCGGGCGGCGTTGCGGGCCTTGCAGGCCTGCTGGGCCTTCTTGACGATCTCGCGGGCGGGCTTGGGGTGCTCCTCCAGATAATCGGTCAGTCCATCGGTCACGATCTTGAGCGTGAGCGCGCGCATGTAGGAGCTGCCGAGCTTGGCCTTGGTCTGGCCCTCAAACTGCGGATCGGGCAGTTTAACCGAAATGACGGCCGAAAGGCCCTCGCGCACGTCGTCACCGCTCAGGTTGGCGTCCTTCTCCTTGAGCAGGTTCTGCTTGCGGGCGTAATCGTTAATCACGCGGGTGAGAGCGGTGCGGAAACCCTCGAGATGCATGCCGCCCTCGGGGGTGTAGATGTCGTTGGCAAACGACATGACGTTCTCGCCGTAGCCGGCATTCCACTGCAGGGACACCTCGACCTCGCCCATCTTGGTCACGGGCGCATCCGGATCCGACTTGCCCTCGATATAGATGGGCTCCTTGAAGGCCTCGGGAACGTCTTTGCCGTCGTTGAGGAACTTGACGAAGTCGATGATGCCACCCTCGTAGCAGAACTCCTCCACGTGGGGAGTCGCCTCGCGCTCGTCGGTCAGCACAATCTTTAGATTCTTATTGAGGAACGCCGTCTCCTGCAGACGGTTGTGCAGCGTATCGAAATCGTAGACACAGGTCTCGAAAATCTCGTCGTCGGGCCAGAAGCTGACGGTGGTGCCCGTCGAATCCGAGGTGCCCACGACCTCCATCTTCTTGACGGTCTTGCCGCGCGAGAACTCCATCTCGTAGACGCTGCCATCACGGCGCACCTGCACGACCACGCGCTTGGACAGTGCGTTGACGACGGAGATGCCCACGCCGTGCAGTCCGCCCGAGACCTTGTAGGCCGAGTTATCGAACTTACCGCCGGCGTGCAGGATCGTCATAACGACCTCGAGCGTCGGGATCTTTTTGATGGGATGCTCGTCGACGGGGATGCCTCGCCCGTTGTCGACGACCGTGATGGAGTTGTCGGCGTGGACCGTCACGTGAATCTCGGTGCAGAAACCGGCCATGGCCTCGTCAACGGAGTTGTCAACGATCTCCCACACCAGGTGATGCAGGCCGCTGGCGCTCGTCGAGCCGATATACATGCCCGGGCGCTTACGAACGGCCTCGAGACCTTCGAGAATCTTAATCTCGCCGCCATCGTAATCGTTTTCGTTTGCCACACGTCCTCCTTCAGCTAAGAAAATGTGTACAGCCTTACTAGTTTATCGTAAAAAAATACCCTCGGGAGCGAGGGTATTTGGCTCTACAAGGCCACCAGATGCGATTTAAGGCTCTTTCTTGCTTTGCACGCCCTTGACCCACTCGGCACTGGCTCTCATGGCATTCTCGAGGGCCTCGCGCAGTTTTTGGTCTTCGATGGGCGCCACTTGGCGCTCGATCTCGCCGCGTTCGGCTTCGCTTAGATCGGCGTGCGGAACCGGCGGTCGCTCGGTCACGGCCGGGCGCAGGCGCTCCTTGGCAGCCGGCGGCGTGTGACCGAGCGCGGTCGTTTTGAACACCAGGCCGTCCACATGCGCGCCGGCCCGCTCCATGCGCGCCCGGATGATCTCGCGCAGCAGCGTCATCTCCTGCGTCCACGAGGGCGAATCGAGATACACCAGCAGCTCATTGGACTCGGGCAGGTAGCGTAGGCCCGTCACGTGGCGTCCCTCGCGCGTGCCCGAGCACACCGCATTCCAGGCACGATAGACCGCGCGCGACTCCTCGGCAGCCTCCATTTGCGCGCGGCGCTCAGGTGTCGCGGCCGCCAGGATGCGCTGACGCTCGGCATCCAAAAAGCCGCCAAAGGCAACCGTTCCGTTCTCGCGCTCGTAATTAGCACGCCTCACCCATGCTCACCACCTTGGCTCGTTCAAGCAGGTCATCAGTAAAGTACCCCAAGTTGGTGGTGGTTATGACCGTCTGGATGTCATCACCGATCAGCTGCAGAAAAGCGCCTCGACGCCCGGCATCGAGCTCGCTCATCACGTCGTCCAAAAGCAGCAGTGGCGCGGTGCCCAGGATATCGCGCGCCACGGCCACTTCTGCCACCTTCCAGGCAAGCACCAGCGTTCGCTGCTGCCCTTGGCTGGCAAACGAACGGGCAGATCGACCCGCAACGGTAAACTCAATCTCGTCGCGATGCGGACCCACAAGCGTCACGCCGCGGCGCATCTCCTCATCGGCACGCTCATCGAGGGCCGCGAGCATATGCTCGTACGCCCAGCCCTTAAGTTCCTCGCGCCCCTCGGTTTGAGGCAAATCCCCCAGTGTGGACACATAGGACACGCCTGCGTCCTCACCGGACGCCACCTGCCCATACGCGGCGCGCACATGGCCTGCCAGTCGGTCGAGCAGGGCCAAACGATGCACGAGCAGGGCGGACCCGGCGCGAGCGATGGAGTCATTCCATGCGCCGAGCATCTCGCGGCAGCACCAGGACTCCTTGAGCAGGGCGTTGCGCTGCGTCACGCAACGCCCGTAGGTGCTCGCCAGGTCGGCGTAACGGGCGCTCAGTTGCACGCCAAAGTCGTCGAGGGCGGCCCGACGCACGCTGGCACCGCGTTTGACCATATCCAGATGATCGGGGCAAAAAAGCACGCTCGGCAAAACCCCGCGCACGCCGGCGGCCGAACATCTCTTGCCGTTACGGCTAAACGAGCGCTTGCCGTCCTCAACGCCCAGCCCCATATCGAGCACGCGGCCATCGCCCTCGAGTCTCAACTCGAGCCTGCACGAGCCCGTGCCGTCGTGCACGAGCTCGGTAGCGGTGGGATGCTTAAACGAGGCGCCGCTCGTCAAAAGCTGCAGCGCCTCTATAAGGTTGGTCTTTCCCGCCGCGTTGGGTCCCGCAAGCACCGTCACGCCTTCGTCCAGGTCAAGACGGTAGCTATCGAAACTGCGGTAGCGCGCGACGGAAAGGTTGCGGGCAAACATGGTCATGGCGCAGCGCTAGATGCGAACCGGCATGACCAGGTACAGATAGTTGATCTTGTCGTAGGACTTAAAGATACCCGCCTGCGAGTAGCTCTTGAGCTCCAGCGTGATCTCCTTCTCCTTGGATAGGGCATTGAGGCAGCCAAAGATGTAGTGGTAGTTAAAGGCGATGGTGCCCGACTCGCCCTCGGCCTCGACATCGATTGTCTCCTGCGCCAGATCCTGGTCATTGGAGATGGAGGACAGGCCCATCTGGCCGTTCTCGACATCGATCTCGAACTTGACTGCGGGGTTCGCGCTCGCGATGACCGCCACGCGCTTGAGGGCGGCATTAAAAGCCGCCACGTCGATCTTGACGCTCGTCACGCACGAATCGGGGATGAGCTGCTTGTAGTTGGGGTACACGCCCTCGATACGGCGCGACACGTAGGTGGTGTTGCCGGCCTCAAAGACAACCTGGGTGTCGGTGGCGCCGATCATGATGGTCGCCTGGCTGGCCATGATGCTCAGGGCGTCGTTGAAGGCGTCGGCCGGAACGTTGAGCTCAAAGGACCCCTCGAGCGTCGAGGTCTCGACCTGGGTGTCGCATACAGCCAGACGGAAGGAGTCGGTTGCCACCAGGCGCACGGTGTTGTTCTCGACCTTCATGTGCACGCCTCCCAGGACGGGGCGGGCCTTATCAGTCGAAGTGACGCGCCACACGCGGCTGACCATCTCGGACAGGATATCGGTCGGGAGCTCCACCGCACTTTCGATGGCATAGGCGGGGAACTCGGGGAAATCGTTGGCGTCGAGCGTGTTGAGGCGGAAGGAGCTCTTCTCGCATCCGATCAGCACCTGACGCTCCGAGAGCTCAAAGGTAACCGGGGCGTCGGGAAGGGTCTTCGTAATGTTCGAGAGCATCTTGCAGGGAATCACCATCTCGCCCTCTTCTTCGACATGCGCGGCAATGCGATGACGAATCGAGATGGTGTAGTTAGAGGTTTGGAATTCCAAGATGCCGTCCTGCGCCTTAACGAGCACGCCCGACAGGATGGGAAGGGTAGATGCCGAAGCGACGCCTTTCATAACGACGCCAATGGCTTGCGTGAGCGAGCTTTGGCTGACGGTAAACTTCATCTTTTAATACCTTTCTATAGATATAAATATCTTAATAATAGTAATAGCACTGACGAAACTGTTGATTACTCCCAAAAGCGCTGGTCAACCCCAAAAAGAGAATCGACAGCAACCTGTGCGCAACCGACCGTGTTTTCCACGTTCAAAACCTGCGGAAAACTTTTCGTCGCCTTGGGGCGAGTTTTAGACACGTTATGCCCGGCGTTTCGACAAGTTTTCAACAGGTGTCTCTATTTCCCTACGAGCGCAGTGTAATTCTATCTCGCAGCGATTTGAGATCCTCGGTTATGGTGCGGTCTTCCTGAATCATCTTCTGAACCTTTTTATAGCTCGTACTGACGGTTGAGTGGTTGCGGTTGCCAAACTCCGCGCCCACCGCCGTAGTCGTCATCTCGCACATCTCGATGGCCAGATATATGGCGATATGGCGGGCTTTGGCTATGTTGGCGTTGCGGCGCGGGCCGATGAGCTCCTCGTGCGTCACGCCGTACTGCTCTTCAATGACAGACTGGACCGTCTGCACGTTGATCTTTTTGGCCGACGTATCGAAGTACTGACTTGCGATGGCGTCGATGTCGTCGAAACTGAGCTCGCTGCCCTCGCGTTCGCGGTCTCCTGCCTCGCCGGCGCAGCGTTCGCAGAAGCTCTCGAGTTCGCGGATGTTGGTTCCCGAGACTTCTGCCATGTGCTTAAAGTGCTCGTCGGTCAGATGCCCACCATCGCCGCCATAGGCCGCCAGCAGCGAGTCGTCACCCGCCTCGGGTGCGGCGGCTATCGTGTTCTCGTAGTAGCGCTGCAAGATCTTGTATTTCATCTCGTAGCTGGGCTCCGCCACCAAACAGAGCATACCGGCATTAAAACGGCTGGTAAGGCGCTCGTCCATGCTCAGGTCTTTGGGCGCACGGTCGGCTGCGATGACGACTTTTTTGTTGTTGCGGATAAACTCGTCCATGAGCTGGAAGAAGTAGTCCACGCTCGCGCGCTTGCCGATGATGTTTTGAATGTCGTCGATGATGAGCACGTCCACGTCGTGGTATGCCTGCATGATGGGGGCGTTGCTCTTCTTTTGGCGGTCGAACTCCGTCATCAGGTCATCGAGGTACGCCTGTGAGTTGGCGTACTTTACCTTGATCTCGGGCGACTTTTCGGCGAGCTCGTTTTTGATGGCGAGCAGCAGATGGGTCTTGCCCAGCCCCGATTTGCCATAGATGAACAGGGATGTGCATGTGCCGCGTTCGTCCGCGAGCGCGGCAAACTTGAGGGCTGAGCGATAGGCATGGCTGTTTTCTGGGCCGTAGACAAAGTTTTCGAAGGTGAATTTCGAGTTGGCCGCGAGCGGCGCGCCGTCGGTGTTCTGCTCGATCGGTGCCGCAGCTGCGGGGACGCTCATGGGCGATGTGGAGGCTGGTTTTGCACTCTTTGCAGGCGCCTCGCCTTTCATCTGGTTCATCATGCGGCGGAAATCGTCGGCCGAAAGCGTGTTTTTGATTGCGATGCCCGAATTCTCGCCCGGTGTTGCGTCGTGCGCGATAGGCATGTGTGTGGCAGCGGACATGGGGGCCGCCGGCGTCGAGACGGTGGGCATGGTTTCACGGGAAACATCGCCGATTTGATGCTCGGGAGCCGACACTGTGGTGGTAGCTGGCGCCGCCGGGGGAACGACGGGTGCCGCGGGTGCGGCGTTATCTGCCGCGGAGCCCTGTGGTGCCACGATGTTGAGCGCAATCGGTGCAAAGGCGATCTCTTCCAGGTACGCCTCGATGGTCGGCTGATGCTTTTTGAGCTGAGCGATGGCAAATCGTGAGGGGGCCTCAATCGTCAAGGTGTCCTCGGTCAGGCTCACAGCACGCGATTGCCCCAGCATGTTGATGAGGCGCGCATCTTGGCCGTCGCGCTGACAAAAGGCGATGGCATCCCCCAGGATGATGCTTGCTTCCTCGTCCACTGTCTCTCCCGTTCCTTAATCTTGGGCCCGCACGCGAGCGCTTCCGATTTCGGTCAGATGGTATTTCTGCCCATGTTTGACTATCAAGCCCGTCTGCGCCAAATCGTTGAGCGTGCGCGACCAGGTGGGTGCAGAGTTTCCAAACGCCCGCGCCAAGTCCGTCGCGCCGCACTCTTGATGTTGGGCCAGATACCCTAATGCAGCGTTGCCGCGTTCGCTTATAAACACGTCCGACTGCGGTTGTGCGTATTGATTCGCCGCATTAGGATACATCATTTGAGCTGCTGGTTGTTGAGAACTCTGCATGGGCGGCATCTGCTGTTGAAAACTTTGCGGCCACTGTTGGTAAGGCTGCGGCGGCATCTGCTGAGTCCAGGGGTTGAGGTTTCCCTGCGGCATCTGCTGATACGGCTGCTGGTACGGCTGAGGATACTGCTGTGGATACGGCTGGGCATATCCCTGCTGCGGCATATATTGGGGAGGATACCCTTGTGGGTACGGTTGGTAGCCCATTTGCGCGACGTTTGGCATGGCCGCCGTCTGCTGCACGGCGCCTGTGTCCGGATCTGCCGAGCCTATCCCCTCCGGCATGTTTTGCACTGGGTTGCCCAGCGGTGTCTGGGGGTCTTGCATGGGAAAACTTCCAGGCTGCTGCATCTGCTGCGCCACGGGCTGCTGTGCAAACGTGCTGGATAGGGGATACGCCGGCTGCTCCGTCTCGGGGCGCACGGCGGCCCCTCGCCCTCCGGCGCGCTCGATTTCCTGTACGCGCTTGGGATTCAGGCTTACCGTGACCACGGTGCCGTTGCCCATGTTGTCCTCGATGGATACAGCGCCGCCGGCGTTTTCCAGGTACTCCTGCACCATGGGAAACCCGGCTCCGGTTCCGCGGATGTATCGTTTCATGTTGCTGTTTGCGCTGGTAACGCCAAAGTCGAACGCGCGCTCCTTGTCGTCGATCCCCGGTCCCTGGTCTGCGAATCGGATGGTGTCGCCGCCGTCTAGGATCGAGATGATGGGCTCTGCAAAGTGGGCGTGGATAAAGTTTTCGACAATCTCGCGGATAACCATGAGCGAGATGTGCCCGCCCTGTTCTTTCATGCACTGGTAGACGGTGTTGGTTGTCTCTTCCAGATAGGTGCGCACGTCCTTAGGTTCGATGACGATGACGCGCGGCGTCGACAGCATGTCGTCATAGACCGCGATGCGTGCGGCATACATGGCAGTCTGCGTTTTCGCAGCGGCCTGCTCTTCCTCGCCACGCTTTTCGCGCACGCCGGTGATGTGCTCGTTGTCGGGTGCCGGGTCTCCGGAATCGACCATGGTGTAAAAGTCGTCAGACATGCCGCTCGCAATCTTTCAAAAGGTTTCGAACAAATAGTAGCTCACCGTGCAATGTTTCTCATCTTTCGACAACTTTTCAAAACCTGTTGAAAACTTTGGAAAACAGGCGAAAAGTTCTCAACATTGCCAACATGACCTGTCGAAAACTCGATGAAATATCGTGAAAAGTTGTAATGCGGCGCAAATTTCGGTTGAGCTTATGGGGGAACCGTGTGAACTACGCAACCTTTTACCTTTGATTTCTTGACATTTGAACATTGATTTCCCTACAATCTTCAAGCTCACGTGTCTATATCTGCGTCCGCGCTCCCGCGGACACTCGAAATGCAGCAGGAGGAACTTAAGATGAAGCGTACGTATCAGCCTAATAAGCGTAAGCGTGCCAAGACCCATGGCTTCCGTGCCCGTATGGCCACCAAGGGTGGTCGTGCCGTGCTCGCCCGTCGCCGCGCCAAGGGCCGCAAGCGTCTCACTGTCTAGCAGCGATACACACATCTCGCATGAAGACTATTAAGTCTCGGCAAGATTTCGAGCATGTGTTCAGTCAGGGGCGTCGTTTCAATCACCCTCTGATTCGAATGACCATATGTGAATCGGTTGGCGAAGGCGACTCCGGAAGGGTCGCCTTCGTTGGTGCTAAACGGCTCGGTTGCGCAGTCGTGCGCAACCGTTCTAAGCGTGTGATGCGCGAGGCCGCCCGCAGCTGCGGATTTCCCGTTGCGGGTTATGACATCATCTTGTTCGCTACTCCCAAGACGAGGATCTCTTCGCCTCAGGAGATGGACAAGGCATTGCGTTCGCTTATGAAACGCGCCGGCGTTGCCGGGGAGGAGCGATGAGCAATCACGTTTTGCGACGTGTTGCCATCGCTCCTATTCGCATATATCAACAGGTTATTTCGCCCTTATTGCCTGACGCCTGCATTTATTACCCAACGTGCTCGCAATATGCCGTTCAGGCGATTGAGAAGTACGGTGTTTTGAGAGGCTGCTGGCTTGCCGTGAGGCGCATCGCTCGCTGCAATCCCCTGCACGTCGGCGGTTATGACCCTGTGCCCTAGCGGGCACTCGCTATCGGAGGAAAACTTACATGTGGGATTGGATCGTTAACATCCTTTTCGAGCTGCTCAAGCTCATCCAGACCTTTGCGGTCGACTGGGGCCTGTCCATCATCATCCTGGTGGTCATCATCCGTCTGCTGCTGACGCCGCTTATGCTCAAGTCGACCAAGTCGACGGCTCGCATGCAGGTGCTGCAGCCTAAGATGCTCGAGATCCAGGAGCGCTATGCCGACGATCCCCAGCGTCAGGCCGAGGAGATGCAGAAGTTCTACAGCGAGAACAAGTTCAACCCCATGGCTGGTTGTCTGCCGCTGTTGATCCAGATGCCTGTCCTGTTCGCCCTGTTTACGCTGCTGCGTAACCTGCCGCAGTACTTTAGCGACGGCACGTTCTCGTTCTTCAACATCCTGCCTGACCTTACCACCACGCCGAGCGCTTCTTTTGCCGATGGCTTTATGGTTGCGCTGCCTGCACTGGTTTGCCTGATTCTGTTCGCTGTCTTGACCCTGATTCCGCAGCTGTATATGTCTCGCAATCAGACCGGTCAGCAGGCCCAGAGCATGCGCATGATGGCCGTCGTCATGACCGTCATGATGCTTTGGATGGGCTGGAGCCTGCCCGTCGGCGTTCTGCTGTACTACGATGTGTCTTCTGCCTGGCAGGTTATCCAGCAGATCTTCGTGACGCAGAAGGTTATCGACAAGGCTAAGGCCGATGAGGAGGAGCGCCTCAAGAACGCTCCGCTGCAGGTCGAGGTTACCCGTCGCGAGAAGAAGCCGCGTCCGCACAAGAAGAAGTAGTGGGATAGTATTCTTATTTAGGTACCTAACTTTTGGAGTTCGTTATGTCTGAAGAGATCGTCGAGGATATGCTTGAGGAGGTTGCCCCGCGGGTCGCGGGCGATTATCCCGAGATTGCACAGCGTTACAAGGCTGGTGAAGAGCTGACCGATGAGGAGCTCGACACCATTGCCGATGTGGCTATTTCCATTCTGCGTTCCATCCTTTCGCACTTCGATGCGGCGAACTCACCCATCGATGAGTATGAGGGTGACGAGGGCGAGTTGATCCTGGACGTAACTGCTCCTGATCTTGCTGTTCTCATTGGCCGTCATGGACGTACCCTCGATGCTCTTCAAGTTATGTTCTCCCTGTTGGTGAGTCGCAAGCTTGGCTTTAGGTATCCGGTCGTCGTCGACGTCGAAGGTTATAAGAGCCGGCGACAGGACAAGGTTGCTTCTATGGCCCAGTCCGCTGCCGAGCGCGCTATTCGCACTCATAAAAGTGTTTCCTTGCCGCCTATGAATGCCTACGAACGTCGACTGGTTCATATTGCCCTTCGTGGTAACGATGCTGTCGACACGCATTCTGAGGGCTCTGACCCCGATCGCCATGTTGTGATTGTTGCTCGATAATCTTCTCGAGTCTATGCTAAGGGGACGTGGTTTCCACGTCCCCTTTTTTTGTCAAAAGTTCTCGATACACTGATTTTTGTCAGAAAGGAGTCGTCTTGTTTGTTTTAACTGATGAGCAGGCAAGCCAAATGCTGGGCCGTCTTATTTCGTATCGCAAAGACTATTCTTTGAAGGTCTCCGACGAGAGCCTTCGTGTCTGTATCAAGCATCTTGATCTTGTTCTGGAGGCCAATAAGACTACTAATCTAACGCGCATCCTGAATGTTGATGATGCAGCCGTCCTTCATATTCTGGACTCACTTGTTTTACTGCCCTATATTGATAAAGCTCCTGAAGGTGCTTTGCTTGATATGGGTACCGGTGCTGGATTTCCAGGTATTCCGTTGACTATTGCAAGTGGGCGAAAGGCTACCTATATCGATTCCGTTGGCAAGAAAGTAGATGCTGTTAACTCCTTTGTTAGTGCGCTTAGACTCAAGCATGCTTATGCCGTTCACGATCGTCTTGAGGAATATGCTCGATCCCATAAGAAGCAATTTTCAGTTGTGACCGCCCGTGCGCTCGCACCATTACCGGTTCTCGTTGAATATGCTTCTCCTTTTCTAAAAGATGGTGGTCTCTTTGTTATTACGAAGGGGAATCCATCTGATGAAGAGTTTCAATCTGGTATTGCTGCTGCAAAGATATGCGGCTTTACCACGCTTATGACGGACGACCTTGATTTGCCGAATGGTCTGGGTCACCGTGAATTTATTATCCTTAAAAAGACTCGTCATGCCTCGGTTTCTCTTCCTCGTGCTAATGGCATGGCAAAAAAGAATCCGCTTGCCTAGATGTTTCACGTGAAACATAATGGATAGTGTCGATTGTTATGTTTCACGTGAAACATAACAATCGATGCCGAATCGGATTGTTTCACGTGAAACATCCTCCATTCAACAGCTTTAAATACACCAGGAGGGACCGTGGGATTTCGCGACGTTAAGCGTTCTAAGAGTGCAAAAGACACGCGTGTCATTGCTATCATCAACCAAAAAGGCGGCGTAGGTAAGTCCACCACGGCTGTAAATCTTGCAGCAGCGTTGGGTGAACTGGGCCGAAAGACGTTAATTGTCGATTTTGACCCGCAGGGTAATAGTACGAGTGGTTTTGGAATCGAAAAAGAAGAACTCGATCACTGCATCTATGATGCATTGCTGAACGATGTTCCGGCGGAATCGCTCGTTCTTGATACAAATTGCAATAAGGTATTTGTAATCCCGGCAACTATCCAGCTTGCGGGTGCGGAAATCGAACTTGTCAGTGCGATTGCCCGTGAGACTCGCTTAAAGGATCTGCTTGAGCCTGTTCAGGATGAGTTTGATTTTATATTCATCGATTGCCCGCCATCGCTTGGTTTGCTGACCATCAATGCGTTAACAGCAGCAGACAGTGTTTTGATTCCTATTCAATGCGAATATTACGCACTCGAAGGTGTCACAAAGCTGCTTGAATCGATGAAGATGGTTAAAACACGCCTTAATAAGAGCCTTGATACTTATGGCGTGCTCATGACTATGTACGATTCGCGTACATCGCTTTCGAACCAGGTTGTGGAAGAGGTTCAATCGTATTTTGGTGACAAGGCATTCAAGACCTTGATTCCACGCACAGTTAAAATTTCAGAAGCACCCTCGTTCGGAGAGCCAGTAATTACCTATGCGCCACAGAACAAGGGCGCAAAGGCGTATATGAACCTTGCTAAAGAGGTGATTAAGCGTGCCTAGTCCTAAGAAGCGCGGCGGCTTGGGTCGTGGTCTCAATGCACTGGTCTCAGAAGCTGAATATGAGACTGGTGGATCTGCAGCGTCAGCATCAAATGCCGTTTCGGAAACTAAGCTTCCAATCGAAGACATCGTTCCGAACCCAAATCAGCCACGAATTCACTTCAACGAGACCGAGCTTCGAGAGTTGAGTGAGTCAATTCAGGAGCATGGCGTTCTTCAGCCGCTTCTTGTGCGCAAGCACGGTAATGGCTATGAGATTATCGCGGGTGAGCGCCGTTATCAGGCTTCGAAACTTGCGGGTCTTGAGGAGCTCCCCGTCATCATTAAAGATGTTGATGATGAGCAGATGCTTGCACTCGCACTGATTGAAAACCTTCAGCGCTCTGACCTTAACCCCGTCGAAGAGGCAAAGGGATATCGACAGCTCATCGATGCGAGCGGTATGACTCAAGAAGCCTTGTCAAAGGCTGTCAGCAAGTCTCGTTCCGCAATCACCAATTCGTTGCGCCTGCTTGATCTTCCAGAGGTAGTTCAGCAGATGATCTTCGAAGGCAAACTGACTGCTGGTCATGCGCGTGCAATTCTTGCGGTTCCGTATGAAGATGCGCGCATTAATCTTGCTGAGAAGGTTGTTGCAGAGGGATTGTCTGTCCGTGCGACAGAAAATCTTGCCCCACTGTTTTCTGCCGGAGAGACGCCTAAAACACCTCGCCCTGCAACGCCTCAGTCTTTTAAGAAGGCTGCACGCGTTCTGCGTCAGGTGTTTAACACGAACGTTCGCGTCAAGAGCTCGCGCGGCAAGAATAAAATCGAGATCGAGTTTAAGGATGAGGAAGAGCTGTCTCGCATTCTTGGCGAGATGATTCAATTTGACCAGGGAGATCAGGATGAAGAATAAAGTTCTGACTGCTCTTGCTTTGGCTGCAACTGTAGCGGTTGGTGCGTTTGCGGGATTTAAGATCGCAACAGACGATGAATTGCGTGGTCGTCTGCTTCGCGGAGCGCAAGATATCGTCGATACGTCCAAAAAGAAAATGGATGTTATGACTGAGGATGTCGCTATGCGTACAGCTCAGGTAACTAAGAATCCCAAGATTAATCAAGATTGGGTTAACCATCAATGGGAAAATGTAGGCTTTTAGGTACCTAACAATTACTAGCCTTTTTTAAGGGGTCCTTGTCTGAACGCCAGAACAAGGACCCCTTATTTCTTTCGAAAAAGTTGTTGAACAATCGCTCGATGCGAATTAGCGATAGATATGAAACAGCCCCGGTTGCAATTAAGCAACCGGGGCTGTTCGATGTTTCACATGAAACGTTTAGGTTGGTCTCCCCTACGCGTTCTTCTGAACCTTGAAGCGCTGCTTGAGTTGGCCGCAAGCAGCGTCGATATCGTTGCCGCGAGAGTTACGGATCGTGGTCTCAATGCCACGGGACTCAAGACGACGCTGAAGGTCTTCAACCTTATGAATCGGTGACGGTTTGAGAGGACTGCCCTCGATATCGTTGAGCTGGATCAGGTTGACGTGGCACAGCGTGCCCTCGCAGAAGTCGCAGAGCGCCTGCATCTCGGGGTTGGTGTCATTGACGCCCTCGATCATGGCGTATTCGTATGTCGGACGGCGGCCGGTCTTTTCGGTGTAGAGCTGAAGGGCCTCGTGAAGGCGCAAAAGCGTGTACTTCTTAACGCCCGGCATGAGCTTATTGCGCGTGGACTGAATGGCAGAGTGCAGCGAGACGGCGAGCGTGAACTGCTCGGGAATGTCGGCAAACTTGCGAATACCAGGAATGACGCCGCTGGTGGAGACAGTGAGATGACGTGCTCCAATACCGATTCCATCGGGGTCATTAAGAATACGCAGTGCCTTGAGGACCTCGTCGTAGTTGGCGAAAGGCTCACCCTGGCCCATGAACACGACGCTCGTCGCGCGCTCACCAAAGTCGTTGGAAACATGCAGTACCTGGTCAACGATCTCTTGAGCGGTCAGTGAGCGCTTGAGGCCGTTCAGACCGGTAGCGCAAAAAGCGCAGCCCATACCACAGCCGGCTTGGGTAGATACGCAGACAGACAGCTTGTTGCGACGAGGCATGCCGACGGTCTCGACGGAGATACCGTCGTGGTACTCGAGTAGGTATTTACGAGAGCCATCCTTAGACACCTGCTTGGCGAGCTCGGTCGGCGTGTCGAAGGCAAATGCCTCCTTCAGCTGCTCGCGGAAGGCCTTGGGAAGGTTGGTCATGTCATCAAACGAACAAACGTTCTTCTCAAAAACCCATTCGATGAGCTGCTTTGCGCGAAAAGCGGGTTGGCCGAGTTCGGCGACAAGTTCGCGAATATCGTTTTGGCTCAAGTCGCGAATGTCTTGAGATTTAGTCCTGGGATTCATGGAAGCCTTTCGATTTTGGGGAAACGTAGAGGGTATCGCTACAATATGGTATCAGCTGCAGGAATTATAGAGGAGGAGTCTGCCCATGCCGGGTAAAAGCCTAGAGAACATGCACGTAGCGGTCTTGGCGGGCGGCCATTCCGCCGAACGCGAGATTTCGCTCAATTCTGGAAAGAATGTCGTGGTGGCACTGAAGGAGGCCGGCTACACCTCGGTGGAGCTGCTCGACACCGCCGCCGATGGCTTTATGGTGACTATGGCGACCGGTGGCTTCGACGTGGCGTTTATCGCCATGCACGGCGCCGGCGGCGAGGATGGCGCCATGCAGGGGGCCATGGAGACGCTGGGTATCCCCTACACGGCGTCAGGCGTGCTCGCCAGCGCATGTGGCGCCGATAAAGAGGTTTCAAAGCTTCTGTATGCCAAGGCGGGCATCCCCATTGCCCCCGGCCTGGCGCTTGAGGCGGGCGACGAGGTCGATATCGATCGTATCGTCGAGATTTGTGGCGAGCGGTGCTTTGTAAAGCCCGCCGTCAACGGCTCCAGCTATGGCATCTCTCTGGTCCATGAGCCCTCCGAGCTACCCGCGGCAATCGCCAAGGCGTTTGAGTACGGCGACAAAGTGCTGGTCGAGAAGTGCATCGAGGGTACCGAGATTACCGTCGGCGTATACGGCGAGGATGACGTGCGCGCCCTGCCGATTGTTGAGATCCGTAAGCCCGAGGACTGCGAGTTCTACGATCTGGACGTGAAGTATGTGGACCCCACGGATATCCATCGCATTCCGGCGCAGATTTCGCCCGAGAACTATGCTCGTGCTCAGGAGCTCGCCTGTGCTGCCCATAAGGCACTCGGCTGCCTGGGTATCTCGCGCAGCGACTTTATCGTGAGCGAGGATGGCCCCGTCATCCTCGAGACCAACACGATTCCCGGCATGACCGATACGTCGCTGTATCCGGATGAGATTCGCCACACCGATGACATGACGTTCCCACAGGTCTGTGACAGTCTGATTCGTATGGGACTTCGTCGAGCGGGCGTTGCATGCTAATCGAGGACGCTGTTTCGTCGGGAACGCCGCAGTTTGTCATCGATTCCTATGCCACGCTTGCCGAGCGTGCCAAAACCCAATCGTTTGGTCTCATCGAGGAAGATGTTATCGTCCTCGATACCGAAACCACGGGTCTTTCGGTGCAGGACAATGAACTGATTGAGATCTCGGCTGCCCGTCTTTCGGGCCGCGAGATCGTCGACCGGTTCGATACCTTCGTGCACCCCAAGCAGCTGATTCCCGCCGAGATTACCGAACTCACGAGCATTACAAACGCCGATGTGGTGGATGCCCCATCGGCCGTCGATGCCGTGGCCGCTCTCGCCGATTTTGTCGGCGGCTGCCCGGTGATTGCGCATAACGCCACCTTCGACCGTTCGTTTATCGAGTCGGTCAAGGGCGGTGTCAACGTCAGCGACATCTGGATCGATTCGCTGGCACTGTCGCGCATCGCACTTCCGCGCTTGGCCTCGCACAAGCTGTCTTTTATGGCCGACTTGTTTGGGTGCGATTCGGTGTCGCATCGCGCGAACGCAGACGTTGATGCCCTGTGCGGTGTGTGGCGCGTGCTGTTGGTTGCGCTTACCGACCTGCCTTCGGGCCTTATGGCGCGCTTGGCGGACATGCACGCGGACGTGCCTTGGTCCTATCGCCCCATTTTTTCTTTTTTGGCCGGCCAGAACCCGGGTTCGATATTTTCGCTCAGCGCCGCTCGTGCTGACGTGCTCAAGGCCGATCGTGCAGACGATCGCGTTGATGCGGACGAGTTGCCGGTCCTTAAGATGCCGAGCCGTGAAGAGATCGAGGCGGATTATGCCCCCGGTGGCCTAGTCAATCGCATGTATCCCACGTACGAGCCGCGCGATGAGCAAATCGCGATGGCGCTCGAGGTCCGTGACGCGCTCGTTACGGGAACGCATCGCGTGATTGAGGCGGGGACGGGCGTCGGCAAATCGATGGCTTACCTGGTGCCTTTTGCCGAGGCCGCACGCCGCAACAACATCACGGTTGGTATCGCGACTAAATCGAATAATCTTGCCGACCAGCTCATGTATCATGAGCTGCCCAAACTTGCCGATCAGCTGGACGGAGGCTTATCGTTTTGCGCCCTCAAGGGCTATGACCACTATCCATGCTTGCGCAAGCTTGAGCGCATGAGCCGTAGCCAAGTCGAAATTACGACTAAGCGTGATCCTGCCGACACGCTTACGGCGGTCGCGGTCATCATGGCGTACGTGTGTCAGTCGGCCGATGGCGACCTCGACTCGCTCGGCATTCGTTGGCGCAGCGTCAACCGTCCCGACTTTACGACGGCCTCGCGCGAGTGCGCCCGTCGCTTATGCCCGTTTTTCCCCGATAAATGCCTGGTCCACGGCGCCCGCCGCCGCGCGGCGCATGCCGATGTGGTGGTCACCAACCATTCCCTGTTGTTCCGCAATGTTGCGGCCGAGGGCAGAATCTTGCCTCCGATTCGCCACTGGGTGATCGATGAGGCCCACTCCATCGAGCGCGAGGCGCGCCGTCAATGGGCGCGCGTGGTGTCGGCGGATGAATCGCGCGTTCTGTTTGAGCGCCTGGGTGGCTCGAGCACCGGTGCGCTGAGCCAGGTTTCCCGCGATTTGGCAACCTCGGAGGGCTCTACGCTCTACCTGGGTCTTACTGCCAAGGCGACGTCGACGGCTGCCCGCGCGAGCATGGCGATTGCCGATGTGTTCGATGGCGTGCACGAGCTTGGCCGCCGTGCCCGCGGGGGCTATGACAACGCGAATCTGTGGATTGGCCCCGAGCTGCGCGTGTCGGATGACTGGCACGATTTTTTGCAGTCGGCCCATACCGCAATTGATGCGCTGGGCCAGGCGGATAAAAGCGTAGACGCGCTGGTGCAGGCCGTCGCCGCCGATAAGCCCGAGGTCGTCGTCGACCTGGGCGACATTTCGCGCCGTCTGCACGAGTTGGTCGAGAATCTCAAGCTCATCATTGAAGGCACGGATGAGCACTACGTGTACTCGCTGCAGGTTAACCGTCGGCTGCGTGCGGGCGGGGAGTCTATGACCGCCGAGCGCATCGATATCGGCGAGGCCCTGGCGAACGAGTGGTTGCCCGAGGTGCACACGGCCATCTTCGCTTCGGCGACCATGACGGTGTCCAAGAGCTTTGAGCATTTCAACCATGCCGTCGGCCTTGATCGCATCGGTGCGTCGACATCCTCATCGCTGCACCTGGATTCGAGCTATGACTTTGACTCGAATATGGCCGTGGTCGTGGCGGGGGACATTCCCGATCCGCGCGATCGTGAGCGCTATCTGTCGGCGCTCGAGTGCGTGCTGGTCGATGCCCATCTCGCCATGGGTGGATCGGTGCTCACGCTCTTCACTAACAGGCGCGATATGGAGGATCTGTATGCCCGTGTCGAGCCCAAATTGGCGCGAGCGGGTCTGGAACTCAATTGCCAACAGCGTAACTCGTCCCCACGTCGTCTGCGCGATCGGTTTATCAACGAGCCGACTTCATCGCTCTTTGCGCTCAAGGCCTTTTGGGAGGGCTTTGACGCCAGCGGCGAGACACTGCGTTGCGTCATTATCCCCAAGCTGCCGTTCTCGAGCCCCACGGATCCTCTTTCGTGTGAGCGCAACCTGCGCGAGGACCGCGCTTGGGCGCGCTACTCGCTGCCCGAGGCGGTGCTCGAAGTCAAGCAGGCCGCCGGCCGTCTCATCCGCTCGTCGACTGATTGCGGCGTGCTCATCTTGGCAGATCCGCGCTTGGTGACAAAGGGCTACGGCAAGAAGTTCTTGACGTCGCTGCCCACGACTTCCTACCAGCGTATCGAGTCGGCGCAGATCGGTCATTATTTGCAGCTGTGGCGTGCACGCCACGAGCGACGCCGTTAAAGCGGGCAGGTCAGGCTCTTCGCCATATCGCATAGACGCTTTGCCGAGGCGGGGTCATCCAGTATGCGGATGGCTCCGCCCGCTGCGATTACCTGGCAGAACAGCCAGTGCTCTGACCCATAACGCACGGTCACCGTCGCCATGTCTGCCCCGTTTGGCTCAATCGACATGATGCCGGCCCAGTCTAGGCGCTCTGCCATGTCGAGCGGCATGAGGAGTTTTGCGCTCTGCTCCGCTTGGGAAAGGGATTCGTGGAGGGACAAGGACGCGGATGTGTGGCGCTCCACAGAATCGTCGGTAAGGGCAAGGCCTTCGATTTTGTCCATGCGGTAGGAGCGCTGCGCATCAACTTCGACATCCCAGGCAATCAGATATGTTTGGTCGCCATGCGTCGCGATGCGCAGGGGGTCGATGAGACGCTCACGCGGCCGTGTGTCGTCCATCGAACGGTAGATGATGCGGCATCGAACGCCGTCTTGAATCGCGCAGTTCAGCTGTTGCCAGTGCGATCCTCGGGCAACGGTATCGACGACGCGCTGGTTGTAGCCGAGTTTCTCGGGTAGGAGGGCGTGTCGGATACGCTCTGCTGCCCGAGAGTCGATTCCCATCGATTCGAGTTCGTGGTTGAGCACGGCACCTTCGGCGGCACTTAGGCGCAAGGGCAGCACACGCCCCGCATCGCCTGTCAGGATGATGCACTCGCCGTGGCGTTCGCAGATGATGCGTGCGCCCGACTCACGGTCAGCGAGGGTCGAGACGATATCGATAATTTCGTCGAGCGCCGCACCCGTGATATCAAAACGGCTGCAGATATCCCCTCGTGTCATACCGGTCTCACCGGCAGCGTAGAGGGCCTCCATGATGTCAATCGCACGCGAGAGCCTTTGCTCGCTGGTGAGTTTACGCGCGGGCATGCTCGTGCACCGTCCTTTCGATGAGGTGGTTCCACGCCAGTTTAAGTGCATCGGGGGCAACGGGTCTCATGCCGTCCATGGCGTGCTCCATACAAAACGAGGCAGCGGCATTAAGGTCGCGCACGCCGACGGTCCAGGTCCAACCCTCTTCGGTGTGCGTGAGCTCCCCGCGACCGCGCGTTAGGCCGCTGACCATGTCGGCCTGGGCTTGCGGGGCAAACGAAAAGGTCGCCATAACGGGCTTGCAATCGGCAAAATCAAACTCGAAGAACAGGCGATCGTTCAGGTTAAAGTCGGCGGGGATGGAGTAGGCCTTCGAGGGGCGCCATGCGCGAACGATACGGTCGCAGCGAAACGTCCTGATTTCATCGGTGGCGTTGTCGAGTCCGCAAAAATACGCCACACCCTCGTGCTCAAACATGCCGTATACGCAGACGGTGCGCTCTTTTTGCTCCCCGTGCCCGTTTTGATACAAAAAGCGCAGTGCGCAGCGTTCGGCGAAAGCGCTCCACACCGCAGCGACGGCGGGTAAGCGACGGGCGGGAGGCTCTTCTGCGGTCGATGCGCCGGTGAGGTAGGCGATCTTGGAGCGTATGTCTGCAAGCGGCGTGGCAAACGCGGCCGAACCGGTCGCAAGGGTCTGGTCGATAGCGTCGAGCAAGATGTCCGCGTCGTCTGCGGTGATGAGGCCACCGGCCGCAAACGTGTGCTCGCGATCGATGGTCCACGCGCTTTCTTCGGTTTCTTGGGCGCCTGCTGCGCGAACTTCCTTGATCGTGATTCCGCGTTCGAGGAGTTTTTCGCGATCGCGGCGAAACTTGCGCTTGTCCGAGTCGATATTGCCCGACCCATAGCCAAGATCGGAATCCAGGACAATTTGCTCTGTGGTCAATGGCTCGGGAGAGCTGTTGAGGACAAAGAACAGATTGAGGATGCGCTGGGCGGTCTTGTCGAAACCGGGTTCCGGCGCCCCATTTTTATTCGTTACGGTTGTATCGCTTGCCGTCATAGAATCCTCGCATGGGAAGGTGTTTGATGCCATGATTTTAGTCCGATATGGAGATTAGGCTATATCCTTGTCCGCTCGCGGCGTTAAGATGGCCCGAATTCGGTCGTTTGCGCTCGCTCGGGGTATACTTTCGACTATATACGGTTCTAATGTGCATGCATTGGGCCTATTTGTCGGATTATGGATGTGGAGCGCACATGGCGAACACCCAGAACTATATTAACCACCTGCTGCAGAACACCGGCATTACGCCGGCGTGCAGTGAAGAAGAGCGCCTGGCTGCCGAGGATATCGCTCAGATTTTCCGCAACCACGGCTTTGACCCCGAGGTGCAGGAATTTAATGCTCCCGCGCCCAGCAGATTGGCGTTTGCCGTTACCGGTATTCTGGCGTTTGCCGGCGCCCTGCTGATGGGCATCGGTGGCGGTATCGGCTTGGTCGGCACCTTGCTGGCCATTGTCGGCGCCGTGCTCTACGTGCTCGAACGCACGGGGCGTCCCGTGGTTTCGCGCCTGGGAAAGACCGGTGTGAGCCAAAATGTCATCGCCTACCACAAGGCGTCGGGCCCGCTTGCCTCTCCGCGCAATCGCCCGGTTGTCGTTGTCGCGCACTATGACTCCCCGCGCGCCGAACTGCTCGCTCGCGAGCCCTATGCGCCGTACCGAGCGCTGATCGCCAAATTGCTCCCGATTGCCACGATTGCTCCCGCGGCTATTGCCATCCTGCGCATCTTGCCGCTTCCCGGCGCGTTGAAGGTCCTGCTGTGGATTGTCGCGATCCTTGCCTCTCTCGTGGCTCTTGCCAATGCCGCCAATATTATTTCCAATCGTTTTGTTCTTCCCTACACGTCCGGCTCGGTTTGCAACAAGTCGTCTGTTGCCGCCATGTTGGGTGTCATGGATAACGTCGCCCCCTATCAGGGTGAGAACGAGTTCCCTGACGATATTCCGTTTGACACGTATTTTGGCGAGCAGAAGCGTCGCGCCGAGGAGATGGCGCGTGCGGCGGCCGAGTATGCCGCGGCCCAGCAGCAAAACGACTACGGCAACACCATCGAGTACGAAGAGCCTGCCTATACCGAGGATGAGTATGGCCAGCCGGTCGCTCCCGAGGGTGAGCAGGGCGAGGCTTCTGATGAGCAAATCGATGGATTCGAAGGTGCTTCTGCCGACGAGACCCTGATTGGCGTCATCGCACCCGAGCCCCAGGTCCAAGATATTCCGGACGAGGAGCCCGTTGCGGACGAGTCCACTGCCGAGTCGGCAGGCGAGCCTGCCGCGGCTGAGGAGCCCGAGCCCAAGCCCAAGCTTTATCGCAATGCCGCCGGCAACATCCGATTTGGCTCGGATGCCATCCGTGCCCTGGGCATGCTTCCCGAGTCCTGCACGCTCGATTACGAAGAGGGCGAGGAACCGACGTTCGAGCCCGCGCCCCAGCCCGATCCGGTCGTGGCTGCGCAGCCCGATGAGGCCAATGCCGTCGAGACGGAAGCCGATGCGGAGACTGCTATCGATCCCGCAGCCGGTCTGGACGTCATGGCGCCTGCCCCGGCGCCCGAGGAGCTCGATAATACCGAGGACGACTACGATGCGTATCCGCAGCGTGTGTCCTACGAGAGCGACACCGATTTTTCTGCCGAGCTTCCGGTGACGACGCCCCATGCCGATATCGCTTCCGCGTTTTCTTCGATCGGTGCCAGCGCCTCCCATTTCTTTAAGGGGGCATTCGAAAAGGGCAAGAAACTCGTTGACGACTTTGAGGAAAAGCGCGCCGCTGCCCGCGAGGCAGCCGAGCGCGAGGCTGCAGCCCAGCAACAGGCGGACGAGGCCGAGCGCGAGCGCGCGGCACAGGAATTTGAGCAAAACGACGCCGAGCAGCCGGTATCTGTTGATGTTGCCGACGCCACGACGTCTTTCGAGGCGCCGCAGCCTTCGCCTGCGGATGTTGCCGGGGAGACGGCGACTTTCGAAACCCAACAGCCGGTCGACAGCACTGTGTCGTTTGATGCCACGATGACGTTTGAGAAGCAGGGCACCGCTATCGCCGAGCCCCTTTCCGCTCCTGTCGAGGACGAGCCCGCTGCGCCCGATACGGTCGAGGATCAATCTGTGGCGGAACAGGTCGCTGCGGACAGCTCCGAGCAAGAGCCTGAGCCCGTGGCCCCCGAAGCTCCGCAGGCGGATGAGTCGAGGCCCTACTCTACGCAGATCTTCACCATGCCCGCGCCGAGTGATCCCGGCGCCACGGTTGCCAATGCTGCTCCGTCGCAGGCCGAGACGGTCGATGCTCTGATGGCTCAAATCTCGTCTCAGGCGTCGCCGCGCCCGAACATGAACGTTCCCGACCCGGCATCCGCGCCGGCTCCCATGCCCTCTGCGTCCCCGCTGGCCTCGGTCCCCGATCCCTCGATGCCTTCGATGCAGCAGGCCAATGTCGCCTCGCGCACCTCGCTGTTCGACCTTCCCGACCCTTCGGCTCAGGTTAACGATCCCTTCGCGACGGCACAGGGGCCCGAGCCCACATCGGCTCCGGTTGTTCCCCCCATGCCGGTCAGCTCGGATGTTCAGCCGCTTGAGACTATCTCGGCTCCTGCCGCTCCGGCCGCCAAGCCGCAAAAGCGCGGCTTGGGCGGTCTGTTCGGTCGCAAAAAGAAAAACGAGCAGGACAGCATGAGCGATTGGCTTGGTGTCGAGGATGATTACGACGCCAAGAAGTCTGGTCGCGGTATCGGCTCGTGGGATAACTTCGAGGATGACGACGACGGCTGGAAGGGCGGTGCCACGTCTTCCGATGGAGCTTCCGCCGAGGATATGCTCGCTGCCGTTGCCTCCATGGGCGATGACGAGCTGCTTGGCCACGACATCTGGTTTGTGGCTACAGGCGCTTCCGATTGCGACGGCGCCGGCATGAAGGCGTTCCTGGCCGCGCATCGCGACAAGCTCCGCGGCGTGTTCTTTATCAACCTTGAGTCCATTGGTGCCGGTAGGCTTTCGGTCGTGACGGTCGAGGGCGAGCAGCAGCTGCTCAAGGGTGACCGACGCATCATGAACTTGGTCAACAAGGTGTGCAAGTCGTTCCATGTCGATTGCGGTGCATTTGAGATGCCCTATGCCAAGACCGATGCCTATGCTGCTCTCGAGGCAAGCCGACGCGCCCTTACCATTGCCGGCGTCGACGGCCCACGTTTGGCATGCGCTCACACTGAGGACGATCTGCCGTACAACGTCAATCCGACAAATATCGCTACGGTGTCCGAGGTCGTGACCGAGGTCATTCGTCGTTCGTAGGTTGACCTATAAGGAGTCTGCGTGTTTTCGTACATCAAGCGCCACTGGCCCGTCTATCTCATCTTGGCCCTGATCGCCATTGTCCTTGGTTTCGGGGCCGCGTATATCGTGGGCGTTAAAGGCTCAACGCCTGAGTCCACGATTAGCGAAGAAGTGGAGCACGAGCAGAGTTTGGGAGCCGATGGCATCTCCGAGTCCGATCAAGCGCTCATCGACGGTGGGTCTGCATCTGGGGAATAGCCATTTCGCCACGAACGAATAAGAGGCGAGCCGGGAGACGGGCTCGCCTCTTTTTTATTGCGTCAGCGACGTTTTGACGCCAGCTTTAGATGGGCAAACCAGATTGCCGCGGCGCCGGAGGTCACGAAGGCGGTGAGGCAGGCGGCAATGGGAAGGGAGCCCGTTGCCGGTAAATCTTGCGGCATGGCGCATCGCTGGATGACGCGATCCTCGTCATGTGATTCGAGGTTGCTACCGCCGCCATTGCGACAGAGGTCAACGCGAGCGCTGTTGGCGAGTGCGGTCTGAGGCGTGTAAGACGACGCGGCCTGCATATGGATGACGGCACCGTGAATATCCGAGTCAAGGACGGCGTTCACATCATCAAGGTCGTCATGCTCGTCTTTGAGGTCCTCGCGGGTCCAAGATTCTGCAGCGCCTCTTGTCGTGAAGTCGGCCGATACGGCCCCGTACTCAAGACGAATGCCCGTGACGGCGGTATCGTCCAAAAGAGCGAGCTCTTTTGCCTCGAGGGTGACTGATTCCGTTGTTGGAATATTTGCTTTCCAAAGATGCCAATCGTCGTAATCGACCATGCGCAAATCGTCACCTAGGAGCTTTTTGACCTCGTCCGTTTTGAGCCAGGGGTTGTCATGCCCGTCGCTGAGCGTTGCATTGGCCTGTTCGCCCGTATCGATACTTCCCACTGGAGACGTTCGGTACCACACGTTGCAAAGACCGTCGATGTCCCCAGCCGCGACAGGGGTTTCGATGGCGATGAGCCTGGCAGTGCCGTCTTTGGCGCATTCGAGATCGTCGGTGATGGTGAATTCATCAACCCAGGTATTCGACTCATTTTTAGCATCGAGCGTATAGGAGAAGGAACCGTTCGTATCAGATTGTGCCACGGCCCGGTTTTTGCCATCGCCGTTAGCGACGAGGCCCTTACCGATAGGGCGGGCGATCTCTTGCCGCTTGTCGACTCTGCCCTCGATCTCGATGGGTGTGTCCTTCACGGTTACCGTCTGCACTTCTCCTGTGGCCTCAATTTCAAACGTCATGTCTTGAGCAAGGTCGTAAGTGCGCGGGGACATTGCTTCGCGCAGGGTGTAGGTGCCGGGCAAAAGATGCTCGATGCGATGCGGTTTGTCGGAGGAGGTCCAAGCGTCAATTTCGGTTCCGTCGGCACCGTGGAGGGAGAGCCGAGCGCCATCCACTTCTTGTTTGCCGGTCAGATCGACTTTGGAGATGTCGATTTTGGTGTAGTCGTTAGAGATATCGAGGTGCGCTTTGACCGTGGGTGTTTCCTGGTCGGCATACGACAGCTCGATGGTGTGCGCGCTTTGGTCGAGCAGGTATCCTTCGGGTGCCTGTACCTCAATAACCTCATAGATGGCAGTTCCGCACCCCAGCGAAAGATGATTCGCGCACGCAAATCCCCGCTCGTCGGTTGTGATGGTGGTGACGGTTTCACCGTCCAGGGCAACAATGCTGCCGTCGGGGCGCACGATATCGCCCGCGGCGCGGATATCAAAAACAGCGCCGGCAAGGGCGTGTCCGTCTACGGTATCGTTCTTAACGATCTCGATGCTTCCTGTTGCTGCGTCGTCGTAAAACGAGGCGACCGCGACGGGCGTTAAGTTCATGTCGGCGGGAATCGTTATCTCCAGATCTTCTCCAACAAGATACGGCTCCTTGGCGGAAGTCTCTCGTATGTAATACGTGCCCGGGTTAAGCGATTCGGGCAGAGTGACGGTGCCGGTTTCATCGGTCGTAAAGGTATTCATAACGGTATGGGCAGGATGCCAAGATGTTTGCGAGATGGGTTCACGGTTGCCATTGAGCAGCTGAAAGGTGAACCCGACGCGTGGTACGGCGCTGCCGGTCTGAGCATCGCGCTTCACGATTTGAAGATGTGTCGACAGGGCGTGGTTGTCTACGATGTACTGAAGCTCTGCGCCGTCAGTGATCTGCTCTGCCGTGATAGTCCATTCCCCTGCCTGCTTAAAGCCGTCGGGCACAGTGTCGACAACCTCACGAATGGTGTAGCCGGCACGGTCATACGGTATGGTTCCACTGACGCCATCGGGGCGCTCTCCTGCGCCAAACCATGCTCCAGCCTGGTCTTTGGTCGATGCGAAGCCGTAGATATTGGTGGTCAGTGTACCAACAACCTGCTGCGAAGTGTTGCTTACCACTTCGAAGATCACGCCTTTCGCCGGCTGCTCTATACCAGACCCATCGCTATTGCCGTAGTCCTTGAACTTTGAAATCTCGAGGTCAAAAGCGATGGGGATGTTGGGGATGCGACGCTCGAGCTCAACGACGCCCGCGTCTCCGGGCTGGTCGGCACCGATGGTGTAGCTCCAGGTTTCATCGGAGGGAAGATAGCCCTCGGGAGCTCTCGACTCATAGATGGTAAAGGTGCCTAGGGGGATGTCGGTAAGTGTTGCCCGGCCGTCCTCATCCGTCGTGAGGGTGTGCGTCCAGCCCGGGGTAGACTGTGAGACGCAGGTGAACTCAGCGCCGGCAAGTGACGCGCCGACTTGAGGACCTGCCCCTGTCGCGGCATCGACCTTTGCGATGCGCAGGGTAATGGTACCGGGCTGCTCATCGATGACGACATTCCCGCCGTCATTGCCGGTGGAAAAGGCGATGTGGTCACTCCTGGGGATATAACCCGCCGGAGCTTTGGTTTCGACCAGGTAATATGCCGCGTTGGGCAAAAGTGTCGCCTGCGCGCGACCGCTGCTGTCCATCTGGATGCTGCCGACACGCTTGTCGCCGACGCTCTCATAGATGTCGAACCTCGCTCCGTCGAGCCTGTAGGTATCGTTTTCGCTCGTGATGGCGGCGTTGGCTGACTGTTTTTGGAAGGATACGGAGACGGCCGGGAGCACGTAGAGCATGTCTTGACGTTTACTGCCGCCCGACACAGCTCCCAAATAGCGCCGCGCGCGATGCGGTGCGGCTTTAATGCTTCCCGACTTGGCGCCGTCGTGGAGCCAGCGCGCTGCGGCAACGACCTCATTGTCGCCGGAAAAATTTCCCCTCTCTGTGACGCCCCGGGCGGTTGTATATGAGAATGATCCGTCGGTATGGGTGGTGCCGTTGAGCATCCAGACAGCAAGTTGGGTTGCGGCACGTGCTCGATCGGGGGATAGGTTATGCCCGCCAAAGGATGTGGCGGTGGGGTAGCCATGACAGATGATGGCCGCGAATTCGTCTTCGAGCCATACCCAGCCCTGATTGTAGGTGAGCCAGGGTCCGCCCGGTGTGCTAGGGCCAAAGCGCTCCTGGTTCATGCAGTAGGCAATCGAAGAATCCTGTGCCTCGTATTTGCCAACTTCAAAAGGACCGCATTCATTGCTGATAGTGCGGAATCCGAGCGATTCATAACCGTCGACGGCGAGCGCGGCATCCGGTGTCATGCAGCCTAAAAGTAAAAAGAGGACTAGGAGCAGCGATCCTGCTGTGATTGCGCTGTGGACAGAGTGCGTGGGTGCGTTGGACATGGCTGCTCCTTATCCCTCGTGCGCCGCACGGGGAGGCCGCGGCGCTTGGGATGAGGCTACCCCCGAGGTTCATGCGGGTAAGTACCGGAGCCTGACCAAAAGCTTGCCCGATATCTGACAAATGGCGCCTACGAAAGACAATGGAATAAATCTGCAGGTAGACAATGGTAAATAAAAGAGCCTACAGGTCCTCATCTACACAATTGGCCTATTTTTAGGAGGATTCTCCACAGCTAAAACAAGTATCGTCACCCTTGTATCGAACAAGACAACCGCGTTATACTATCCCCCACATATGCGGGCATCGCCAAGTGGTAAGGCATCAGCTTCCCAAGCTGACACTCGCGGGTTCGAGTCCCGTTGCCCGCTCCAGTTAAAAGCACAAGCACGGCACCATTACGGTGCCGTGCTTTTTTCAATAAAGTGCCGGGACTCGAACCCGCCAGGGTGCGAGCGTAAAGCAAACGCGAAGCGTTTGTAGCGAGCAGGCGAAGGCGCCGGCAGGCGCCTAAAGCCGGTGCGGATTTGCGAAGCAAATACGCGGACGTCCCCATGGCCGCTCTTGCGGCAAAATGTTAGGTTAATGCCCGTTATCGCTACTCGCACCCGCGCACGGTACAATGGTTGGGTTACGACCAACGTGCCAATAACCAAAAAGGAGCCGCTATGATCGATCGCTATACCCGCCCGGAGATGGGACACATCTTCTCCCTCGAGAACAAGTACGCCATTTGGCAGGAGATTGAGGTCCTGGCCTGCGAGGCTCAGGCGGAGCTCGGCAAGATCGGTATTTCCAAAGAAGAGGCCCAGTGGATTCGCGACCACGCCAACTTCGAGAAGGCGAAGGTTGACGAGATCGAGGAGGTCACGCGCCACGATGTCATCGCCTTCCTGACCAACATGAAGGAATATATCGACGCCGATGTTCCCGAGGGCGAGCCCAAGCCTAGCCGCTGGGTCCACTACGGTATGACCAGCTCCGACCTGGGTGATACGGCTCTGTGCTATCAGCTTACTCAGGCGTGTGACCTGATTATCGAGGACGTTAAGAAGCTCGGTGTGATTTGCAAGCGTCGCGCCTTCGAGGAGCGCAATACGCTCTGCGCCGGCCGCACCCATGGCATCCATGCCGAGCCGATGACCTTCGGCATGAAGTTTGGCTCTTGGGCATGGGAGCTCAAGCGCGATCTCGATCGTCTTGAGGACGCCCGCAAGAACGTTGCCTTCGGTGCCATCTCCGGTGCCGTCGGCACCTACAGCTCCATCGAGCCGTTCGTCGAGGAGTACGTCTGCGAGCACCTGGGCCTGGTCCACGACCCGCTGTCCACGCAGGTCATCAGCCGCGATCACCACGCCTACCTTGCCGGCGTGCTTGCCACTACAGCGGCCACCTGCGAGCGTATCGCGACCGAGGTCCGCAACCTACAGAAGACCGATACGCTCGAGGCCGAGGAGCCCTTCCGCAAGGGCCAAAAAGGCAGCTCCGCCATGCCGCACAAGCGCAACCCCATCACCATGGAGAAGGTCTGCGGCCTGTCGCGCGTCGTGAAGTCCAACGCTCAGGTCGCCTTTGACAACGTTGCCCTGTGGCACGAGCGCGACATTTCGCACTCTTCCGCCGAGCGTGTCGCCCAGGCCGATAGCTTCATCGCGCTCGACCACATGTTCCAGTGCCTCATTCGCGTTATCGACGGCCTGCAGCTGTATCCGGCCCGCATGATGGCCAACCTCAACAAGACCCGCGGCCTCATCTTCTCCTCCAAGGTGCTGCTTGCCCTCGTCGATACGGGCATCACCCGCGAGGACGCCTACGCTATCGTGCAGGAAAACGCCATGGCCACCTGGCACGAGGTGCAGGATTGTGTCTCCGGCCCCACCTTTAAGGAGCGTCTCGAGGCCGATCCGCGCTGCACCGTCAGCCAGGAGAAGCTCGACGAAATCTTCGATCCGTGGGACTTCCTCACCCGTATCGATACGGTCTTCGATCGCCTGGAGCAGTTGAGCTTCGAGTAGGGTTGACCTAATTCGACCGCTTGCGGATGCATTTCAATCTTTGGCGCCTTGCCCATTTTGGGTGAGGCGCTTTTTTATTGCCGCATCAGCCCCGGGTATACAATGAAATCCGACTGCTGTTTCGATGAAGGGAGGCGCGTGCCCGGACGCACCAAGCGAGCCGCCATCGTCTCGTTTACGCTCATGCTCCTTGTTGCCGCCTGTGCGGGCGCCCTGACGTATACCGTTCGAAGCAGTTCTTCCTCCTCGAATGAAGCCGACAAAAATCTCCCGGTACTCAAAATCGGCGTTACGGATAACGACCCCTATGTGTATGTCGATACCACGGGCGATTACGCCGGTATCGATATCGACATCGCCCGCGAGGCCTGCAAGCGTGCGGGGATTAAGCCACAGTTTGTCGATATTGACTGGAACGATCGCGACCGGCTGCTCAAAAACGGTGATATCGATTGCCTGTGGTGTGATTATTCTCCTTGTTATCGCGAGGATAAGTATTACTGGACCGAGCCGTATCTAACCGTGACGGTCTCGGTTGTCGCCAAGAAAACGAGTGGCATCAAGTCCTTGGCGCATCTCGATGGAAGCAAGACCATCGCGGTGATTGCGGGCTCGTTGAGCGAACGCCGATTGCTCGCAGGGGATCTGGAAATCTCGCCGGACGTGCAAATCAAA
The DNA here is from genome assembly GCF_046116915.1 of Collinsella sp. wc0583. Classification (NCBI taxonomy): domain Bacteria; kingdom Bacillati; phylum Actinomycetota; class Coriobacteriia; order Coriobacteriales; family Coriobacteriaceae; genus Collinsella; species Collinsella sp. wc0583. Next base: position 9,808 of record NZ_JBJXBN010000002.1, on the reverse strand, counting down.
TCGTATGGTTCTGCCGAGCTCTGCAAAGCCGCCCTTGCCAAAGGGTATGTCGACTGTTGGATGGCGGACGTTCAGCCGCTTGACCGACTTGTCGCCCAGTATCCCGGCCTTTACCGCGTGTTCGCCGACAACATTATGACGGTCGATCTGGGCGTCGCGTTTGATGACAGCTATGAAGGACCGATCGTAAAGGATCTCAATACTGCATTGTTTGCCATGGATCGAGATGGCACGATTGACCGTATTGTGGGCAATTACAAGACAGGAGCGACGACAGGCGGGCAAGGAGCAAATCATGACAAATGATGAGCACCGCTTGCGTCGAAAGACTCTGACCGTCATAGCTATCGGCGTTATTGTCAGCGCTGTCTTGTTAGGCTTGTTGTATACGGTTGGAACCCATTGCTGCCTCGAAAAAACGCTTGGGTTTGGCCAAGAAACCATGGTGTTTTTGGAAAACGCTTGCGAAAAATATGACCGCTACAAACAGGGGAGAAAAGCCGAGGAGACGCACGATTTGCTCGCCGCGGTCGAATCGTTTGCGACGTTCCTGTCCTCTGATCGCGTTGAGGTTAACAACGACCTTATCGAGCAATTTGTCCATGCCGAGAACCTTTCGGGGTTGATGGTCATGGACTCCGATGGCCATATGGCTGCCCACTACGACATCGATGGTCGCGATCCGCTCATGTTGTGGCGAGAGGAGCTGGCCTGTTCGCCGGTCGCATCGATGTATCAAGGTTCCAAAGTGACCTACTCAACTGTCGTTGAGCGCCGTGGTGTCGTTTTTGCCGTCTGTGCTGTCCCGTATGGCGACGGCGTTGCCCTGGCATACCGCTCATTTGTTCCCGATACGGCGGACGACTATTCATATGCCATAGCCGACGTGCTTTCGAACAGCACCTTCCACCAGGGCCCCACGGTGCTTGTTATGGAGGATGCGGAGATTGTCTCATCCAACAGTGCCGATGCTGACGTGTCGCTCGCCCGACTCCTCACCAGTGCAGGGGTTGAGTGGAAAGACGACGGCCTGACGCCCATCGAATATCGAGGAGACAAATGGTACGCCGTGCGTGCGGCATATAAGGACTACCGCCTGTTTGCGCTATATCCCAAATCTGAGGTCATGTCTGACAGGATTTCATTTGTCGCCGTCGGCGTCTTGGTATGCCTTGCGTTTTGGGTCGTGGTACTGTTGGCTCGAAATATCGTTGACCACCGCAATTTGGTCGAAAAGGATAAACAGCTCGGCATTATCAATGCCATAAGCGCCATCTACGATTCGACCTTCCTTTTGCATCTCGACACCCTCGAGATCGAGGGAATCAATATGTCGCCGGCGATAGCAAAGATATTTGCCGAGCACAACGAGGCATATGACTTTATGGACACGGTCTGCCGGGATATCGTGAGCCCCGAAAGCCGCGACGCGGTTGTGGAACTCGTAGATATAAGTACGCTTCGTGAACGTATGGAGGGCGTACCGTACTTGGCTGCCGAGGTGCGAGATTGTCGAGGCGCTTGGTACTCGCTACAGGTTGTCCCCCAGCATCGCGATGAGCAAGGCCGGCTTGAGTCGGTCGTCGTGGCGACGCACAACATATCGATGGTCAAGCATGCCGAGGAGCTGTCATACCAAGATAAACTGACGGGGCTTCGCAACCGCAACTATCTTGAATCGCGCGGAGATAGCCTGGTAAACGAGGGCTTGCCAGTGAGCGTGATTATGGTGGACTGCAATTATCTCAAGCGGACCAACGACATCTATGGTCACGAGATGGGGGATGAACTGCTGCGACGGACGGCGTCCGTGCTGCGACGGGTGGCTGGTGCGGATTACCTGCCGATGCGCGTTGGCGGCGACGAGTTTTTGCTGGTCTGCCCCCATACTGACAACGAGTCTGCGCTTGGACTGGAACAGGATCTTCGTCTCGGTCTTGCCGCGGTAAGCGATGAGGCCCTGACGGTCAGCGCATCGATTGGCGTGGCGACCGTCGAGACGGCTGGAAATACGCTGGCCGATGTATATCGCGTCGCCGACCACAATATGTATCGGGAGAAGCGCATGGTTCACGTACAGGGTGCGGACTGCTAATCTTGCCCCCACTAGTCCAAGCATCGTAGGATGTTGAATCGGTGCTTGCGATAATAAGTCGGTCCAGGCGGGGATAATAGACGTCTGAAATTTCTTTCTGAGAGGGGATCTCAATGATTAGTTTTGACTACAAGCCTCAGGGTGTATGCGCTCGCAATATCCACCTCAATCTTTCCGATGACGGCAGCAAAGTGCTAGGCGTGGAGTTTACCGGCGGCTGCGATGGCAACCTCAAGGCCATCTCCAGGCTGGTCGAGGGCGCTCCCGCCGACCGCGTGATCGAGGTTCTCGCCGGTAATACCTGCGGTATGAAAAAGACCTCTTGCGCCGATCAGCTTACGCGCGCTATCGAGGCCGCACGCGCCGAGATTGCCTAATGGGTATCGTCGATCACATCAAGAACGGAATATCGCGTCGCGGCTTTGTGCTCGGTGGAGCTGCCGCGGGCGCTGCCACGGTGCTTGCCGGATGCTCGAAAAAAACGGGCACCAGCGATGATGCCGCCGGCGAGCCGCAGGTTATCAAGGACGATTCAAAGATTGTCTCGATTACGGATGAGTACGAGGCCGTCGAAATCGACCTCGAGCCTGCAGCTTCATGGACATTGCCTCTGGGTACGCTGCTGTACTACTGCGACGGCGATTACGCCGCGGCGATGTTGGCGCCCGCATCGGCGCGGCATGCCAACACGCTCGGTGTGCTCAACTTGGGTGACGGTTCACTCACAACGCTCATCGAGGACCCCGTCGAAGGTGCGGGGTATTCGTTTTACGATGTCCGCGCCGGCGATGGCGTATTTGCTTGGGTCGAGATGAACTTTGCGAATGCATCATGGAAGCTCTATGCGCAAAATAGGGCAGGTGCGTCGCTTGTCGGCGATGTGGTCGAGCTCGACCGAGGCGGCAAGGACTACGACCCGCCGCTGTTTACGGCGTTCGAATCGTCCGTCATTTGGTACAAGATGCCTTCGGCGGGCGGCAAAAAGACGAGTCATGACTCGTATTGCTACCGCCGCTCGCTCGACGAGTCCAAGCCTGAGACTATTTGGAAGTCGACGGGCCGCTTCGCATCCGCCCCGCGTGTGAGCGACGGCATCTTGACCATTTCCCCGCGTGTGCGCAACGACGAGGGCGTCTACTACGGCATGACGGCGATCGACCTGACGGACGGCAACAATACCAAGAGGGCTCAGCTGGTCCTTCCCTCATCGGTGTCTCCCTTCGAGGCCGTATATATGGGCGACACGTTTGTGTTCTCCATCGAGGCCACCTATAACGGCGTGGGGAGCCTAGGCAACATGGGCACCTATATCGGTAACGAGAACGGGACGTTCCTATTCCTGTCGCGCGAGCCGCTTGCGTGTGCTGCCGGCAGAAAAGGCAAATATCTGGTTAAGGTTCAGGCATCGCATTTTCTGATCGATACCTCCGCCAAAACCTATGGTTCGCTGCTGTCGCCCGACCGCGCTCTCGAATATGGCGATTATCCAGCTACGGCGGGTAAATCGAATACGTTTTTAACCTATGCCACGGTGCGTAATAGCCAAGGAATTCCCGAGACGGTTACCGCCCGCCTGTTCTCTCTTTAGCGCCGAGGGGTTAAAAGGGCGCCAACGGGGGAATAAACGCGTTGTAATTGTGAGTGCCGCCCGCCGAGCCGCCGCACTGTAGCGGTGCTCGGTGGGCATAGGTGCGTTAAAATGGGCTTGTTCTTAGCTAATTGAGACAGGGGGGCCGTGTTATGGCTTCAGATGCAAAAAAGATTCTGCTGGTCGAGGACGAGAAGGCAATCCGTGACGCTGTCGCTGCCTATCTCGAGCGCGAGGGCTACTGGGTTGTTGGCGTCGGCGACGGCCAGTCTGCGATCGAGGAGTTCGAGAAGCACCAGTTCGACCTGGTTGTGCTCGACCTTATGCTCCCCAAGATTCCCGGCGAGCGCGTTTGCCGCACCATTCGCGACACCTCGGATGTCCCCATCATTATGCTGACGGCCAAGGGCGAGATCGAGGATCGCATCATCGGCCTTGAGCTTGGTGCCGACGACTACCTGATTAAGCCGTTCTCGCCGCGTGAGCTCGTCGCCCGCGTCCGCGCCCTGTTCCGTCGTGCTCACCAGGCAGACGAGCCCGCCGTTGAGGTGCTCGACTTTGGCGATCTGGTCATCGATATCTCAGGACACAAGATTTTGGTCGAGGACAAGGAAGTAGACCTGACTGCTTCCGAGTTTAAGTTGCTCACCACGCTTGCTCGCCATCCCGGTCGCGTCTATAACCGTATGGAGCTGGTCGAGAAGGTGCTCGGCTATGACTTTGAGGGCTACGAGCGCACCATCGACAGTCACGTCAAGAACCTTCGCGCCAAGCTGGGCGACGACCCCAAGAAGCCTAAGTGGCTCTACACCGTTCACGGCGTCGGTTATCGCTTCGAGGCTCCGGCCAAGACCGATAAGTCGGACGAGAAATAGGGAAATCACATATGACACCTGCGCGCTTTGAAATTGGGCAAAAGCATAAGCAGGAGAACGAGGCGGGTTCCAAGGCAAGTTGGAACACGCCTCGTTCCGATTCACGGCCAGCGATGAGCTATCCCTCGCGCATGGCCTTGGCTTTTGCCCTGACGTCGCTCATGACGGTATTGGTGCTGGTGGGCGTTGTCTCCGTTGTGTGGGGTACCGTCTTTTCGGATTACACGCGCTCCAATATCGTCGAGATTGCCAATTCTGCCGCCGAAAAGCTTGCGACGTCGTACGAGGAAAACGGCAACTGGACTGCGGGCGAGCTACGCACGGTCGCGACATCGAGCTTGGTGTCCGACGACCTGAGTATGCAGGTTGTCAACAAAAAGGGCGTTGTCGTCTATGACGACTCATGGCCTTCGGCAAGTGCGACCGCCGATGTGCGCGAGAGCGAATCACCGTCGAGCAGCTCGAGCGGTAAAAAGGCCTCGCATAGCCCGGTCTCGTCGGCGCCCACCGACTCCGATAGCGTCGCCAACGTCGAAATCATAACGTCTTCCGGCGAGCATGTCGGACAGGTAAAGCTGTGGGCCATCGGCTCCGACGCTCTGCTCACCAAGGCTGACTCTGCGTTTAGGGAGAAGACCTTTAACGCCATGGCCCTCGCCGCGGTTGTTGCAGTCTGCATCTCGGTCGTTATCGGATCGCTCGTGTCGCGCATGCTCACCAAGCCGATTCATCGCATCACCAGTACCGCAAAGCAAATCCGTGACGGCGACCTGTCGGCTCGCACGGGACTGCGCGGTGATGACGAGATCGATCAGCTGGGTGAGACCTTCGATGAGATGGCCACTTCGCTCGAGAAGGATATGAAGCACGAGAAGCGCCTGACCTCAGACGTTGCACACGAGCTTCGCACGCCGCTTATGGCCATGCTCGCAACGGTCGAGGCCATGCAGGATGGCGTGTATCCCACCGACGATGAGCATTTGGAGACCGTTGCTTCCGAGACGCGTCGCCTGGCTCGTCTGGTGCAGCAGATGCTCGACCTGTCGCGTATGGAAAACAGCACGGCTCCGCTCAACCTTGAGCCGGTGGACATGGTTCCTTTCGTGCGTTCCATCGTTAATGCCCAGGAGCGCCTGTTTGTCGACCGCGATCTGCGCCTGCGTTTTGCGGACGAGACCCAGGGTCACGACGATGTCGTCGAGGCCGATCCCGACATGATCACGCAATGTGTCATCAACCTCATGAGCAACGCCATGCGCTACACCCCCGAGGGCGGTTGGGTCGTGGTGTCGGTGCTCAGTGACCGCAAGCATGTCAGTATTGCCGTTTCGGATACCGGTATCGGTATTGCCAAGGACGATCTGTCGCGCATCTTCGGGCGGTTTTGGCGCGCCGATGCCAGCCGCGCCCGCGAAGCTGGCGGCCTGGGCGTTGGCCTCGCCGTGACCAAGCAGATCGTCGAGCGTCACCATGGCTACATATCCGTGGAGTCGGAGCTTGGAAAGGGTACGACTTTTACGATTCATCTGCCCCGCGAGCACACGGCGGACGCGGCATCTACTACAATGGAGCACTAGCTTTTCGCTATTCGGTGAAGGAGGGTCCCGTCCCTGCCGTTCCGTGTTTGCGAAAACGTGCGGGAAGAAACCCGCATTTCTGTCGTATTTAGGTAAGGAGTGACTCACGTGACAACGATGGAGCGTCGTCCGGATTCCCGTGGCAAGGTTCGTGATATCTACGATGCCGGTGAAAACCTGCTGATGGTCGCCACCGACCGCATTTCTGCGTTCGATTTTATTCTCCCCGACGAGATTCCGTTTAAGGGAGAGGTGCTCAACCGCATCTCGGCATTTTGGTTTGATAAGTTTGCCGACATTGTTCCTAACCACCTCGTTTCCATCGACCCGGCGGATTTCCCCGAGGAGTTTGCTGAGTATCGTGACTATCTCGCTGGTCGCGCCATGCTGGTTAAGAAGGCCCAGACGATTCCTATCGAGTGCATCGTCCGCGGCTATCTGACCGGTTCGGGCAAGAAGACCTACGACGAGAACGGTACCGTCTGCGGCATTCAGCTGCCCGAGGGCCTGACGGAGGCTTCCAAGCTTCCCGAGCCGCTGTTCACGCCGTCCACGAAGGCCGAGATCGGTGACCATGACGAGAATATCTCGTATGAGCGTTGCTGCGAGATCGTGGGCGAGGACATCGCCACGCAGATTCGCGACCTTTCCCTCAAGATCTACAAGGCTGCTGCCGAGTATGCAGCGACCCGTGGCATCATCATCGCCGACACCAAGTTCGAGTTTGGTGTCATCGATGGCAAGGTCACGCTAATCGATGAGTGCCTCACGCCCGACTCCAGTCGTTTCTGGCCTGCTGCCAGCTACGAGGAGGGCAAGATCCAGCCTAGCTACGACAAGCAATTCGTCCGCAATTGGCTCAAGGCCAACTGGGATATGACGGGGGAGACCCCGCATCTGCCCGCCGAGGTCATCGATGGCACGTCCGAGCGCTATCGCGAGGCCTTCCAGATCATCACGGGCTCCCAGTTCACAAGCATGAAGGAGAACGCATAAGTGAGTACCCGTAGCGCCACGAACAAGCGCACGCAATCCCACGAGGTTACCGGGGTTGCGCGCAAGTCCGCCGCATCTGCTAAACCCGCCCGCCAAGCAGCGAGCTCCGTTCGCGTCGTGCCGGCTTCGTCTAAAGCTCGCCGCAAAGAGCTCGAGAAGGGTGAAAACCTGGAAGGCCTTTCCAAGGAGGAGAAGCGCGCCCGCAAGGCCAAGCAGCGTGCTCGCGAGGATCGTATCTATACGGTGTCGAATATTCTTCTCAAGCAGGATGAGGACTACACCAAGCGCCGTCGTATCTGGTGGGCCGTGCTCGCCATCGGCATGGTACTCGTCGTGGCAATTTGGGCTTCGCTCTACTTCGCTCCCGGCGGCACGGTGTCCAGTCCTGTTCAGATGGTCGGCATCGTTTTGTCCTATGTCATCATCCTGGGTGACTTTATCTACGACTTCGTTCGTATTCGTCCCTTGCGCAACATGTACCGCGCGCAGGCCGAGGGCATGTCCGAGAACAAGCTCAACGCTCTTATCGAGCGCTCGGCTGCCGAGGAGGACAAGAAGGACTCCAAGAAGAAGTAGCGTTTGTATCCATACATATCGCTAAGATATAAGGCGCGTCGTTTTTGCGGCGCGCCTTTTTACTGTTCTATAGATAGATGGAGTGGCACATGATTCGAGCTGCCCTAACGGTCGAAGAGGCTTTGGAGGGCATGAAGGCCCTGGAGCCCAAGATTAAAAACTACGCGCGCCTGGTCGTCCGCAAGGGCGTAAACGTCAAGCCCGGCCAGGAGGTCGTCGTTCAGTCTCCGGTCGAGTGCGCGCCTTTTGCCCGCGTGGTGGTCGCGGAGGCTTATGCCGCCGGCGCTGGTCACGTGACGGTCATTTGGGCCGATGACGCCGTGACGAGGTTCACGTACGAGCATGTCGATAAAAGCTATTTTGAGCAGACGCCCGAGTGGAAGCGCCTGCAGCTGGATTCCCTGGCCCAGGACGGTGCCTGCTTTATCTTTATTGAGGGTGCGGATCCTGCAGCCCTCAAGGGCATCGATCCAGCCAAGCCGGCCGCGGCATCCAAGGCGAGGAATACGCAGTGCAAAGTTTTCCGCCGTGGACTGGATTACAACATCAATCCGTGGTGCATCGCCGGCGCTCCGGTCGTGGCTTGGGCGCGCGAGGTGTTCCCGGGAGACGCCGATGAGGTTGCAATCTATAAACTATGGAATGCGATTCTGCACACCGCTCGCGCCGATGGCCAGGACCCGGAGAGCGACTGGGAGCTTCATGACGCGGCGTTCGAAAAGAACTTGCGCTTCCTAAACGACAATCGTTTTGACTGTCTGCGCTATACCGCTTCGAATGGAACCGACCTGGTAATTGGTATGACGAAGGGGCATGAGTGGGCCGGCGGTAAGGGCGAGACCCCCGACGGTCACCCCTTCTTCCCTAACATCCCCACCGAGGAGGTCTTCACCTCGCCCGATCGTATGCGTGCTGACGGAATCGTCTATTCCGCAATGCCGCTTATCCATCACGGTAACAAGGTCGACGATTTTTGGATCAAGTTCGAGAACGGTCGTGTGGTGGATTACGACGCCCGTGTGGGAAAGGCGACACTCGCAAGTATCATCGATACTGACGAGGGCGCTGCTCATCTGGGAGAGGTTGCGCTCATTTCCAAGAACACGCCGATTCGCGAAAGCGGCATCCTGTTCTATGACACGCTCTATGACGAGAATGCCAGCTGCCATCTTGCACTGGGAGTCGGCTTCCCCGAGTGCATTGAGGGTGGATATGATATGTCCAAAGAGGAGCTCATTGAGCATGGCGTCAACGTTTCGAGCACGCACGTCGACTTTATGATTGGCACGGACGACATCGATATTGTAGGCATTACGCCCGATGGACGCGAAGTTGTGATTTTCCAGAACGGCCAATGGAGTTGGGAATAGTCCCAGACCGTGGTACAATGCCACCCGCGGGCCGTTAGCTCAGCTGGCAGAGCAGGGGACTTTTAATCCCAAGGTCCAGGGTTCGAACCCCTGACGGCCCACCCAAAGATTGTTGAGGCGGTCAACTTCGGTTGGCCGTCTTTTTTGTCGCCCCTTCATGGGTTCGAACCCGAAAGGGCGCGGAGCTGAGGAAACGCGCGAGCGTTTGCCAGCGCAGCGCGCAAGGCGCGAAAGCGCCGCAGCGGTCGCCCGCGCAGCGGGCCCGAACCCCTGACGGCCCACCATAGAATAGAAAAGCGACTGGCGGATGCCGGTCGCTTTTTTGTTGTCGCGACGCGGGTTCGAACCAGATCTTCTCTATATATAAGGACGCCTGGCGGCCAAAACCAGCCTTTTACCGACAGGAAACCAAAACCTAATGTCTTTAGAGTAAAGTAGCCCAGCAGAGATGGCCGACGCCTCAACACCTATAAACCAGCTGGTCATCGCCAATACCAGAAGCCGATGCTTCAGACATGACTTCAGTGGAACAACTGAAGGATCGATTCATTTGTGAACAAAATATGGAGTGCCAGATTCCCGCCCACGGGGCCCCTCCGGTCTGGCAATATATCTCCTTGCCGCGCGGCCCGGTGAGACCGGATCAGCCGCAAAGCGTGCACCTTGAGAACCGGATACTGCGAGGATGGACACTTACTTCAGTGTCGCATCCGGGCAGACATCGAACCATT